>CAMWKZ010000057.1 GCA_947174945.1 uncultured Prevotellaceae bacterium | reverse complement strand
TCCTTGCATATCTCAAAAATTTGTTTTACCTTTGTAAAATCTAACAAAAATGGCCTTATAGGCCCTTATTAAGCTAACGATGGATACAAAAGAACGTATACGTATGATTATGGAAGACCGACACATGACCCAACAAGTGTTTGCCGACTTCCTTCAACAGGCACCTGCTACTTTGAGCAGCATTTTCAATGGACGTACCCGTCCTACCCTGAATATCGTTGAGTCTATCAAATCGAAAATTCCTGACATCAGTGTTGAGTGGCTTCTTTTTGGTGTTGGCGATATGTATATTTCTCACTCCCAACCCGTAGTTGATACTCCTTCTGATACTCCTTTGTCAGGTCAGGAACCGATGCTCAATTTTGATACCTCTATATCTCAGGTGCCGGCTGGTCAGCCAAAAGCGCATCCAGCGTCGCAGTTTCAACAGAGTGTAAGAAATACACCTGCAGAACATGTTCGGCAAGAAATTAAAATTGTTGACAAAGAGCCACGTAAGGTTACTGAGATTCGTGTCTATTATGATGACCAAACTTACGAGACTTTCGTACCAGCGAAGAAATAAATCTGTGAATAATGTTTGAAATGGGGACACTTAAATGAGAGTGTTCTCATTTTTTTTTCTTAATTTTGCAGCGCTATATATAATTAAGGTTATGAAGAAATATGTGCTTGATTTGATGGTTCGCAGCGTAGAACGGCTTAGTCCGAAGCATGTGCTGTTGAAGCTGACGGACGAGAAACCATTGCCAGAGATGCTGCCAGGGCAGTTTGTTGAGGTGCGCGTTGACGGTTCTTCCACAACGTTTCTGCGTCGCCCTATCTCTATTAATTATGTAGATAGGGAGCGAAATGAACTTTGGCTGATGGTAGCTATGATAGGAGATGGTACACGATGGTTGGGGAGCATACAGGCGGGTAGTAAACTGAATTGTATGCTTCCTTTGGGCAATACGTTCACGATGCCAGCGACTCTGGCAGAGAAAGTCCTGTTAATAGGTGGTGGGGTAGGTATGGCTCCGATGCTTTATCTGGGTGCAGAACTGCGTTGGCAGGGCTTTGAACCAACCTTCCTGTTGGGCGGTCGTACGGCAGAAGACCTGCTGGAGCTTGACTTGTTTAGTCAGTATGGGCGCGTTTGTATCACGACAGAAGACGGCTCTATGGGCGAGAAGGGCTTTGTGACTAACCATTCTGTGCTGCAAGAACATTTTGACCGTATCTGCACCTGTGGGCCTAAGCCTATGATGGTGGCTGTGGCTCGTTATGCAAAGATGAATGGTATAGAGTGTGAAGTGTCATTGGAGAATATGATGGCCTGCGGCCTTGGGGCTTGTCTCTGCTGTGTGGAGAAGACCACGGAGGGCAATTTGTGTGTATGCAAAGAAGGGCCAGTGTTTAACGTAAAACGATTGTTATGGCAGATTTAAGAGTAAATATAGGGCAGCTGGCCTTGAAGAATCCAGTGATGACTGCCTCTGGTACGTTTGGCTACGGCCTTGAGTTTGCAGACTTTGTTCCTCTTGACGGCTTAGGAGGCATTATTGTAAAGGGTACTACACTGAAGCCCCGTGAGGGTAACGACTATCCTCGTATGGCAGAAACCCCGCAGGGTATGCTGAATTGTGTGGGGCTGCAGAATAAGGGAGTAGACTATTTCTGCGAGCATATCTATCCACAGATTAAGGATATTGATACGAATATCATAGTCAATGTCAGTGGCTCCTCTCCAGAAGACTATGCGGAATGTGCTACCCGTATTGATGCTTTGGAGCATATTCCTGCTATTGAGTTGAATATCTCATGTCCTAATGTGAAAGACGGGGGCATGGCTTTTGGTGTCACTTGTGCTGGGGCAGAGAGTGTGGTGCGTGCTGTTCGTGAGCGTTATCATAAGACCCTTATCGTGAAACTATCGCCTAATGTCACTAATATTGCAGATATTGCTCGTGCTTGTGAGGCTCAGGGGGCTGATGGTGTATCGCTTATCAATACGCTGATGGGTATGGCTATTGATATTGAACGTCGTAAGTCGTTGCTTAGCATTGGTACAGGCGGGCTCAGTGGTCCTTGTGTCAAACCTGTTGCCCTGCGTATGGTGTGGCAGGTGGCTAAGGCTGTTAAAATCCCCGTTGTCGGATTGGGCGGTATATCTTGTGCTACCGATGCTATTGAGTTCTTGATGGCTGGTGCTACGGCCATAGAGATAGGCACGGCCAACTTCCTTGACCCAGCTGTCACCATCAAGGTGCGCGACGGTATTTCTGATTGGCTTGACCGTCATGGTTGCAAGGACGTCCACGAGATTATTGGCTGTCTATGATAAAATTTGAGAGCAGTCAACCGACTGCTCTCAACCAACACAAAAACTAAACTAGACTTAACCAAAGCATATTAGGATTTATCACAAACCCTGAATAGCACTTGCAAAGATAGTACAAATCTTTTAAACTGCAAGGTTTTTTATGTTTTTTTCTGCATTTAGATGCGATTTTAGGATATTTTTCCTGCTTTATCTGCCAAATAGGCATCCAAGATGGTAATTGCTGTCATTGCTTCCACCACAGGTACGGCACGTGGTAGCACACATGGGTCGTGACGTCCTTTGGCCGTCAGTGTGGTTTCTTTGCCGTGTATGTCTACCGTCTTTTGTTCACGCAACAGGGTTGCTATGGGCTTGAAAGCCACTCTGCAGTATATATCCTGTCCGTTAGAGATGCCGCCTTGTATGCCTCCGCTGTGATTAGTTTTGGTTGAGAGCTTTTGTTCTTGATGGTCGTACTGAGAATTGAGAGGGAGGAACTCATCATTCTGTTCAGAGCCACGCATGGCAACTCCGTCAAATCCCTCTCCGTATTCAAACCCTTTTACAGCATTGATGCTCAACATGGCAGCCCCCAGCATGGCGTGAAGTTTGCTAAACTCAGGTTCTCCTAGTCCAGGCGGGCAACCCTGTATAACGCAAGTGATTACACCTCCGATAGTGTCTCCTTCGGCTTTTACCTCCTCAATCAGACGAATCATCTCAGCTGCTTTCTCTGTATCAGGACAGCGTACAGCATTGCTTTCTGTTAATGTTAGGTCATATTTTCGGTAGTCTCGCTCCAAAGCAATGCTGCCTACTTGCGATGTATAGGCTGTAATGCGTACCCCTATTTCTTTTAGGGCCAGTTTGGCCAGTGCTCCAGCCACGCATCGGCTGATAGTGATACGAGCCGACGAGCGTCCTCCACCTCGATGGTCGCGCGTACCATATTTATATGTATAGGTGTAGTCTGCGTGTGATGGCCGGTATAATTCCCGCATATTATCATAGTCGTTAGAGTGCTGATTGGTATTGCGCACGATAAACCCAATAGGGCATCCTGTTGATTTCCCTTCAAACACTCCACTTAGCAGTTCTACTTTGTCAGCTTCCTTACGGGCAGTTGTAATATGGCTCTGGCCAGGCCTACGCCTATTCAGTTCCTGTTGTATAAATGCTACGTCAATGGGTATGCCAGCTGGCATACCGTCCACTACGCCGCCAATGGCCTCGCCGTGGCTTTCTCCAAACGTAGTAAGCCTGAATATGTTACCTATTGTGTTCATTTGCACCCACATCCACATTCACAGTCCCCGTCGCTGCCACAGCCTTCATGACAGTTGCCGCCACATCCACCGCATCCGCCTGTCAGTTGCTTTATCAACTGCTGAATCTCTTCGTTAGTGGCTTCGCGGTTTTCTATCACTTTGCCTTTGAACTGTAGTTTCTGGCCAGCCAGCGGGTGATTCAGGTCAACCTTTACCGTGTCTGTTCCCACCTCAAGCACACGACCATAGAAACGGGTGCCCTCTTCATTTTGCAAAGGGATAACGGCATCAGGGTAAATATGCTCGTGGTCAAAGCGCCCGTCAATGCAGAACATATTGCGTTCCAAGTCTAGTACACGCTCCATGTCACGGTCACCATATGCCTCTTCTTTCTCCAGTGTGAAGTCAAACTCTTTGTCTTTCTCCAGATTCGCAACGTTAGCCTCAAAAGCATCCAGTGCGATGCCGAAGCCTGTGATAAACTGGAACGGCTGTTCTTCCTTGGCCACTTCCACCAGTCCCTGACCGTTCTCGTCTTCTGCATACAAGTGGTATGCCACAGCCATATACCTATTCTTATTCTCCATTTTGTTCGTTAAGTTTAATTTCCGTTTGCAAAAGTAATAATTAGCGGTTGAAAAACCAAAAGAAATCGTCTATTTCTTCTTTTTCTCTATTGTCCTATATGCGGTAGCCTTTTCTTTGTACCTGTTTTGTTATTTTCTTTTAAAATGATATGTATAATAAAAAAATGTCGTACCTTTGCAACCAATGAATAAGATAGATACGACGACATGGCGACGGTTAAGAAGATGAAGGAGATTGTGCCGGAGTATAAGTCGAACAATTCAAGATATGAAGAACTGGATTGACTATGGAAAAGCTATTTTATGAACTATTGCAGGTGTCTGTAGGGCAGTTGGACTGTTTGAGCAGAGGGCCGTCGACAGAGGAATGGCTGGAGTTACACCAGCTTGCGCAGCGGCAGGCTGTGGCAGGCGTATGCTACAAGGGTGTGGAGCGACTGTTTGAGTTTGGACTGCGCGCGCCTCAGGATGTGAGCATCGACTGGATGTCGGAGGCCGAGGAAGTGCGTATGAGCAATGAGGTCGTGGACAAGCACTGTGCTACGTTGCAGAAGAAGCTGCTGGAGCGGAAGATATACAACAGTGTGCTGTTAGGGCAGGGAGTGGCTCGTTGCTATGGTGACGAGTTGCAGGAACTGAGGCAGCCTAACGGCATTGACGTGGTTTTGGACTGCAATCTTGCGAAAATCATCAAATTGGTACAGCAGACGGGGCAGGCGACAGTCAGGCATAGCCGTCGTGTCGTTTGGCTTGACGCATGGAAGGACACGGAGGTAAGAATGCTGCCGCAGGCGGCATACAGCAAGAACCCACTGCGGAATGCGAAGGTGCAGCGCTGGTTCAGGCAGAACAAAGAACAGCTGTTTGTGAAGGACGGTGACAGGATGCTGCCGTCGGCAGACATGAATGTTGTCTACGTGTTGCAGCATTTGCACGAGCAGTTCCTGTATGGCCGTGTGGATATGCGCCTGCTGATGGACTGCTTCTTCATTATGAAGCAACAGGGCGGACGCTTTGGCACCTATAAGCACAACATGACCGTGAAGAAGGTGATGAGCCACTTCGGCATGAAGGCATTTGCCGGAGGTGTGATGTGGGTGATGCAAGAGGTGTTTGCCATGAATGCTGAGCAGTTGCCGATAGCACCTCGCGAGAAGGAGGGACGCTTCATCTTGCAACAAGTGATAGGAGGCCGCCGCTGGTGGCAAATGCTGAAGCACAATCCCTTGCAAATGGTTTGGGCATTAAGAAAATAAGGCTGATGAAGAAGATAAGATTGATTTTAATGTCGCTGGTGGCAGCCCTGTTAGTGGGCTGTGGCACCACGTCGACAGTGCCCATCACGGGGCGAAAGCAGAAACTGATGGTGTCAGACCAGCAGGTGCTCAGTCTGAGCAACCAGCAGTACCAGCAATATATGCAGACGGCCAAGGCATCGACCGACAAGAAGAACACTGAGATGGTGAGACGGGTAGGGCAGAAGCTGGCAACAGCCGTGACGAACTACCTGAACGCCAACGGTCTAAGCAACGAGGTTGCCAACTATCAGTGGGAGTTCAACTTGGTGCAGGACAAGCAGGTGAATGCCTTTTGTATGCCCGGGGGCAAGATTGTGGTGTATGAAGGCCTGCTGCCCGTCACGCAGGACGAGACCTCGCTGGCCATTGTATTAGGCCATGAAGTAGCCCACGCCGTGGCCAAGCACTCAGCCGAACAGATGAGTACGCAAATCAAGCAGCAATACGGTGCCCAAGCCCTGAGCATCCTGATGGCCGGGGCTGGTGTCAGTACCGACCTGCAGAGCATAGCCGGCACCGTGTTCGGACTGGGCGCGCAGGGTGCCAGTGCCAAGTATTCGCGCAACCACGAGAGCGAGGCCGACCATCTGGGCATCATCTTTGCAGCCATGGCCGGCTATAATCCCGATGCCGCCGTGGCCTTCTGGCAACGTATGTCGGCAGCCACGGGCGGCGGCTCCACCTCATGGCTGAGCACGCACCCGAGCGATGCCACCCGTATCAAACAGATACAGGAATGGTTGCCCGAGGCCCACACCTATTATAATAATAGTAAGGGGGCGACGGTGCCGACGGCGACTAAACAGGGCACCACACCCGTGAAGACGATACACATTAAATCCAAATAATCATGAGAAAAGTAATGTTATGTATGGGGCTGGCGGCCACGCTGACAGCGGCTGCCCAGACCAAGGACGGCGGTATCACGCCGCAGATGCTGCAGCAGATAGAGCAGCAGAACGCACCGACGGCATCAGACCGTGCGCTGCGCAACGCACTGGCCTCTAACGCCATTGACGCGCTGGCCAAGAACATGCAGAATGCAGGTGCGATGGACACGTACTTCAGTGTTGAAACCAAGAAGCAGTCGATTACGAACCAGAAGTCGAGCGGTCGTTGCTGGATGTTCAGCGGACTGAACGTGCTGCGTGCCAACTTTGCCAAGCGCACCGACTCGCTGACGGTAACCTTCTCGCAAGACTACCTCTTCTTCTACGACCAGCTGGAGAAAGCCAACCTGATGCTGCAAGGCGCCATTGACACGGGCAAGAAGCCCCTTGACGACCAGCGTGTGCAGTTCTTCTTCCACCATCCGCTGAACGACGGCGGCACCTTCTGCGGAGTGGCTGACCTGACGGAGAAGTACGGACTGGTGCCCACCGAGGTACAGCCCGAGACGTACTCGGCAGAGAGCACGTCGCGTATGTCGCGCCTGATTTCCTCGAAGCTGCGCGAGCAGGGGCTGGAGCTGCGCAAGATGGTGGCAGCCGGCAAGAAGGCCAAGGACATACAGAAGCGCAAGACAGAGATGCTGGGCGAGATATACCACATGCTGGTCATCACGCTGGGCGAGCCCGTCAAGGAGTTTACCTACGCCTTCCGCAACAAGCAGGGTAAGGCACTGACCGCCCCGAAGAAGTACACGCCGCAATCGTTCTACAAGGAGGTGGTTGGCGACAAGCTGAACGGTACGTTCATTATGGTGATGAACGACCCACGCCGTGATTACTACAAGACTTACGAGGTGGAATACGACCGCCACACCTACGACGGCCACAACTGGAAGTACCTGAACCTGCCGATGGAGGACATTGAAGCCCTCGCCATTGCGTCGCTGAAGGATGGCCGAAAGCTATACAGCAGCTACGACGTAGGCAAGCAGCTGGACCGCAAGCGCGGCTATGCCGACACCGAGAACTACGACTATGCCTCGCTGTTCGGCACCACGTTTGGCATGAACAAGGCCGAGCGCATCTCTACCTTCGACAGCGGCTCTACGCACGCCATGACACTGACGGCTGTCGACCTCGATGCCGAGGGACAGCCGCTGAAGTGGAAGGTTGAAAACTCATGGGGTGCAGACTCAGGCTATCAGGGTTGCATCATCATGACGGCCCGTTGGTTCCGTGAGTATATGTTCCGCTTGGTGGTTGACAAGCAGTATGTGCCCGAGAAGTTGTTGAAGGCTTACGAGCAGCAACCTGTGATGGTGATGCCCGAAGACCCACTGTTCCTACTTGACGAGTAGTTTCAGGCGCAGCGAGTTGAGCACCACGCTCACCGAGCTCATGGCCATTAAGGCCGAAGCCCACATAGGCGTTATCTGGAAATGGATAACGCCTTTTATTATGCCCGCCGCCAAGGGGATGCAGACGATGTTGTAGATGAAGGCCCAGAAGAGGTTCTGGCGAATCATGCCGACCGTCTTCTTCGACAGTGCGATGGCCTCGGGAATACGGCGCAGGTCGTCGCCCATGAGTGTCACCTGTGCCACGTCCATAGCCACGTCAGTGCCTCGGCCCATCGCGATGCTGACATCGGCGCGCGCCAGCGCCTGCGAGTCGTTGATGCCGTCGCCCACCATTGCCACGTGGCGACCCTGTGCCTGCAGCTCCTTCACCAAGTTCTCCTTGTCCTGCGGCAGCACTTGCGAGCGGTAGTGAGCTATGTGCGCCTCGCGTGCGATGGGTGCCACGCGCTCCTCCTTGTCGCCACTCATCATGTAGACCTCAATGCCGAGCGCCGTCAGCTGGTCGATGGCCTCGGTGGCGTGAGGCTTCAGCGCCTCGCCGCCGTCGCAGGGCAGCGTGATGGTACCCGTCTTGTCGACCACCATCGCATCCACTTGGCGCAGTCCCTCGAGCGCCGTGGCATCCTTTATCAGTATGTTCTTCTCGGCAGCCTTGCCTATGCCCACCATCAGTGCCGTGGGCGTGGCCAGCCCCATAGCACAGGGACAGGCGATGACCAGCACGGACACGGCAGACAGGATGGCCTGCGGCAGCATGGCCTGCCCACCGACGATGTACCACCCGAGGAAGGTGAGCAGGGCGATGGCGCCCACGGCAGGCACGAAGACGGCAGCAATGCGGTCGACCACCCGCTGCACGGGGGCTTTCGACCCCTGCGCCTCCTGCACCATGCGTATGATGTTGGCCAGCACCGTCTTCTGTCCCACCTCCTCGGCCCGGAAGCGGAAGGGGAGCTGCGGCTGACGGCCTGCGGGGTAGGGCACCATGATGGTGCCCGCCAGCACCTTCGAGCCTTGCCGCTTCTCTACTGCCACGGCCTCGCCCGTTATCATGCTTTCGTCGACGTAGGCAAAGCTGCTGTCGACCACCGACCCGTCCACTGGGATTTTTTCGCCGGGGCGCACCTCAATGGTGTCGCCCTTTTGCAGTGCCGACAGCGGAGCGTCCACGATGTTGCCGTCGACCACCAGTCGGGCCGTCTTCGGCGTAAGCCCCATCAGCGCCCGTATGGCCGAGGCGGTGCTGTGCTTGGCGCGTTCCTCGAGCAGGCGTCCCGTCAGCACGAAGCTGATTATCATGACGGACGCATCGAACCACGTGTGCCACTCGATGCCGCGTGCGCCCCAGTAGCTGTCGCCAAAGAAGGTGTTGAACGCCGAGAACAGGAACGCGATGCCCGTCGACAGAGCCACCAGCGTGTCCATGTTGGCCGAGCGGTGGCGCAGCTGGCGCACGGCATTGGCGTAGAACTGCCGTCCGCAGTAGCCGATGTTCAGCAGGGCGATGATAAGCATCGTCTGGTTCTCCACCTCGCGCGTACCTATTATAATATAGTGCATGGAGATAGCCATCACCAGCAGTGCGAACAGCCACGAGGCGACGACCTTGCGCTGCAACGAGCGATAAGCCTGCCGCTCAATGGCCTCCACGTTGCGGTCTTGCTCAATCACCATGTCGTAGCCCACCTGAGCCAGTGCTTGCTTCAGCAGCTCAGGGCTTGTCAGTTGTTCGTCGTACTCAATTAGCGCCGTGCGAGCCGGCAGATTGACGGTGGCGCTGGCCACCCCACTGGTCTGATTCAATCGTTTCTCCACGTTGGCCGCGCATCCGGCACACATCATGCCCAGCACGGCAAAAGTCTTCTTCTCCATGCTGCAAAGGTACGAAAAATGTCGCGCAACTCGGTTGCAAAGGCATAAAAAGTGTAAGCCCAAAGGGCGCAAGGTGTGCGGATGTAAACTATAAGTCACGGAATTTAACACTTCATTTTTCGCGAAATAGGAGCGCGCGGCGGGCGAAACGGGGGCTGACGACGGGCGGACGCGCTGCGTTTAGGGCGAAAAGTGGCTCCGCACAGGGTGTAAACCTGCTCGGCACAGGGTCTGGATGCGCTCCGCACGGTGTGCCGTTGCGCTCGGCAGCGTGTGCGGAGCGCGTCGGCACCATGCGCGAACGGCCTCCGCACACGCTGAAAAAAGCCCCCGTAACTCCCAAAACCCGCAACCGCCTCGTGCTCAAAGCGTTACGGAGGTGGCCGTAGATTGGCGTATTTCGGAGCAAAGTGCCACTTGCTGACCGCTGCGCGAAGCCTGCGCACCCTTTTGTCGCCATATTTCAGCACCGCGCCCGTCAATAGCTTAAAAAATGTAAGCCCCGTTGCAAAATTTCCCGCAAAATGTTTGCAGGATTCAAGAAAATGTTATACTTTTGCAGCCGATAAGCAAAACATCATTAACAATGACGGTACAGAACACATACTTTTACGGCTTTTACTTTTACTTTACAGGACGATGTGAAGCGGAAGGCCGTATGTAAATAGCAAACGAACTGCTAACTAATATACTAACAAAGGGTCCCGCTTCACAACCGAGTGAAAGCGGGACTTTTACTAAAGATATGAAGAGAATAGCAATACAAGGACTGGTAGGGTCGTTTCACGACCTCGCGGCGCACCTCTACTTCGATGGCGAGCAGATACAACTGATATGCTGCGCCACCTTCGAGCAGGTGTTCGACGAAATCAAGCACGACCCGACGGTCATCGGAATGACGGCCATCGAGAACACCATCGCAGGTTCGCTGCTGCACAACTACGAGCTGCTGCGCGAGAGCGGCACCACCATCGTGGGTGAGCACAAGCTGCACATATCCCACTGTATCTGTTGCCTGCCCGAGGACGACTGGGACACCATCACCGAGGTACACTCCCATCCCGTGGCCCTGATGCAGTGCCGCCAGTTTCTGGAGCAGCACCCACGGATGAGGAACGTAGAGGCCGAAGACACCGCAGGCTCTGCCAAGATGATAGCCGAAGGCCAGTGCCACGGCTGGGCCGCCATCTGCCATGCCGAGGCAGCACGGCTCTACGGGCTGAAAGTGCTGGAAGACCACATCGAGGACAACAAGCACAACTACACCCGGTTCCTCGTAGTGACCCATCCCAACAAGGCCGACCTGCTCCGTCCCCTGACCGAGGCCAACAAGTCGAGCATCGTCTTCGCACTGCCCCACGAGGAGGGCTCCCTCTCCCACGTGCTGGCCATCCTGTCGTTCTATAAAATCAACCTGACCAAGATACAGTCGCTGCCCATCATCGGGCGCGAGTGGGAATACCAGTTCTACGTTGACCTGCTCTTCGATGACCTGACCCGATACCGTCAGTCCATAGACGCGATAATCCCCCTGACCAAAGACCTTAAGATATTAGGAGAGTATAAAGATGGCAAACAAACCAATTGAACCAGCAGCGAGACTATCACTCGTAAGCGAATACTACTTCAGCCGCAAGCTGAAAGAAGTGGCCCAGCTCAACGCCGAGGGCCTCGACATCATCAGCCTCGCCATAGGCAGCCCCGACATGCCCCCGTCGGCGCAGACCATCGACAGGCTCTGCGAGGTGGCCCGACAGCCCGAAGCCCACGGCTACCAGCCCACGATGGGCACCCCCGAGCTGCGTCAGGCAATGGCCGCGTTCTATAAGCGGTGGTACGATGTCGACCTCGACGCCAACACCGAGCTGCTGCCCCTGATAGGCTCAAAGGAGGGAATACTGCACATCACGCTGGCCTTTGTCAATCCCGGCGACGAGGTGCTCGTGCCCAACCCCGGCTACCCCACCTACACATCGCTGTCGAAGCTGTTAGGAGTCAAGGTCGTCAACTACAACCTGCGCGAGGACAACGGCTGGCAGCCCGACTTCGACGAGCTGGAGCGCATGGACCTCTCACGCGTCAAGCTCATGTGGAGCAACTATCCCAACATGCCGACAGGCGGTCGCGCCCAGCGCCAGACCTACGAGCGACTGGTGCAGTTTGCCCGCCAGCACGGCATCGTCGTCGTCAACGACAACCCCTATAGCTTCATCCTCAGCACTGAGCACCTCTCCATCCTGCAGGTGCCGGGTGCCAAGGACTGCTGCATCGAGCTTAACTCTATGTCCAAGTCGCACAATATGCCCGGCTGGCGAGTGGGCCTCTGCGCCACCAACGCCGAGTTCACCTCGTGGTTGCTGAAGGTGCAGTCCAACATCGAGAGCGGTACCTTCCGCGGCATTCAGCTGGCCGCAGCCGCTGCCTACGACAACAGCGACGAGTGGCACCGCGAAGCCAACATAGAGCGCTACGCCGCCCGGCGCAAGTATGCCGAGCAGATAATGGACGTGCTGGGCTGTACCTACGACCCCCGTCAGGTGGGTATGTTCCTCTGGGGCAAGATACCCGATGCGTGTCAGAACGTCGAAGACCTGACCGAGCGCGTGCTCCACGAGGCACGGGTGTTCATCACCCCCGGCTTCATCTTCGGCACCAACGGCGAGCGCTACATCCGCATATCGCTCTGCGCCAAGGAGGAGAAAATAAAGGAAGCATTAGAAAGAATCAAACAAACAATATAACAAACGATGGAATTAGACTTACAACCATTGAACTTACCGAGTGACAACGAGCGCCCCTTCGTGATTGCAGGCCCATGCAGTGCCGAGACCGAGGAGCAAGTGATGAACACGGCCCGACAGCTGGCCATGAAGGGATGCCACAACTTCCGCGCAGGCGTGTGGAAGCCACGCACCAAGCCCGGCGGCTTTGAGGGTCACGGCGAGAAGGCGCTGCCCTGGCTGAAGCAGGTGAAGGAGGAGACCCACATGCTCATCTCGACCGAGGTGGCCACCCCCGAGCACGTGGAGCTGGCGTTGAAATACGACGTAGACATCCTCTGGATAGGTGCCCGCACCACTGCCAACCCCTTCGCCATGCAGGCACTGGCCGATTCGCTGAAGGGTATCGACGTGCCCGTGTTCGTGAAGAACCCCGTCAATCCCGACCTCGAGCTGTGGATTGGCGCAATGGAGCGACTCAATCAGGCGGGCATCCGTCGGCTGGGAGCCATCCACCGCGGGTTCTCCAGCTTCGACAAGAAGATATACCGCAACGCTCCGATGTGGCAGCTGCCCATCGAGCTGCACCGCCGCATACCCGAGCTGCCCATCATCTGTGACCCTTCGCACATCGGCGGACGCCGTGAGCTGATAGCCCCGCTGTGCCAGCAGGCTATGGACTTAGGCTTCGACGGACTGATAGTCGAGAGCCACTGCGACCCCGACAAGGCATGGAGCGACGCCAAGCAACAGGTGACCCCGGATGTGCTCAACTATATCCTGAGCCTGCTGGTTATCCGCGACGAGCACGTCACCACCGAGAGCATCACCCTGCTGCGCAAGCAGATTGACGAGCTGGACAACCAGTTGATGGAGCTGCTGGCCAAGCGCATGGAGGTGTGCCGTGAGATTGGCCGGTACAAGAAGGAGCACAACATGACCGTGCTGCAGACCTCGCGATACAACGAGATACTGGAGAAGCGTGGCGTGCAAGGCTCTCTGACGGGTATGTCGCCCGAGTTTATAGCCCGGGTCTTTGAGAGTATTCACGAAGAGTCAGTGCGTCAGCAGATAGAAATCGTCAACAAATGAAGATAGTAGTATTAGGCGCGGGCAAGATGGGGTCGTTCTTTATCGACCTGTTGAGCTTCGACCACGAGGTGGCCGTATTCGAGAAAGACCCCAAGCGGATGCGCTTCACCTACAACTGCCAGCGCTTCACCGAACTGGAGGAGATTGGTGCGTTTGCGCCCGAACTGGTGATTAACGCCGTCACGGTCAAGTACACCATCCCCGCTTTCCGCGAGGTAATGCCTTTCTTGCCGAAGGACTGCATCATCACCGACATAGCGAGCGTCAAGACCGGGCTAAAGGAGTTCTATGAGTCGACGGGGATGCGCTATGCCAGCAGCCACCCCATGTTCGGCCCTACGTTTGCTAACCTGAGCCAGCTTTCCGAGGAGAACGCCATCATCATCAATGAGGGCGACTTCATCGGGCGGCTGTTCTTCAAGGACATCTACAATAAGCTGGGGCTTAACATCTACGAGTATTCCTTCGACGAGCACGACCGGACGGTGGCTTACTCGCTGTCCATCCCCTTCGTGTCGACGTTTGTCTTTGCCGCCGTCATGAAGCATCAGGATGCGCCGGGCACGACCTTCAAGCGCCACATGCGCATCGCCAAGGGGGTGCTCAACGAGGATGACTATCTGTTGCAGGAGGTCTTGTTCAATCCCTACACCTCCGACCAGGTCAGCCATATACGTGCCGAGCTGAAGGAACTGCTGGAGATTATCGACCAGAAGGATGCCGACGGCATGAAGGCGTACCTGACGAAGATACGCAACAACGTGAGGCGCGACATTGAAATCAAGCAGTAGGGCATTGGGCGAATGAAACCTGCACGCATCTTCCATCAGTACATCTGGCTCATCAACACGCTGCGCACCTTCCGCCGGCTGACCTTCGATGAGCTGCGACGGCGGTGGCAGGCTGACAATGTGGCCGAGGGCAACCCCTTGCAACGCTCTTCGTTCAATCGCCATCGCGATGCCATCCTTGATATGTTCGGGGTTGTCATCGAGTGCGATACGAAGTCTTACAAGTATTACATCAGCAATCCAGAGGTGCTTGACGACGACAGTCTGGAGCGGTGGATGCTCTCCACGCTCACCGTCAGTGGCGTGCTGGCCGACAGTGTTTCGCTCAAGGACCGCATCATACTGGAGAGCGTGCCGGCTGGTGAGGAGTTCCTGCAGACGCTCATCAGGGCTATCAGGACGGGCCGACAGGTCTTGCTGGGTTATCAGCGCTTTGGCGCAGACAGCTACGAGAAGCAGGTGGCCCCCTACGCTCTCAAGCTCTTTCATCAGCGGTGGTATCTGCTGGCCTTCACGGGGCGGCACTATGCCACCTATAGCCTTGACCGCATGACGGCGGTGTCAATGACTAAGGAGACTTTCGACATACCGCCCGACTTCTCAGCCCAGCAGTATTTCTCCGAATACTTTGGCGTGCTGACCGATGAAACCCCGTTGGCGCGGGTGGTGGTCAGAGCCTACGGGCGCACTCCCGACTATCTGCGCACCCTGCCGCTCCACCAGTCGCAGTGTGAACTCACCGCCACTGCCGACTATACCGACTTCGCCTACGACATCCGCCCCACGGCTGATTTCGTGTCAGCCCTGATGACCCACGCCTCAGGCATTGAGGTGCTTGAACCGCAGGAACTGCGTGACAAGATGCGGGAAAACATCAAAGAAATGTTAAATAGATACTGATTCACCCGAGGTGTACCGATTTATGGTACACCTCTTTTCTTACTTTGCATCCCGAATCAGTAACTTAAAAAACAACGTATCATGGAGAAGTATGTATATTCTTTCTTAGACAACCTATTCAAGATGGCCGAGCGCGTGACGGGCTGTTCGGCTCGCGAGAACCGTGAATGCCGTCCGCAGCCATCCCCTCGTCCGCAACCTTCGCTGCCCAAAGCCGATTTGCCTAAGCCAACCATCCGCTTCTCCCGTGAAGATAAGATGGTGGAGGGTGAGCTGTTTTAGCCTGACGGCGATGGTCGTAGACGATATTTTTGTCGCAAAGATACGCTGTATTTGATATTTTTTGTAATTTTGCAGGCAAAAACAATAGCGACTATGGCATTAGGTAAGTGGATAGGAGGATTTCTGGGATTTATGAGCGGTGGCCCACTGGGGGCACTGGCTGGTATTGTGGTGGGCAGCGTCTTCGACGAAATGCTGGATGCTGTGAACACGCCAGATACGCAGGGTACGTTTGACTCGGCCTTCGGCCAGCAGTCCGCCCAACAGGCTTATCAGGGACAGCGCAATAGCTTTTTGTTCTCAATGCTGGTGTTGGCCTCGTATATCATCAAGGCCGACGGACGGATAATGCACTCTGAGATGGAGTTGGTACGCAATATGTTGCGTCAGAACTTTGGCGAGCCAGCCCGTCAGCAGGGCGAAGAGATACTGCGCCGCCTGTTCGACGAGCAGAAGCGGGTAGGGGCTTACCAGTTTCGCCAGACCGTTATGCAGTGCTGCCAACAGATAGCGCAGAACATGGACTACGCCCAGCGCTTGCAACTGCTTAACTTCCTTGTCATGCTTTCACAGGCCGATGGCCACGTTGATGCCACCGAAGTGACGGCCATGAAGGAATGTGCCCAGTGGCTCCGTATGTCTACCGACGAGGTCGACTCTATGCTTGGACTGGGTAAGGACGATTTAGAGTCGGCCTATAAAGTACTGGGTGTTAGCCCTACCGCTACTGATGATGAACTAAAGCGAGCCTATCGCCGTCTGGCTTTGGAGCATCATCCCGACAAAGTAGCCGCCTTGGGCGAGGACATCCGCAAGGCTGCCGAGAAGAAATTCCAAGAAATCAACGCCGCTAAGGACAAAGTCTGGAAAGCGCGCGGGCTGTAAGAATTTCAAGTTTTTTTTTGCTTTTTGCTCTTTTATTCGTAACTTTGCACCCCAATAAGTGCAATTATAAGCTATGTTTGAAAATTTAAGTGACAGACTTGAACGGTCGTTCAAGATACTGAAGGGTGAAGGGAAAATCACTGAGATTAATGTGGCCGAAACGCTGAAGGACGTGCGCAAGGCCCTGTTGGATGCCGACGTGAACTATAAGGTGGCCAAGCAGTTTACGGACACCGTGAAGCAGAAGGCAATGGGTATGAACGTGCTGACTGCCGTGAAGCCCAGCCAGCTGATGGTAAAGATAGTTCATGACGAGCTGGCCGAACTGATGGGCGGCAAGGCTGCGGAGCTGAAACTGGACGGACGGCCAGCTATCGTGCTGATGTCTGGTCTGCAGGGTTCTGGTAAGACTACGTTCTCGGGTAAGCTGGCCAATATGCTGAAGCAGAAACAGCACAAGAGCCCGCTGTTGGTGGCCTGCGACGTGTATCGTCCGGCAGCTATTCAGCAGTTGCACGTAGTAGGCGAGTCGGTGGGCGTTCCCGTCTATTCGGAGCCTGACAACAAGAACGTGGTGGAGATTGCCAACAATGCTATTCGTGAGGCAAAGCAGAAAAACTATAATGTAGTTATCATTGATACCGCCGGTCGTTTGGCCGTTGACGAGGAGATGATGAACGAGATAGCCATGCTGAAAGAGGCTGTTCAGCCCGACGAGACGCTGTTCGTGGTTGACTCGATGACGGGTCAGGATGCCGTGAACACAGCCAAGGAGTTTAACGACCGACTGGATTTCGACGGCGTAGTGCTGACCAAGCTGGATGGTGACACCCGTGGTGGTGCAGCCCTCTCAATCCGCACGGTGGTTACGAAACCTATTAAGTTTGTGGGTACGGGCGAGAAGATGGAGGCCATTGACGTGTTCTATCCAGAGCGTATGGCCGACCGTATTCTGGGCATGGGCGACATCGTTTCGCTGGTAGAGCGCGCCCAGCAGCAGTTCGACGAGGAGGAAGCCAAGCGATTGGAGAAGAAAATCCGCAAGAATAAGTTTGACTTCAACGACTTCATGGGACAGATTCAGCAAATCAAGAAGATGGGTAACATCAAAGACCTCGCCAGCATGATTCCTGGTGTGGGCAAGGCGTTGAAGGACGTGGATATTGACGATAATGCGTTCAAGGGTATTGAGGCTATCATTAACTCAATGACCCCGAAAGAGCGTGCCAACCCGGACATCATCAATCAGAGCCGCCGACTGCGCATAGCCAAGGGTTCGGGCACGAAGATTGAGGAGGTGAACCGCCTGCTGAAGCAGTTTGACCAGACGCGCAAGGTAATGCGCATGGTGGCTGGCGGTGGCAACTCGCGCATGATGCAAATGGCCAATGCCATGAAGAATATGAAGGGTGGTATGCCTAAGTTCTAACATTTAAGAGTGAAGAAAAGATGCAACTGATTGACGGAAAAGCAACAGCAACGGCCATTAAGGCCGAGATAGCCGAGGAAGTAAAGGCCATTGTGGCCGCTGGTGGCAAGCAGCCCCATCTGGCTGCCGTACTTGTAGGACACGACGGTGGCTCGGAAACGTATGTGAAGAACAAAGTGCTGGCCTGCGAAGCCTGTGGTTTCAAGTCGACACTTATCCGATATGAAGACAATGTGACGGAAGAGGAACTCTTGGCCTGTGTGTCACGACTGAACAACGACAATGATGTCGACGGTTTCATCGTGCAGCTGCCATTGCCTAAGCATATTGATGAACAGAAGATAATCGAGGCCATTGACTATCGCAAGGACGTGGACGGCTTTCATCCCATCAACGTTGGGCGTATGGCCATTGGGCTGCCTTGCTTTATCTCGGCAACACCGCTGGGCATCCTGACCCTGCTGAAGCGTTACAATATCGAGACATCGGGTAAGAAGTGCGTTGTTCTGGGTCGCTCGAACATCGTGGGTAAGCCAATGGCCCAGCTGATGCTTCAGAAGCAATATGGCGATGCAACGGTGACGGTATGCCACTCGCGCTCGAAGACACTGAAAGAGGAGTGCCGCGAGGCCGCCATCATTATTACTGCCATCGGTCAGCCTGACTTCGTGACGGCTGACATGGTGAAGCCCGGAGCCGTCATCATCGACGTAGGTACCACCCGTGTGCCTGATGCCACTCGCAAGAGCGGCTTCCGTCTGAATGGCGATGTGAAGTTCGACGAGGTGGCCGAGAAGTGCTCGTACATTACCCCCGTACCGGGTGGAGTGGGGCCGATGACTATCTGCTCGCTGATGAAGAACACGCTGGCTGCTGGCAAGAAGGAATATTATAAATAGATGACGGCAGAAGAGTATTATCAGCAAGGCAACACCTATCGCAAGCAAGGGCTGTGGCACGAGGCCATCAACTGCTATATTCAGGCGGCAGAGCTCGACCCTGACAGCCCGGCGGTAGAGGCTAAGCGAATGCTCGATGATATACTGGCATATTATAATAAGGACTCGTATAATCCCTGATAAACCTGCAACGATGAGAAAGAATCTGCTATTTTGGGCATTCCTGCTTGCTGTCTCTGTCGTTAACATCTCTTGTTCCTCAACGGTGCAGAATCGTCTTGCCTGCCAATGGAACGTAACGTCTTATGCTAATCCGTTTGGCTCCTCATTGTCCCTTACCACCGTTTCGGCTGGCGAGAAATACACATTGCAGTTTCAGCCTGACGGATTCTTCTCTTTCACCACCGACTGTAATGTTGTCTCAGGACGGTATTCAGTCAAGAAGAATCAGCTCCGATTTATAAATCCCGCATCCACCGAAATGGCTTGCGATAAAGAGATGGTCGAACGCTGCATTAAGTCAAGCCTGCCGATAATCGTGTCCTACGACCTGCCAAACGATTCCACATTAAGGTTGCTTGGAAGCCAAGGTAATGCCCTGATAGAATTAGTTAAAATCAATTAACACTACTGTAGTATCTCTTTTCTTACTTAACACTATTCACTTCCAATCGTACCGATGTTTATGTGTCGGCAGTTGGGGGATGGGGTAATTATTGATAAAATAACGTGAGTTCGATGAATTATAATTATCTTTAAATTTGGTGATTAGCGAAAATT
>CAMWKZ010000056.1 GCA_947174945.1 uncultured Prevotellaceae bacterium | reverse complement strand
TATGTATTCCATATTGATATAATTTTATTCGTTATTGTTGAAGAGACTTACAGATTCTGTTTGTTTCTGCTTTTTTGCTTTTTTCTTTATTTCTTTTCTTTGCTCTTTTTCTCGTAGTTTTTTTTGCTCCAATTCCTCTTTAGTCATTGGCTGATAATCCTCTAAACCTTCAGGATAATCTCCTTCAATATAGAGTTTTACCAGTCCAGCATGTGATAATGGTTTTGAAGCGTCCCTGAAATCGATATTGGTATTGTAATCTAATAGAACGATGTCTTGTATCTTATTTTGTTCTTTGATACGTTCTATCATATGATGTACTTCTGGCACGTTGTCAAGCACCCATTTATATGTAGGTAAATATATTAGCATTCGAGCTTTAAAATAACCTAACAATTCTTTCCCGTATGCTCCTTTTCGATGTCCCTTTGGCATTCCATATTTGCGAACAGTTCTTTTCAGGTTTCTCATCGTGTCATTTCTGAATGTAGCGAAATCAACATCTGTGTCCTCAAAAACTTTCAGTCCTTGCCATACGGCCTCGACACACGTAGCTGTAAGCCCTTCTGTAAATGGTATGGGAATATTCATGTGTGGATAGAAAGGACTTAATATCTGTGCATATCTCTTAGAGGTTGAAGTAACATCTAATATTGCAGCATTGGGAAAATCCTCTTTTACTTTTTCCAGTTTCCGTTTTTTGTTTACAACGTATATCATATATCTATATTTACAATAAATTTAAGTGGAATAAATGTTTTAACCATTACTTCGGCTTGATGGGGTTTGAAATTCGGGTCTTCGTTCCTAAGATAATGCATTTTAGTTGCCTCAAAATCAATCATCTGAAGATGTTTTAAAGATTTTCCATGTGTATGCCGTTTGTCGGCAGCATTCATATTAGAGAACTGAACGTCTTTTAAAAGTGCGACTTCTGCTTCAATCTTTAAAACTTTTATGTCGCTTCCCAATTTTCTTAGCCGATATGCCATTGGATGGTCATCACAAAAACTAAGGCGTACATAATCTTCAAGGCCATATTTCTTGTCAAGTTCTTGTGAATCATAATCACCACCTTGGCATGGTATAGTTATACCATGTGTGCGACAATAGTACCATGAGTACAAGCCGCCATGTCTTTTTATTGATTGAATATTGCGCACATCGGTAAAGTGATAGAGATATTTTATTCCATTTTCATCAAGAACACTCTGAAAACTCTGCCAGTCGTCTTTCCGCTCTGATGAAAGTGCTTCTAGTCTTTGGCGTTCTTGCCGTTCTAAATCTTCTTTTCTTTTAGCTTCATCGGCAAGTTTTTTTGCTTTTGCTTCTCGTTTGTTTCTCTCATCGTGTTCTTTTCTCTCTTTTTCTTTCTTTGCCCTTTCTTCTGCTTCTCTTTGTTTCTGCGCTTTTTCTTCTTTATGCCGTCTTTCTTCTGCCAGCCTTGCAAGTTCTTCTTGTTCAATTTCTGCGATTAGCTTTGCCAAGCAAGATTGAAGCAGCAGGTGCTTTTGACGAATAGAAGAATCTTTGACCTTGACAACCTTTTCTATCACGTTATCTAAAGCAGCTTTGGCTTCATCAGCTTTCCGCTTTTCAATTAACTTTTCAATTTCTGATAATATAGCCTTGGTTTCATTCTCAAGAATCTTCAGTTCGCAAATTTCTCTTTTCAGACGTTTCTCTTTCAGTGCTTTCAAACTCAATACTTCGCCGAATTTGTACGCTTGATAAATAGAAACGGTTTTCCTTGTTTCGTATTTAGGCAAAGAAAGACTATACCAATCAGTTGACGAACTCTTTATCAGTTCCTTTTCCTCTTTTGCTATTCTTTTTCGTTCATCAAGTTTCTCAAATGGTGATTTTGACACAGATGTATTTCCCGTGTCCCCGCCCTTTTCCTTTGGGGAGGATTTCGTTAGCGTTGAAGTGCCAAACAATCTTTTCAGCCAATTCAGAATCATAGTTCTTCGTCTAATCTGTTATATGCAAGAGGCGCAGATATTCGCCATACGACTCTCGGTTCACCACAAACCACATATAAATATGGGAAATCTGCGCCCTTGTAGGGGCAGACCCAATATTATATGTTTGCTCTTTTCTCAGGTGGTGATTGAGAGTCTATTGAGCAATATGTCTTTGCACTCTTTTAGAATTGCGAATGCAAAAGTAGTGAAAAAGATTGAGAAAGTGACAAGATTTGTGCAAAAGATATAAAAATCAAAGTAACTTCGTATAATTTCGGTCGATACGATGCAGAGAGGTTATGGATTATATACTATAAAAATGCCGAAATTTTCAAGCCATTATTTAATGCTCCAGCCTTTAGTATCTCCTTTGGGTTGCTCCAGTATCTAAAGCGTGGGTAAACAGATACTACATATAGAGTAAATAGATACTGGAGCAACCCGAAGGAGATACTGGAAAGGGTGGAAATAGATACTGGAGTGTAGAGGGGTAGTTTTTCTGGTTAGAAAAGGTCGGAATGAGTACCTGTATTAGTGGAATTGTTAGATGCCTAAGGATTTGAACATTTCCTCTGAGGAAGTGAACTTCTCAATACGTCCAGTACAAATATCTTCCTGTGAACGTTCGAAGCTATTTTTCCTTTTGGGTACTATGTTATAAGTTTCCATAATCTTCTTAATGATTGTTGCTGCAAAGATACGCATTTTTTGTGAATAAACAGATAAATCAACAGATAAAGATTATAAAAGCGATTGATAAAAAAGGTTCGTTGCCGAATGGGGGCAACGAACCTTTTAGGGATGTTATCTTTAGCAGGGATTTACTTCACGGGCATCTTGTCAATACGCTTCTGGTGGCGTCCGCCCTCGAAGGTTGTCTTGAAGAACTCGTCCATGATTTGCTTGGCCGTGTTGTTGTCGATGAAACGGCCGGGCATTACGAGCACGTTGGCATCGTTGTGCTGGCGAATCATGTGAGCAATCTCGGCACACCATGCCAGTCCGGCACGGATGTCCTGATGCTTGTTCAGCGTCATGGCGATACCCTCGCCAGAGCCGCAGATGCCGATGCCGGGATATACCTCACCGCTCTCTACGCCCTCAGCCAGTGCGTGACCGAAGTCAGAATAGTCTACTGAGGCATCGCTCCACGTGCCATAATCCTTATACTGATAGCCATGCTCCTCCAGATACTGGAGCACGTATTTTTTAAGAGGGTAGCCTGCGTGGTCACAGGCTACTCCTACGGTCTTTACTTCCATATTATGCTAAGAGTTTCTTTACTTGTTCGTAAACGTTCTGTCCAGTGTAGCCCAGCTTTTCGTCGAGCACCTTGTAGGGAGCTGAGAATCCAAAGCTGTTGAGGCCCCATACGCAACCGTCGGCACCTACCAGTCCCTCGAGGGTGACGGGCAGACCAGCGGTCATACCGAACTTCTTCTTACCAGCGGGCAGTACAGCCTCCTGATATTCCTTCGACTGCGAACGGAACAGACCTTCTGACGGAACGCTAACCACGCGCACCTTCACACCGTCTTTACGCAGCAGGTCGGCACCAGCCTCGAGGGTAGACACCTCAGAGCCGGAAGCCAGCAGGATGACATCGTAGTCGGCATCAGAGCCAGCCACAACGTATGCACCCTTGGTGGCCTGTGAGTAGTCGTTGCCAGCGGGCAGCATGTCAATATTCTGGCGTGAGAGGATGAGGGCGGTAGGTGTCTCCGTGTTTTCCATAGCCATGCGCCAGCAGACGGTGGTCTCCTCGGCATCGGCAGGACGAACCACGAGCATACTGTTCTTGCCGTGGTGGTTCTTCAGTTTCTCCATCAGACGAATCTGGGCTTCCTGCTCCACAGGCTCGTGGGTAGGACCGTCCTCACCAACGCGGAAGGCATCGTGAGTCCAGATGAACTTAACGGGCAGCTCCATCAGGGCAGCCATGCGGACGGCGGGCTTCATATAGTCAGAGAATACGAAGAATGTGCCGCAAGCGGGGATGACACCACCGTGCAACGCCATACCGATGCAGCAGCAAGCCATCGTCAGCTCAGCCACACCAGCCTGGAAGAATGCACCCGAGAAGTCGCCACGTACCATGTCGTGGGTCTTCTTCAAGAATCCGTCGGTCTTGTCGGAGTTCGACAGGTCAGCCGAAGCGCAAATCATATTGGGCACCTGCTCAGCCAGTACGCTCAGTACGGTAGCCGATGCACCACGTGTGGCAGCACCAGTCTTCTGCTCCACCTTCGACCAGTCGATGACGGGAGCCTTGCCACTGAACCATTCCTCCAGCTGCTTAGCCTGCTCGGGATTGGCCTTGGCCCACTCTGCCTTCTCGGCATAACGCTCAGCCACCATCTTCTTCAGTTCCTCACGGCGCTGGGCATACAGCTCCTGCACTTCGGGGAATATCTGGAATGGGTTCTCGGGGTCTGCACCGAGGTTCTTCATGGTCTGTACATAGTTGTCGCCACCGAGCGGAGCACCGTGGGTAGCGCAGTTCTTCTCGTATGAAGAGCCGTCAGCCTTGCGGGCACCTTTACCCATGATGCAATGGCCGATAATGAGCGACGGACGCTCCTGCTCCTGCTGGGCATTCTTGATAGCCTCGCGAATCTGGTCTACGTCGTGACCGTCAATGTTCTGCACGTACCATCCCCATGACTCATACTTCTTAGCGGTGTCTTCAGAAGTCACCACCTCGGTCTTGGTCGAAAGCTGGATGTCGTTGGCATCGTAGAACATGATGAGGTTGTCCAGTCCCAAGTTGCCGGCAATACGGCCTGCACCCTGTGAAATCTCCTCCTGTACGCCACCGTCAGAGATATAGGCATAAATGGTCTGGCTCATGACATTGCCCAGACGTGCCTTCAGGAACTTAGCAGCAATGGCAGCACCCACGGCAAACGTGTGACCCTGACCAAGCGGACCCGAGGTGTTCTCGATGCCGCGCTCAATCTCGCGCTCAGGGTGACCGGGAGTAACGGAACCCCACTGGCGCAGGTTCTGCAGGTCTTCCAATGTGAACTTACCAATGAGGCAGAGCTGGCTGTATAGCATCGGAGCCATGTGACCCGGGTCGAGGAAGAAACGGTCGCGTCCTTCCCATGAAGGATTCTCGGGGTCGTAAACAAGGAACTCACTGTAAAGGGTGTTGATAAAGTCGGCACCGCCCATAGCACCACCAGGGTGGCCAGACTTAGCCTTCTCAACCATTGAGGCAGCCAAAATGCGGATGTTGTCCGCTGCCCGATTCATGATTTTGTTGTCGTTAGTCATAATTAATAATGTATCGTTAGATGATTCTTTAGTTGACAATGCACTTGCAAATATACGAAGAATTTTCCGTATGTCAGTTGTTTTTTACAATAATTAATGCAGATGTAACCAAAAGCGAATAAAAAGAAACATTTGCCGCAACAAAAAAGCGGAACGCACCGATTGGGTACGCTCCGCCGTATGTAAGGGGAAATAGTGTTGCTTAGAGTATCGTCTTGACAGCCTCCAGCATTCCCTTCTCCTGAATCAGGTCAAGGAATTGCTTAACCATAGCGTTCAGACCCTGAACCTTGTTGAGGTCTTCCTGCCAGATGAACTCGGCACCCAGCACGCCGTCGGTAACCTTCTGCGTGTCGCCAGTAGCCCAGAGGTCTTTCAGCAAGTCCATAATCTTCTGGTCGTCGTTGGGGATAATGTCTGCGCCGTCGGCACGCTTACCACCCTTGTAGTAGGTGATGATGGCAGCCAGACCGAATACCAGACCCTTAGGCAGTTCGCCCTTGCGCTCCAGATAGGTCTTCACACCGGGCAGGTCGCGAGCCTGGAACTTGGGGAATGAGTTCAGCATGATGCTGGTTACCTGATGGTCTACGAATGGGTTGTCGAAGCGCTCCAGTACATCGCCTGCGAACTTCTCCAGTTCTTCCATCGGCAGGTCGAGGGTCTGCATCAGCTCGTCGAACTGTACCTTGTGGATGTATCTTGAAATAACCTCGTGGTTGCAGGCATCGCGGACAATGTTGACACCGCTCAGGAATGCAACGGGCGACAGCACGGTGTGCGGGCCGTTGAGCAAGGTTACCTTACGCTTGTGGTAAGGCTCCTCTGAGGGAACGAACAGCACGTGCAGTCCAGCCTTGTCGGCGGGGAACTCCTTGGCAACTTCCTTCGGAGCCTCGATGACCCAGAGGTGGAAGTTCTCAGCCTGTACGACGAGGTTGTCGCGATAGCCAACCTTCTCCTGAATCTCGGCAATCTCCTTGCGGGGGAATCCCGGCACGATGCGGTCAACCAGCGTAGCGTAGACACCGCAGCACTCGTCGAACCACTTCTTGAAGTCAGCAGGCAGCTGCCACAGCTCGATGTACTTGTTGATGCAGTCCTTCAGCACGTGGCCGTTGAGGAAAATCAGCTCGCAGGGGAAAATGATAAGTCCCTTCGTGGGGTCGCCGTTGAAGGTCTGCCAGCGGCGATACAGCAGCTGAACGAGCTTACCGGGATATGAAGAAGCAGGTTTGTCATCCAGCTTGCAGGCGGGGTCGAAAGCGATACCAGCCTCAGTGGTGTTAGAGATAACGAAGCGAATCTCGGGCTGGTCGGCCAGTGCCATGAAGGCATCGTTCTGCGAGTAGGGGTTCAGTGCGCGGCTGATAACGTCGATGCGCTCCAGCGTGTTGACGGGCTGACCGTTCTCACGACCCTGCAGGTTGACGTGATAGAGGCAGTCCTGACCATTGAGCCACTCAACCATACCCTTGTCGATAGGCTGAACGACAACGACAGAACCATTGAAGTTGGTCTTCTGGTCCATGTTCCAGATAATCCAATCAACGAATGCGCGGAGGAAGTTACCCTCACCGAACTGAATCACCTTTTCAGGCATGACGCTCTTCGGAGCGAAGTTTTTGTTTAACGGTTTCAACATAATCTTGATGTTTTATTATAATAGCTTGTTTTTATATATTGCTTGCAAAGTTAGTGATTATTTTCCGAATACGCATTGCTTTTAACGAAATTAATACGTTAACGTTTGCAAAGTATCTGCTACCGTTGCATGAGGTAGCGCTTGAAGTCGGCAAAGTCGCGGGACATGGGCACGCTCTGCTTCTCGCCTTCCATGAAGGCTTTGAGGCGGGCGGGGATGTCGATGTCGGTGTTCAGGATGTCGTCGACCTTCTCCTTGAACTTAGCGGGATGGGCTGTTTCACAGAACACGCCGACCTCGCCCTCGTGCAGTCCTTCTTGCAGTGCGCGGAATCCGCAAGCACCGTGTGGGTCAAGCGTATAGCCCGTTTCGTTGTAGCACTGGCGCATGGTCTCTCTAATCTGCTCGTCCTGATAGGTAGCACCGCTGATGAGCTGACTGATGTGCTCGTGCGACTGGCCATAAAGCGTGTAGATGCGGGCAAAATTTGAGGGGTCGCCCACGTCCATAGCGTTAGCCAGAGTCTGTACGCTGGGGCGAGGCTCATACTGGCCCGTCTGCAGATAGTTATAGAACACATCGTTGGCATTGTTGGCGGCAATGAACCGCTTGATGGGCAGCCCCATCTCGCGACCGAACAGGGCGGCGCAGATGTTGCCGAAGTTGCCCGACGGGACGCACATCACCAGCTGGTCGGCCTTGCCCATCGCCTTCATGCGGGCGTAGGCGTTGAAGTAATAGAATGCCTGCGGCAGGAAGCGGGCCACGTTGATGGAATTGGCCGAAGTCAGCATCATGTGGCGGTTCAGCTCCTCGTCCATGAAGGCCGACTTGACCAGTGCCTGACAGTCATCGAACACGCCGTCTACCTCGATGGCCGTGATGTTCTGTCCCAACGTGGTGAACTGGCACTCCTGAATGGGGCTAACCTTGCCCTTCGGATATAGCACATAGACATGAATGCCCTCTACGCCCAAGAACCCGTTGGCCACGGCTGACCCTGTGTCGCCACTGGTGGCCACAAGCACATTGACCGTTCCGTTAGTGGCAGCAGCCTCGCCGCACACAGCGCCAGCGCCTTGGCGCAGGAAGTAGCCCAGCAGACGCGCCATGAAACGCGCACCCACGTCCTTGAAGGCAAGGGTAGGGCCGTGGAAGAGTTCCAGCGTATAGATGTTGTCCGTCACCTTGACCACGGGGCAGTCGAAGCTCAGCGTATCGTACACAATGTCTTGCAGAGCATCGGGGTCAACGTCTTCACCAAAGAAGTTGGCTGCCACGTTATAGGCTATGTCCTGAAACGGCATGTCCTGTATGTTGTCGAAGAATGCCTTGGGCAGTTGCTCGATGCGCTCAGGCATATAGAGGCCGCGGTCTTCGGCCAGTCCCTTCACCACTGCCTTCCTGAGGTCGGCAAGGGGGGCTTTCCTATTAGTGCTATAATATTTCATAAAAGCATTAGTTAATGTTCATCAGTTCGTTCATAAATTCGCCGAGGCGCAGGAGGCCGTAGCTGCCACTGGCGCACGACTCCTCGTCGTAGTGCTGCACGTTGTCGGGTGTGATGCCACGGTGCCAGATGATAAACGGCACGGGCTCGTTCACATGGATACGCAGTTCGACGGGGGTGGGGTGGTCGGGCAGAATAGCCACGCACACAGGCTCGTCCATCTGCTCAATGGCTTCAAGAATGGGTTTTATAAGTCGCTTGTCCAGATAGTCGATGGCCCGCAGCTTCAGGTTGATGTCACCGTCGTGGCCCGCCTCGTCGGTGGCCTCCACGTGGACAAATACAAAGTCGTCGTGTTGCAGGGCATCGATGGCGGCCTGTGCCTTGCCCTCGTAGTTGGTGTCGGCCAGTCCCGTAGCCCCGGGCACCTTGATGATGCGCAGTCCAGCATAGCGGCCAATGCCTTGGATGAGGTCGACAGCCGAGATGACGGCACCGCTCTTGATTTGTGGGTACTGTTGCATCAGCGTCTGCATAGAGGGTCGATAGCCGCCACTCCACGGCCAGATGCTGTTAGCCTGCCGCTCGCCGCGACTGGCCTTGTCGAGGTTATAGGGATGGCGGGCCAGCAGTTCCTGCGACCGCAGGATGAGGTCGTTCAGCAGGTCGGCAGTCTCCTGTGCTGCCTTGGCATCGCTGCCCGTCAGTTCTTCTTCGGGCCTGACCAACAGGGGGCGCCACGGTTCGTTGGGATGGTCGTGGGGCGGCTGGCACACGATGTGCTTCGAACCACCCTTGATGATGAGCAGGTGCCGATACTGTATGCCCGTGATGAAGCGCACGCGGTCGGAGCCCAGCTGCTCGTTGAGGTGTTGGATAAGCACGTCGGCATCCTGAGTTTCAAGGTTGCCGCCGTTGTGGGTAATAATCTTACCGTCCTCCAGCGTGATGATGTTGCAGCGGATGGCCATGTCGTCGTCAGCCATGTCGTAGCCTATCGAGGCTGCCTCCAGCGGGCCGCGACCCTCGTACACGCGGTTGAGGTCGTAGCCGAGTATGGCCGTGTTGGCCACCTCTGAGCCTGGCGGAAATCCTTCGGGCACGGTGACGAGTCGCCCCGTGCGCCCTTCACGGGCCAGCTGGTTCATGTATTCGGGTCGTGCATATTGCAGCAGGGTCTTGCCGTCAAGGCTGGCAACCTTATGGTCGGCCATTCCGTCGCCCAATATAATAATATGTTTCATGCGCGTACCTTATTATATATTATATGTTGGCGATGGACATGATGTTGGCGAATACGCCAGCGGCGGTAACGGAAGCACCAGCTCCGTAGCCCTGAATCTGCATGGGATATTCCTTGTAGCGCTCGGTGGTCAGCAGCACGATGTTGTTAGAGCCTTCCAGATTGTAGAAGGGATGGTTGCGGTCTACCTCTTTTAGTGCCACGCTGGTCTGTCCGTGCTCCATTGTGGCTACGAAGCGCCAGCGCTTGCCCTCGGCCTCCAGTTGCTGGCGACGCTGCTCGAAGTCGGCATCCAGTGCGGGCAGCTTCTGCCAGAAGTCGTCGACGGAGCCTTCAAAGTAGCTGTCGGGCACGAACAAGTGCTTCTCTACGTCCTGTTGCTCGACCTTGTAGCCAGCCTCTCGAGTGAGGATGACCAGCTTGCGGATAACGTCGGTGCCTGACAGGTCGATGCGTGGGTCGGGCTCGGAGTAGCCTTGCTCCTTGGCGCGCCGCACGGTTTCAGAGAACGGTACGTCGGCACTGATTTCGTTGAAGATGAAGTTGAGCGTGCCTGACAGCACGGCCTCAATCTTCAGGATGTCGTCGCCTGAGTTGCGCAGGTCGTTGATGGTGCCGATGATGGGCAGTCCGGCTCCCACGTTGGTCTCGTATCGGAACCAGACACCGCGGTCGCGGGCGGTCTTCTTCAGTCGTATGTAGGCGGCATAGTCGCTCGATGCGGCAATCTTGTTGGCCGCAATGACCGATATGTTATGCTCGAGGAATGTCTGGTAGAGGGCGGCTATCTCTTTGCTGGCAGTGCAGTCGACGAACACGGAGTTGAAGATGTTCATCTGCACGATAGCGTCGCCCAGCTTCTCGGCGGGCAGGGGTGCTGTGGCCAGCTGCTCCTTGTAGGTGGATAGGTCGATGCCGTCGCGGTCGAGGATGTACTTCTTCGACGAGGCGATGCCCACCACATTCAGCTTGAGCCCATTGCGCTGCATCAGTTCGCCGTACTGCTTGCGGATTTGCTCTATCAGCATACCGCCCACCGTGCCAACGCCACAGATGAAGAGGTTGAGCACCTTGTACTCGGACAGGAAGAACGAGTCGTGCAGCACGTTGAGCGACTTGCGCAGGAAGCGACCGTCGACGACGAATGATATGTTGGTCTCGGAGGCACCCTGCGCACAGGCGATGACGGAGATGCCGCTGCGGCCCAGCGTGCCGAAGAGCTTGCCTGCAATGCCCGGGGTGTGCTTCATGTTCTCGCCCACGATGGCGATGGTGGCCAGTCCGCTCTCGGCGTGCATGGGGAACATGGCGCCTGTTTCAATCTCCTTGGCAAACTCTTGGTTCAGCACGCTGACGGCTGCCTGTGCGTCTTCATCGCGCACACCGATGGAGGTTGAGTTCTCCGACGAGGCCTGCGACACCATGAATACCGATATGCCTTGGTTGGCCAGCGTGGTGAAGATGCGGCGGTTGACACCGATGATGCCCACCATCGAGAGGCCCGTCACGGTGATGAGCGTGGTGCCCTTGATGCTGCTGATGCCCTTGATGGGCTTCTGGTTGTTCTCGATGTGCTGCTTGATGAGTGTGCCCGGGTGTGCGGGGTTGAAGGTGTTCTTGACCTTGATGGGTATGTTCTTGACGCAGACGGGGTAGATGGTGGGGGGATAGATGACCTTGGCACCGAAGTTGCAAAGCTCCATCGCCTCGATGTACGACAGCTCGTTGATGGTGTAGGCGGTCTTGATGACGCGTGGGTCGGCGGTCATAAACCCGTCCACGTCGGTCCATATCTCCAGCACCTCGGCATCCAGTGCGGCTGCAATGATGGCGGCGGTATAGTCGGAGCCGCCCCGACCCAGATTGGTGGTCTCGCCGGTGTCGCGGTCGCGACTGATAAATCCCGGCACTACGGCTACGGCCTTGCCCGTCGAGGCACTGCCGCACACGGGGTTGAAGGCTTCACGCACCAGCTGGGCCGTCAGCTCGGCATCCAGTGTGTGCTTGCCATTCTTGCGCTCGGTGCGTATGAAGTCGCGGCTGTTCATGCGCGTGCCGCCCTTGATGAGCGTGGCCACGATGTTGGACGACAGCCGCTCGCCATAGCTGACGATGGCGGCCTGCGTCTTCTCGCTGAGGTCGTGGATGAGGTACACGCCATGATAGATGCTCTTCAGCTGGTCGAAGAGTTGGTCTACCTTGTTGAATAAGTCTACGCGTTTCTTGTTGTCGGTGATGATGGTGTCTATCATCTGATGGTGACGGGTGACCATTGCGTCGAACTCTTCGCGCCACCGCTCATCGCCTTGGAGAGCCATTTGCGAGGTGGATAGTAACTTGTCGGTGATGCCCCCGAGGGCGCTTACTACGACTACGACAGGTTGCGTCCGAGCCTCTGTCTCCACGATTTTCTTTAAGCTGAGAATGCTTTTTACGGAACCTACGGACGTTCCGCCGAATTTTAATACTTTCATATTGCTATGCTATTTGTCTTGCCTGACGGTACCCCTTGACAAGCGGGGCCTGATTCCATCGGCGTTGCAAAATTAGTATAAAAAGTGGAAACCGCAAAGCGAAGTGCGAAAAAAAAGCACCCGAGACCGAAAGATTATGGTCTGGGTGCTGTGCTCATTGGCTCGGCATATTGTGCCGACACGCTCCGCATCATGCGCCGACGCGCTCCGCACACGATGCGGACGGCCTCCGCACATGGTGCCGACGCGGTCCGTGCATGGTGCCGACGGCCTCCGCACGATGTGCCGACGGCCTCGGCGCAATCGGCCCTATTTGTAGAGGAATCGCTTAATGCTTCGCTTGGGGGTCTTCTCAAACTCTTCGGTGCGGAGCTCAATCTCGCTAACCTTCTCGTAGGCAGGCAGTTGCTCGTTCAGCTGCTGGCGGTTTTGCTCCATGACGTTGCGTATGTCCTCGTCCGTGAAGCGCATGTTCTGAGCCTCGTCGTAGTCGGGGTACACCAGTCCCACCAGCTTCGTGTCGCGCTGCACGATGACGCTCTCCACCACCAGTGCCATAGAGTTCAGCCGGTCTTCTATCTCCTCGGGGTAGATGTTCTGCCCGTTGGGGCCGAGCAACATGTTCTTTGACCGTCCGTTGATGTAGACGTTGCCGTCGTGGTCTATCGTGCCGAGGTCGCCCGTGTGGTACCAGCCGTCCTTGTCGATGGCCTCCGCCGTGGCTTCTTCGTTCTTGTAGTAGCCCAGCATGACGTTGGGGCCCTTGGCCAGAATCTCGCCGGGAACGTTGGCGGGGTCAGCGGAGTTGACCTTCACCTCCATGTGGTAGGCAGCCTGTCCGCACGAGCCCGGCGCAAAGGTGTGCCAGTCGCGGTAGCAGATGATGGGGGCGCACTCGGTGGCTCCGTAGCCCACGGTGTAGGGGAAGTCTATCTTCTTCAGGAACGACTCCACCTCGTGGTTAAAGGCGGCACCGCCGATGATGACCTCGTACAGCTCGCCGCCAAACGCCTTGACCACTTCTTCGCATATCTTCTCGCGTACTTTCTTGGATATGACGGGCATTGACATCAGCAGCCGCATACGGTTATTCTGTATCTTGGGGAACACCTTCTTGCGTATAATCTTCTCAATCACCAGCGGCACGGCAATGATAATCTTCGGCTTCACCTCGGCAAAGGCCTGTGCGATGATGGCTGGCGACGGAATGCGGTTGAGGTAGTAGACGTGGCAACCGTGCAGAAACTCGAACAGGAACTCGAAGGCCATGCCGTACATGTGGGCCATAGGCAGTATCGAGATGATGCGGTCGCCCGTATTGACGATGGTGCCCAGCACGTGCTCGGCAAAGTCGTAGTTCGACCAGAGGGCGCGGTAGGGAATCATCACGCCCTTCGAGAAACCCGTCGTGCCCGACGTGTAGTTTATCATAGCCATCTCCTCACCGTTCGCCTCCGTATAGTAGTTGACGTGCTCCTTGCGGAAGTACTTGGGGAACTTCTTGCCGTACAACTCGTTCAGGTGCTCGCGCGCATACGTCAGCTTGTCGGTGCGCGACAGCATCAGCGAGTAGTCAGGGTTGTTGATGATACCTTCCAGATGGGGCATCTTCGTCGGGTCGACCTGCGTAGCCACGTGGTCGCCCACAAAGAGCAGCTTGGCGTCCGAGTGGTTCACGATGTTGTGAATCTGGTCGCCCGTGAACTCATGCAATATGGGCACGGCCACCGCACCGTAGGTCAGCGTGGCCAAGAATGCCACTGCCCACTGGCTGCTGTTGCGGCCACAGAGGGCTATCTTGTCGCCCCTCACTACGCCGCTGTTCTCAAACAGGATGTGCAGCTTCTCAATCTTGCGTGCCACGTCGTGGAATTGCAGCGTAGCCCCTTTGTAGTCGGTCAGCGCGTCAAGGTCCCAGTTGTTGACGATGCTCCGCTGTATCAGTTGGTTGAAACTGGGTACGTTCTCCATATCTATTACTTGTATAGGTAGCGTTTGATACTCTTCTTAGGAGTCTTCATAAACTCCTCCTCCTGTATCTCAAAAGCCTGCAGTCGGCTGTATGCGGGCAATTGGGCGTTCAGCTCCTGACGGTGCTCCTCCATCACGCCCTGCAGGTCTTCCTGCGACAGGCCCATGCTCTTCGCCTCCTCCATGTCAGGGTGTACCAGCGCCACCAACTTGTCGCCGCGCTGCACGATGATGCTCTCGCTGACCAGTGCCATCGAGTTCAGCTTGTCCTCGATTTCCTCTGGGTACACGTTCTGACCATTGGCCCCTAACAGCATGTTCTTCAGTCGGCCACGGATAAAGATGTGCCCGTCGCTGGCCATAGTGGCCAGGTCGCCCGTGTGGTACCACCCTTCTTCGTCGATGGCTTGGCGGGTGGCTTCCTCGTTCCTGTAGTAGCCCAGCATCACGTGAGTGCCTCGGCATACTATCTCGCCCTCCACTTTCTCTGGGTCAGGCGACAGTATCTTCACCTCCATGTTCGACACGGGCGTGCCGCACGATGCGGGTACAAAGTCGTGGTAGTCGCTGAACGAAATCAGCGGGGCGCACTCCGTAGTGCCGTAGCCCACGGTGATGGGGAAGTCTATGCCCTTCAGGAAACTCTCAATCTCTTGGTTCAGCGGGGCACCGCCCACGATGACCTCGTATGCCCGACCGCCAAAGGCGGTGCGTACCTCTTGGCATATACGCTCCTTAACCTTTCTCGACACCACGGGCATCTGCAGCAGAATCTTGGTGACGTTGCTCTGTATCTGTGGGAACACCCGCTTGCGGATAATCTTCTCAATAATCAGCGGCACCGCAATCACAATGTCGGGGCACACCTCCTTGAAGGCCTCCGCAATGACGGCAGGCGAGGGCAGGCGCGTGAGGAAGTACAGATGATAGCCTGAACAGAAGGGGAACAGGAACTCCATTGCCATGCCGTACATGTGGGCCATCGGCAGGATGCTCAGCGTCCGGCTGAACTTCGGCATGTGGCTGCCCAGTTGCTTCTGACAGAAGTCTACGTTGCCCCACAGGGCGCGGTAGGGGAGCATGACACCCTTTGAGAATCCCGTCGTGCCACTCGTGTAGTTTATCAGGGCCAGCTCCTCGGCTGTGTCCTTGTGCCAGTGTATGTCCTCCTTGCGGAAAGCATTGGGGTACTTGTGCCCGAACAATTCATTTAAATGTTCGCGCGCATATAGGAGAGCTTCACTGCGACACGTGTGCAGCGAGAAGTCAGGCAGGTTAATGATGCCCTCCACGTGCGGCATCTCGTCTGGCGTAATCGTATTCACCACGTAGTCACCTACAAAGAGCAGGCGCGATTCCGAGTGATTGACAATGTTATGTATCTGCTCGCCATTGAACTCATGCAGGATGGGCACGACGACAGCGCCGTAGGTCAGCGTTGCCATAAAGGCCACGGCCCAGTGCGCAGAGTTTCGGCCACACACGGCGATGCGGTCGCCCTTCTGTATGCCGGCGGCTTCCATCATAATATGTAACTTTTCAATCTTGCGGCCCACGTCGTGATACTGCAACGTGGCTCCCTTGTAGTCCGTCAGCGCATCAAGCAGCCAGTTCTCCGTTATTGCCTTTTCAATATAGGAATTGAAACTCGGTATGTTATTCATTGCACATTTCTTTAAATTTTGTGCAAAGGTAATACGTTCTCTGCACATACACAAACTTTTTGTGCAATAAATTGCGTGATGCGTGAAAAAAAACTATGTAACGGAAAAAAGCACTAACGGCAGCGAAAATAAATCACATTTTATTTTGTTGTTTGCCTGAATCTTACTACCTTTGCACCCAGTTTCGAATAAAAGTTGATGAAGAACGATAAAATGAAGAACCAGTACCGCGTCAACGAGCAGATTCGTGTACGCGAGGTACGTATAGTAGGAGAGGACGGTTCAACCGTTGTCCCCACACGTCAGGCACTTGACATGGCGCGCGACCAAGGCGTTGACCTTGTAGAGATTTCGCCCAATGCCAATCCTCCTGTATGTCGCTTGATTGACTATTCGAAGTTCCTCTACCAGCAGAAGAAGCGCCAGAAGGAAATGAAGGCCAAGCAGGTTAAGGTGGAGGTAAAGGAGATTCGCTTTGGGCCCCAGACTGATGAGCACGACTACCAGTTCAAGCTGAAGCACGCCAAGGAGTTCCTCGAGGATGGTAACAAGGTGCGTGCGTATGTGTTCTTCCGTGGACGTTCCATCCTGTTCAAGGAGCAAGGCGAGGTGTTGCTGCTGCGTTTTGCCAATGACTTGGAGGACTACGGCAAGGTGGAGGGGATGCCCTCGCTGGAAGGCAAGAAGATGTTTCTCTATCTCGCTCCGAAGAAAGCTGGCGTAGCCAAGAAGAGCCAGCAGGCTCGCGACCGCGAGGCATCGGAGGCTGAAGCCAAGGAGGCTGCCAAGCAACAGGCAGCAGAGGAGAAGCCCGCAAACGGCGGACTGTTCGCCAATGCCAAGATTAGCGCTGATGCGCTGAAGAAACTGACGGAGAGCGAAGACGAGTAAACCGCAGTGCGAAGAAAAGAAACGATGTGCGTAACGCCCGGTATATGCGTTGCCACACTGAATTAATAACAATTAAAAACAAAAAACAATGCCAAAAGTAAAGACAAACTCCGGTGCAAAGAAGAGATTCGCTTTCACTGGTACAGGTAAGGTAAAGAGACATCATGCTTACCACAGTCACATTCTGACTAAGAAGACCAAGAAGCAGAAGCGCAACTTGGTAGGTTCAACCATCGTTGACGTATCGAACATGAAGCAGGTTCGCGACCTGTTGTCTCTCCGTTAATTCACCTATTGTCAAACATTAAAAAGTAAAGAAAACTATGCCAAGGTCAGTAAATCACGTTGCATCAAGAGCAAAACGTAAAAGAATTCTGAAACTCACTCGCGGTTACTTTGGTGCCCGCAAGAATGTTTGGACAGTAGCCAAGAACACTTGGGAGAAGGGTCTTACCTACGCTTACCGCGACCGTAAGAACAAGAAGCGCACTTTCCGTGCCCTTTGGATTCAGCGTATCAACGCAGCCGCTCGTCAGGAGGGTATTAGCTATTCAGTCCTGATGGGTGCCTTGGCGAAGGCTGGTATCGAGATTAACCGTAAGGTGCTCGCCGACCTCGCCCTGAACAACCCCGAGGCTTTCAAGGCTATCGTTGCCAAGGTGAAGTAAGCCATTGCGCTGTTTGAAACAGACAACTAAAAAAGCCTGACCCCGTCGAGGGTCAGGCTTTTTTGTGGTGTGACCTTTACTTTATCAGGTCAATGCTGCGCTTGAGGAACTTATCCAGTGCCTCGCCCTTCAGCATACCGTTTTGCAACAGTGCAAGGTCGATGAGCTGGTGTACGATGTCGTTGTTGGCGGCATAGTCGGTCAGCACTTGCTGCTTCTTCTGCTTCTGCTCCTCAACGGCTTTCTCGCACTCGGCCTTCATGTCCTTGTCGTCCTGAGTCAGTTCGTCGGCCTTCTTCTTGTCCTGCTGCTGACGGATGGCGGCAAGTCGGGCCTCCTGTCCTTTCAGCTCAGAGTCGATGGGCTTCAGTGCCTCGGTGGTCTGCTGCTTGCAGTCGTCGAGCACACGCTTTACCAAGGGGTGGTCGCCATTGAGCACGAGGTTCATGGAGTCGGGCATCTGGGCGTAGAAGTTCATGCCCTGCTGGAAGCGGCTCATCTCCTTCATGCGTCGCATCCACTCGTTCTGCGTAACGACTACGGGGCGCTGGCTCTCGCCTAATGACTGTACCTCGACCATGAACTCGGTCTTGTCGAGCTTGGGCATCTGCGACTTGAAGACCTGTGACAAATTGGCAGTGTCATCGTCGGAAAGGGTGGTCTTCGGCGCATCGTCCTTGGCTATCAGGCGGTCTACGATGTCGCTGTCTACGCGGGTGAAGCGGCTCTTCTCGAGCTTCTGCTCCAGCATCTGTATGGCGGGCACGTCGAGCTGACCGTCAAGCAACAGTACGCTGTAGCCCTTGTCGCGTGCTGCCTGTATGTAGGAGTACTGCTCTTCCTTGTCGGTGGCATAGAGGTAGACCAGCTGTCCGTCCTTGTCCTTCTGTGCTCCCTCAATCAAGGTCTTGTACTCGTCGAAGGTGAAGAACTTGCCGTCTACGTCCTTCAGTAGGGCGAAGTCCTTGGCGCGGTCGTAGAATGATTCTTCGGAGAGCATACCGTAGTTGATGAACAGCTTGAGGTCGTCCCACTTCTGTTCGTATGCCGTGCGGTCTTCCTTGAAGATGCTTTGCAGGCGGTCGGCCACTTTCTTGGTGATGTAGGTTGATATTTTCTTCACCTCGCGGTCGCTCTGCAGATAGGAGCGGCTGACGTTCAGGGGGATGTCGGGCGAGTCAATCACACCGTGCAACAGGGTGAGGAACTCGGGCACGATGCCTTCCACCTGGTCGGTGACGAACACCTGATTGCTGTAGAGCTGTATCTTGTTGCGCTGCAAGTCGATGTTAGACTTAATGCGGGGGAAGTAGAGTATACCCGTCAGATTGAATGGGTAGTCTACGTTCAGGTGAATCCAGAACATCGGCTCGTCGTGCATGGGATAGAGCGTGCGGTAGAACGACTTGTAGTCCTCGTCCTTCAGCGTTGATGGGGCTTTGGTCCACAGGGGCTCTACGTCGTTGATGACGTTATCGTCCTGAGTGTCAACCATCTTCTTTTCGTCGCTCGACCATTCCTGCTTCTTGCCGAAGGCCACTGGCACGGCCATGAACTTGCAGTATTTGGTGAGCAGCTGCTGTATGCGCTCTTTCTCTAAGAACTCCTTGCAGTCGTCGTCGACGTAGAGGATGATGTCTGAACCGCGGTCGTCCTTCTGCGCCTCGTCAATCTCGTAGGCTGGGCTGCCGTCGCAGCTCCACTTCACGGCCTTGGCACCGTCCTTGTACGAGCGGGTGACAATCTCGACCTTCTTCGACACCATGAACGACGAGTAGAAACCCAGTCCGAAGTGTCCGATGATGTTGTTGGCATTGTCCTTGTACTTCTCCAAAAAGTCGTTGACACCCGAGAAGGCTATCTGGTTGATGTACTTGTCTATCTCCTCTTCAGTCATACCGATGCCTCGGTCGCTGATGGTGATGGTGCCTTTCTCGGTGTCCAGACTGACGCGCACGGTCGTGTCGCCCACTTCGCCCTTGAACTCGCCCTGCTGGGCCAGTGTCTTCAGCTTCTGCGTGGCATCGACGGCGTTGCTGACCATCTCGCGCAGGAATATCTCATGGTCAGAGTAGAGAAACTTTTTGATGACGGGGAATATGTTCTCGGTTGTAACCCCGATGTTACCTTTTTGCATATACGTTTAGTGTTTGAATGATAATATGTCGTGCTGTGATACAAGCAAATACCGTGCCAGTTTTTTGCCTGTCCGATGGCGGCATTGTGCGGAGTGCGTCGGCACACGATGCGGACGCGGTCGGCACATGATGCGGACGGCCTCGGCACATGATGCGGACGGCCTCGGCGCATGGTGCGGAGCGTGTCGGCACATGATGCGGATGGCCTCGGCGCATGGTGCGGAACGTGTCGGCGCATGGTGCCGACGGCCTCCGCTGAATATGCCCCCTAAGTTCCCGCCC
>CAMWKZ010000055.1 GCA_947174945.1 uncultured Prevotellaceae bacterium | reverse complement strand
CTTATATATCAGTTCTTTTCCTTTCACTTGTTATGAATTTGTTTTCATATCATACATTAGGTTTATAAATCTTGCAAATTTGATTCTCTCGGAAGGTTTCGCAACGAAGCGTCCACGTAGGGTGTATTATATCCCACAATGCCTGACAGCCATTATTGGCTATCAGCATTATCACAATATAATACGCAAACGACGTGGGCTGGCTAAGTTGCTTATCTTGAGAGAGGGCAATGCGAGAGCCTGAGCGTGGGATAAGCGACGGAAAGTTTACTCCCACGTCTTTTCTTTTCCACATACCATTATTAACCAGCCGAGGCAGGGAGAGCGAGTAGGCAAAGAAACTCCTAAATATGGAAAAAATCAATCTGAGTTTTCTGACAGCACTGCTAGTAGCAGTGGTCAGCATGAGCGTCGTTTCCTGCAGTAGTGACAGTGACGACACCCCTTCACAGGCAAGTATTCTGCAAAAAGCAGAGGGTATTATTGAATTGAAGTCTGGTATAGGCAATTGGGACGCAGCCTATTTGACAAAATTGGGTTATTTCTGCTATAAGCAGGATGCCAGTTCAACTGCGAACAAATATAGCTCTATTACCTATATGCCCGCAGATGGTTCTGATATAGTTAGTCTAATTGCCACAAAGACAGATAACATCCCAACTCAAATGGTCACCAAAAGTGGCATTGTTTACTTTAGCTTCCCTAACGATTCTATTCTAGAATTGCTTTATGACGATGGAAAAACGGTAATGATGCTTGATAGTATCGCTTATTCAAAAGAGGAACTTACTAATCTAACTACTAGTAAAAAGGATGCATTCAAAGCCACTCTATCTGCTGCCGCTTCGCTGTTAAAGAAGAATACAACTCGAAGTTCTGTCGGTGAAGCAATGACAGATGCATACGGTGGTGTTTTTGAAGAAGTCAGCGAAGAACCCTATGTGCAGAATGATGAGCTTGTCGGGGGCATTACAACTTCCGAATCTGGCAATTATGAGTTTACAGAAACAATAGAAGAATGGTATGATGATGAAATCAGCGAATACGTGTGCAACACCCTTTCTCTTTGGACAGGAAAAGCGACCTACAAAGTCGGTGGTTCGTCTTGTACCCTTAGCGGAACGATTTGGTGTCCCTCCAACGTGTATAACATTTATGGAACATACGGTATCATCTGCGATGAAGAACAATCAAAACTTACCGTGGGTAATGCAGAATATGAAGGAACAGGTCTCCAGTCAGAGGAGGATTTGAGTTACAGCGTCGATTTCCGAGGATTCAAACCAAATACCACCTATTATTACAAGGCTTATTACAAATTTTACAGTAGTGACCACGGCAACATTGCGCCCAAATACGGTAGCCCAACCGACCAAGTCATTTATGATACGACCGTCAAGTCTTTCAAGACTGGCGATAATGCTCTGACTGTGGATGTTGTAATGTGTATTGATGTTACAGGTAGTATGTCTGATATAATAGGCACAGTAAAAAGGAATGCCATAGGATTCTATGATTCATTTTATCGTTGTTGTGAAGAAGAAGGTATTCAGCTCACAGGGTTGAATGCGCAAGTAATTGCTTATCGTGATAAGAATGAGGATTCTAATTGGCTACAAACAAGTGGTACATATTCTTTGCCTGACCAGCGTTCTGCTTTCGATTCTTTTGTAAACGAGCTTTATGCAGATGGCGGTGGAGACAATCCTGAAAGTGGTCTTGAAGCTTTACAGACAGCATTCAACAAGTCAGACTGGGGGACAGATGATGGTTATCATCGCCAAGTCATTATTCTTTGGACTGATGCTCCTTATTTGACAGGTTCCTATTCTGATGTTACATTAAGTTCATTAGCTTTACAATGGAGCTCAATGCCATCAGGTCGTCGACTAATCTTGTTTGCTCCTTATGGAACTGATGGTTCAAATAGCGGTAGTTGGGGCAATCTTGATGGTTGGACAAACTTGATACACGAATCTGACCTCTATAGTGGTTTTAACAACTTCGACTATATTCTCAAATCAATTATTGGTGAATTGACGAGCAAGGCTACAAGAGCAACAAAGGCCTCTGTTCAGGAAAATACATATTTCCGTCCCAACAAATAAATGGATTAACAATCCAATGGCAGGAAGTGTTCTTTCTCTAAATGAGGAAGAAACTTCCTGCCTAAAATATCTCCTTCGGGTTGCTTCAGTATCTAATTGCACTTGCTTTAGTATCTGTTTAGTAGGGTAAACAGATACTGGAGCATCCCAAAGGAGATACTGGAGCAACCTGAAACAGATACTAAAGCAAGGCGGAAGAAATACTACCGCCTGAAGAGGGAGAAATTACTTTTTCTTCTTGGGAAGGATTTTCTTTTCATCAGCCTTTAAACGACGTTCTACTTTCTTTATATCCTCGGCTGAAGGTAGAGTTTCAAGCCGTATACCACGGTCAAGCAACATATTACGAACAGCAGAATTATTATCAACGTGCTCACGCTCAATATTAGCTTGTCCATAAAGCTCTTTCTGCTGAACGTTTACCGATGTCATTTCCGCTGCAAAATCTTTGGCCTTAATTAAAGAAAGTCAGCAAGAGGTCGTTTATCAGGAGCACCAACACGACGTTTCACCATAGCTGTATTGAGACCAATAATCAAAAAACTTCAATTATCGTCATTTTTGGCGTATATGGATGTGATTATAGATGAAATTTGCTTAAATTACGCGTGGAACAGTATAACGAATGCCTTATTTTCGATAAAAATGAGTACCTTTGCGAGGCAATAAATAAGTATTTATATAGTATGGATTTAAAGGCTCTGGTAGCAGAATGTACTGCATACGATTTCAAGGTGATGCTTGAAGAGAAGAAGCCCAAAAGTTGGCTGAAAAGCGTAAGTGCTTTCGCTAATGGTTTAGGTGGCTCCCTTTTCTTTGGTATTGATAATGACGCTATCGTCAGAGGCCTCGATGATATACAACATGTATGCGAAGCTATTAGCGGCAAGATTCGCGATTATATGGACCCCCTGCCAGAAGTGGAAATGATTCCTCACAAGACGGGCAATCATGATATATTACAACTAAAAGTCAGTGTAGGAAATTATACGCCATATTACTATGTTGGTGATGGTCAGCGTGTAGCCTTTGTCCGTATCGGTGACGAGAGTCTTCCTGCCACAGCAGAGCAAATGGTACGCTTGGTACTGAAAGGCTCAAACAAAACCTTTGACTCTCTATCCACAGATTATAAAGCAGAAGACTATTCCTTTACGATATTGGTAAATACTTTCAAAGACCGCACCAAACAGGAATGGAACAAGAAATATCTCTTATCGTTTGGGTTGGTAACAGGTGCAGGGAACCTTACGAACGCTGGTGCATTATTTGCCGATGATTGTCCATTGTGGCAGTCTCGTCTGTATTGTACACGATGGGATGGAAAGGAAAAGGGCGATGCCATTAATGATGCAGAGTTTACGGGCAATGTCCTCATGTTGCTTCGTGAAGCCGTGAACTTTGTGAAATCTAATACCAAGAGAGGCTGGGAAAAACTGCCCGATGGGCGAAAGAACAGACCTGAGTATGCAGAACGTGCCGTTCTTGAAGCAATGGTTAACCATTTCATCCATCGTGACTATACAGTAATGGGTAGTGAAGTACATCTGGACATCTACAATGACCGAATCACAGTCACATCTCCTGGTGGAATGTATAATGGAATGTTGATACAGGATTTAAATATCGCAGACGTTTCTTCCGAAAGACGTAACCCAATACTTGCAAATGTTATGGCCCAACTGGACTATATGGAAAAAAGAGGTAGTGGACTCACACGAATCTGCAATGAGACAAAGGCTTTGGATGGATATAGGGAAGAACTGAAACCTGTTTTCAAATCCACTCCTACTCAATTCCAGACCATCATTTTCGCCTCCTCCGACACTCCCAATGTCGGAGACATGTCGGAGACGAAACTCACTGAGCGTCAACAGAGAATCATCAATCTCATTAAAGAATCTCCGACAATCACTGGTAGGCAAATGTCGGAGACTTTGTCGGTAAGCCAACGCACCATCGAACGTGACCTCTCTGTAATGCAAAAAGTTGGTGTTCTGAAGCACAAAGGGAAGGATAATGATGGGATGTGGGCAATTGTGAAGAATAATGTCAACTGATATTATGAGCTGTCAATACAAATTGTTCTTCTCTTGGCAGTCTGAGGACAAGAAGAGCAGAAAGACGTTAGATGTCGCCCTGCAAAATGCAGTGGACACATTAAATGGTAGAGGTATAAGGCTTGAGATTGACCATTCCACATTAGGAGAGTCAGGTATGCCTTCTATAGACCAGACGATTCTAAGGAAAATAGATGCTTGTGATATATTTCTTGCAGATGTAACTCCAGTGACAACCTATCAGAAGACGAATAGGAATAGGGTGCAAGTTTCTGATATAAAAAGACTTGCAAATACTCTGACTGCCGTAGCCTAACGGAAGTAACCATACCCAAGCGTAACAGCCATTAGAAATTGGAGCCTAAAGATAGAATGAGGCCAGAATATACAGGGCAAAAAAGCAGAAATGGGACCGTCAATCATTTGACAGTCCCATTTCTGTTTTTAACGTAAGTTTCTACTTTGAATCGTTAGAAGAACAGGTAGCGGTTGTCCACTACGTCGGCTTTCAGATAGAGCTCGTTCATGAAACGACCTGCTGCCTGCATAGCCATCTGGCGCAACTGCTGGGCCTGCTGCTTCTCATCAAACTTAGCACCCTCGCGCTGTTTCTTTGAAAGAACTTGGAACAGGTAAGCTGCTCCGTTACCCTTAACGGCAGCGGGGCTGAACTGACCCTGCTTGACAGCTGCCACGGCACCACTCAAGGCAGGCTCGCTGCTACCAGCCGACTGTACAAATACAGGAGCAGAGAAGGTAATCTGGCGAACACTGTCAACAACAGCACCCTTTGCCTTAGCAGCGGCAATATCCTTCACACCAGCCAGTTTCTCGGCAGCCTTGTCGAATTTCTTGTCGCGGATAACCTCCTGCTTCAGCTGCTCCTTGATGTTACCGTCAAGTTCGCGATAGCCTACAGGATGAATAGCCGTAAGTGCTACAACCAGCAGGTGGTCGTTGTTACCACACTCATAGAGGGGTGAAACGTTGCCAGTCTTTGCATCGAAAATCCACTTCATAGCATCACGGGTAGAACGGATGCCTGCCACGGTGTGCTCAGAATTGTAAAGGTCCTGACGCTCCAGAACGCGGAAGCCGAACTTCTGGGCGTTCTTCTCAAGCCCCTCAATGTTGTTGTTCTCACTGACATACTGGCTGAACTTATTGTAAGCATCAGAATAGGTAGACTTTGAGAAATCGATAGTGTGCTTCACCACAGCGACATCGTACTTGTTAACCATAGCCTTGCGAGCCGTTACCTGCAGCACGATGTTGCCCTGCGAGAACTCAAGGTTCTTGGTCTGGCCAGCCTCAAGGTTGTTAAGAGCCTCAATATACGACTTGGTGTCAGCGTCAATAGTCTGGGCACGCTCATACATGGCAGAGGTAAACCACTGCTTAGCACCCGTCTGACCATACTTCTTGGCAAGGGCCTCAAAGTCAGCTCCACCCTGCAGGGCTGTATAAATGCTGTCTGCTGTCTTGTGGGCAGCCTCAGCCGTCTCACCGCCAACCTGTATCTGACGATACTCTACAGAGTCGGGCAGCAGAGCTTTGTTGACGAGCTTCACCACGTTGTAAGTATTATCGTAAACAGTCTCGAAAGGAGCGGTTACCTGACCAACGGCCATCGAGTCGATTTTAGCTGCAATATCAGCAGGGAAAGCATTGCGAGTAGCAAAGATGCCCGTATAGGGAACCTGCGACTGAGCCTTACGAACAGCCTCAGCAGGAGCTATGCCGGCAGAGAGCTGCTGCTGAGCCTCCTGCATTGTCTTCATCAGTGCATCGCGGTCAGCCTTAGAGGCTACAACCTGAAAATCAACATACTTGATGTCGCGGCTCTCAACATACTGCTTGTACATCTCCTTCTGCTCGTTATACTTAGCCTTGATGTCAGCATCGCTCACCTCAACCTCGCTGTCCTTAATGGTGCTGTAAGGCAGGGCAGCCAGCAGAATGTCGCTTTCCGTGTTCTGGTCGTCAAAGGCCATCTTAGCAGAAACAGGGTTGCTGAGCAGCGACTGAGCCAGCAATGACTGGTACTTACCAGCCAACAGTTGCTGACGGAGGTTCTTCTCCATGAATTTCCAGTAGCTATAGATACGCTCATACTGCTCCATCATCTGAGCATTGCCCTGAGACTTAATCTTCTTGTAATCGTCAAGGAACTTGGTGAGCTGGCTCACATCGAAACGACCCGTCTGCTGATTAAGGAAAGGAGTCTGCATAAGCATGGGGTTGGTACCAGCCTTGAGCACGTTCTGCATCTCTTGGTCAGTAACAGTCAGTCCAACCTTCTTAGCCTCAGCCTCAAGGATAGTGTTGTTGACAAACTGCTGCCAAACTTGGTCCTTCACCTGATTAAGTTCCTCTTCAGAGAGATTGTCACGTCCCTGAGTCATCTTAATGACTTCCTGATACTCATCGACGAGTGCCTGAAACTCTTGTACTGAAATTTTCTTACCTAACACTTCGCCTACTTGCTGACGGCGCTCATTGTTCGTTGCCTCACAGGAGCGGAACATCTCTTCAGCGATGAATGCAAAAAGGGCCAGACCAATCACCGTAGCGAGTACTGGTCCCCAGCTTCTGATTTTTCCAATTGCTGCCATTGTTTAATGTTTTTTATTTTCTTTTTTATACTATTTCTCAAATCAGCTGACAAAATTACGAAATTTACCCGAATTAACGGCATCTTTTCAGGAAAAAATGCCTTATTCCACTACTTTTAGCTTGACAAGTTCGATTTTTGTCTGTGTATTCTTGATGATTTTGAACTCAAAACGACCAATCTTCACAACCTCATTAAGTTTGGGAAACGACTGGTACTCGTGCAGTATCAGTCCGCCAACAGTCATATAGTCATCACTCTCGAGTAGGTCAAGCCCAAACAATTCGTTGACCTTCTCTATCTCCAAACGGGCAGAAAGCATATATTCATGCTCATCCAGCTGCTTGGCTACATATTTGGTATTGTCGTGTTCGTCCTCAATATCGCCAAAAATTTCCTCCACAATATCCTCCAGCGATACCAGTCCGCTGGTGCCTCCAAACTCGTCGATAACCACGCCCAGCGATTTCTTCTGTTGCATGAAAGTCTGCATCAGCTTCTGGGCAGCCATTGTCTCTGGCACATAAGGCATTGTCTGGATATGCTCTTTCAAGGAAGCAATGGGCTTAAACAGCTCCGAGGAATGGATATAGCCGATAATGTGGTCAATATCCTCACGATAAACAACAATCTTAGAATGACCGCTATCAATAAATTTATGCTTCAGTTCGTCAAGCGTGCAGTCATCGATGTCAATAGCAACTATCTCTGTACGAGGCACCATACAGTCACGCACCTTCGTATCGGGAAAGTCAAGCGCGTTATGAAATATCTTAACCTCCTCTTCAATCTCCGCATCATTCTTAGCATTGTCTATGCTTGATTGCACCAGATAGCCAAGGTCTACTTTCGTAAACTCCTTATCGTCTTCTTCCTTCGGCATCTGCACACCAGCAAGTCGTAACAAGCCATGCGACAAAAGCGTTGAGAAACGAGATATAGGATAGAGCACGACATAACTCACATAGGCAGGAACAGCGAAAACAGCGAGCATCGTGTTAGGGCTGGACTTAAAGATGGTCTTCGGCAGAAATTCGCCCGTAAAAAGCACCACTGCCGTTGACAACAGTGTGTCACACGTCACACGGGCTCCGTCACTGAGTGGAGCAAACAGCGTTGCATCAAAAATGCGGGCAAAAAGAATACCATAGACAACCAGCGCTATATTGTTACCTACCAGCATCGTAGACACAAAATTATTAGGATGGCGATAGAACAAATCAATAGCTCGCTGCGACAGTCCGTTCTTCTCGCGGTCCATCTCTGCCCTGAGCCTGTTACTCGACACAAAGGCAATCTCCATACCTGAGAAGAAGGCAGAGAAAATCATGGTTATTATAAGTCCGATTATCAGATTCGTCATGGTTGGAGATTCGTTTTTTGCATAGCCCTGTGTCTGGTAGCTGCCTTGCGCACTGGCACCTCTACCTTGGCTGTATCTGCGGCTGGCTGTTGGTCATTGGGGGCAGTCTCCTGCTCGCCAGTCATGTCGGCAGCCTGAAACGAGCCTTCCGAATTAGACACTTCATAATGGGTCATGTGCTCATCACTACGAAAATAGGTACCCTCAAGAGTACGCTCTGGGGTAATAACCCGTGAAAACTTATGGGAATAGAACTCATGTTTGATACCATCCCAATAAAGCTCCTCACTACGGAAAACAAGTCCGTTGAGATTGCGGATATGAACGCGGCCTCGCAATTCCCATAGTTTTTGCTGGTCGTAATACCATGCTGTATCTGCCTGAATATAACCTTCAATATGGAACTGCTCGTCAAACTGTTCCATAAAGATTCCCTTCTCAAATGTCCAGCGCGGAGGATTCTTGACCGTATTTACATCCCATCGTTCCGTGACCATCCTATATTTGATGACACCTGAATCGCTGATGAGCGTATTAACCCCATAGCTGGTCATCATCGAAGCCGAGTCACGGTCATGAACAGCGGGAGCCGTGTGCGTTTTTTGCTCTGTGCAAGAGCCCAACCACACCAGCATTACGACAAAGAATATAGGTATTAGTCGACCTTCCATTTAGCAAACCAACGCTCGTTGAACGTCAGGCCAATATTGATACGGAATGTATTCTCGCGAATAAGATTGTCTGCCGACATATTAACCCACTGGGCACTGACATTCAGCACAGAACGGTTATTCCATGAATTGGCAAGTGGAATACCGAAACCAGCACTAACACTCAGTTCACGAGGCCCTTTCACACCATTTATATTATAATAAGGTGTAGCATAGGATGCACCCAGCCGATAGTGGACATGGCTAAGGAACTTACGTCCCATAGGATTAGGAATCCAGTCTGTGCCCACCGTCAACTTATGACGGTCGCGCAACTGGCCACTAACCAACTGATAGCCCAATTCATGACCTGCCGTCTTGGCACCCTGCATTGGATAATCTATTGAGCCCCACTTATGCAAAGTATAGTCAACGCCAACTGTCAAGCGGCTGTTGTGCATCAGCGAAGCTCCAAAGCCTAATGTAAGAGGCAACTTAAAAGCATCAGGCACACTGTCGCGCGTTGTTTCCGACGTATTCAGCTGATTGTCGTAAGTCGTAGCTACAAGTAGTGCATCGCTACCTAACTGATGTCCCAGTCCAAGCGTAGCACCAACCGTCAACAGGTCGTTCTTGCCTACAGGATGCTGGTACTGCACTCCAAAGTCGAACTTATAGCTATTGATAGAGGTAGAGTAATTCTTCGTTAATGTCTTAACGTATGAATCGCTGCTGGCAATGGTAACAGTCTTGTCGTACTTGCCCCAGAAATAAGACACGTTTGCACCAACGGAAAGCCCTTTCAGCACTTCCCAGCCAATACCGACAAAAGCCTGGCTGAAGCCGCCATTACCATCGTAGGTCTCATTATAATAATAACTACTCGTATTCACATCATTATATGATGCTGCATAGTAATTATAGCCAATATTAGAGAAAGGTATAACGCCAAAGCTAAAGCCCACTTTAGGCAACAAGCGGAAAGCTGCTACAGCATAGTCGAAATTGGCCGTCTTGGCATTAAGACTACGACCACCCTCTTTGAAGTTAGTCAGCTGGCCAGTCACACCAACATCGAATATCATGGTTAACGAGTCTACAGCAGAATAAGATGCAGGATTAAGTACATTGACTATCTTGCCATCTCGCATACCAATGGCAAGTCCATTCATACCGTGGTTGAAACCCTGCGACTGGTCAGACAACACACCCATGCCAAACTGGCTATAAGGCGACAGCGTACTGCTGACCTGAGCAACAGACAAGAGGGATATGGCAACCTGTAGTATGCCTAAAAATAATCTTTTCTTCATCTATCTATTATTAATCAATCGATTTCGGGTTGCAAAATTATTGAAAAAAAACGAAATAAACGCACGTTAAGTGGAAAATATAGGTTAATTTTGCATCGTGAAACATTTAAAAATCATTTTTAGGACTATTTTACTGCTCCTCGCAGTTACGATGACTGCGTTACCAGCAAAAGCAGACAAGGACTTTCAAGCCGAATATTTCGACTCTGTTGAGGTGAGCTTGCTCACCTGCCAACCACACGATGAGATTTACAGCCTATACGGGCATACCGCCTTGAGATGGCATGACCTTCACAACGAAGCAGAAAAAGACCTGACCTTCAACTACGGAGTGTTCAATTTTAAGGCTCCCTTTTTCATAGCACGCTTCGTCTTCGGACTAACCGACTATGAACTGGGAACTTATCCGTATAAATATTTTCAGGAGGAGTACCGACGTTTTGGCAGTATGGTGACAGAACAGGTGCTCAACCTAACCAGTGAAGAGAAAGAATCACTATATGCAGCATTATGTAAGAACCTGCAACCAGAGAACCGAATATATCGCTACAACTACTTCTATAACAACTGCACGACAAAGGCTCGCGACATCATTGAAGAATGTATTAACGGGAAAATTGAATATACTGGGCGTGAGGACTATACACCTTCTTACCGAAGTATGGTTCACGACATGACAAGAAACAACCCTTGGTCGCAATTTGGCATTGACTTGCTACTGGGTATCAAGGCCGACCAGAAAACCACAATGCGACAACAAGAGTTCCTGCCAGGCAATCTACTTTATGACTTTGACCACGCCCAAATCTATGCCAACGGCCAGTATCGTCCATTAGTCAAGGAAAGCCGCATCGCAGTACCAGCTGGAGTACAGATGGTACAAGAAGGATTTCCACTTTCTCCCCTCACCTGTTGGCTAATAATACTGGCCATAGGCATTGTCATCTTTATGATAGAATGGCGGCAAAAACGGGTCTTCAAGGTTTGGGATGTGACACTGATGCTACTGACTGGCACTATCGGCATTGTGCTGACATTGATGCTCTTCTCACAGCACCCAACGGTTAGCTTGAATTTGCAAATTCTATTGTGTAATCCCCTGCCCTGGCTGTATTTATGGCCAGTTATCAAAGGACGGCAGACACACTATTGGCAACTGACTGCCATCTTGGCTGCCTTATTCCTCAACGGCAGTTTTTTCCAGCATTATGCGGAGGGTATTCAAGTGCTGGCACTATGTTTGCTGATGCAGTGCTATGCAAATATAAAAGTAAAAGCACGCAAATAATTTGCGGAATTACGTTTTTTTTCGTACTTTTGCACTCCGTATAATATAAAAGATAGGTATAAATAGAAAACAAAAAATATGAATTTCAACAAGATTTTACGCTCGCTGTTCGGCGACAAGTCTTCGCGCGACATGAAATTGATTCTGCCATTGGTAGAGAAAGTGAAAGCCGTCTACCCCGAAGTACAGAAACTGGACAACGACCAGCTGCGCCAGCGCACTAAGGACATTCAGCGCCAGATACAAGATGCTGCGCAGAAGCAGAAAGAAGAGATTGAGCAACTGAAAGCTACCATCGAGGAAACACCCATTGACGAGCGTGCTGACATCTTTGCCCAGATAGACAAGCTGGAGAAAGAGGTGCTTGACACCTACGAGAAGGCACTGGACGAAGTAATGCCAGAGGTCTTCTCAATTGTTAAAGAGACTGCCCGCCGTTTTGCTGAAAATGAAGATACTATCGTTACAGCAACCGACTTTGACCGTGAACTGGCTGCCGACCCACGCAAGGACTTTATTACCATCGATGGCGACAAGGCTATCTATCATAACCACTGGACAGCTGGAGGTAACGACCTGAAATGGGAAATGGTGCATTACGACGTTCAGTTGTTTGGTGGTGTCGTACTGCATCAAGGCAAGATTGCTGAAATGGCCACTGGTGAAGGTAAGACACTGGTAGCAACATTGCCTGTGTTCTTAAACGCACTGACGGGCAACGGTGTCCACGTTGTGACGGTGAACGACTATTTGGCCAAGCGTGACTCCGAGTGGATGGGACCACTTTATATGTTCCACGGATTGAATGTTGACTGCATTGACAAACACCAGCCCAACTCAGAGGCCCGTCGCAAGGCTTATCAGGCTGACATTACGTTTGGTACGAACAATGAGTTTGGCTTTGACTATCTGCGCGACAACATGGCAGTCTCACCTGCCGACCTTGTACAGCGCGCCCACAATTATGCTATTGTCGACGAGGTTGACTCAGTGTTGATTGACGATGCCCGTACACCTCTTATTATTAGCGGTCCTGTGCCTAAGGGTGACGACCAGATGTTTGAGGAATACCAGCCACTGGTGGAGAAACTTGTGGGCATACAAAAGCAATTAGCTACGCAATATCTGGCCGAGGCTAAGCAGAAAATCAGCGAGGGCCGTGAAAAGAACAACCAGAAACTGCAGGATGAAGGTTTCTTGGCCCTGTATCGCTCGCACAAGTCAATGCCTAAGAACAAGCCACTTATCAAGTTCCTCTCTGAAGAAGGTATTAAGAGCGGTATGCTCAAGACGGAAGGCATCTATATGGAGAACAACAACCGTCGTATGCCTGAGGTGACGGAGCCTTTGTATTTTGTAGTTGACGAGAAACTGAACTCATGCGACCTGACAGACAAGGGTACAGCTTGGCTAGCTAATCAGGTGAACGATACAGAGCTGTTTGTGCTGCCTGACATCACAGGCCAGCTTTCGGCACTCGAGGGAGATGCCTCACTCACTGACGAGGAGCGTGTGAACAAAAAAGACGAGCTCTTGCAGCACTATGCCGTACAGTCGGAGCGCGTACATACTTTACAACAATTGTTGAAAGCCTATTGTATGTTCAATAAGGATGATGAGTATGTAGTCATTGACGGCGAAGTGAAGATTGTCGATGAGCAGACGGGTCGTATTATGGAAGGCCGCCGCTGGTCTGACGGACTGCATCAGGCTGTAGAGGCCAAGGAGCACGTAAAGGTAGAAGCTGCCACGCAGACTTTTGCCACTATCACGCTACAAAACTATTTCCGTATGTACCACAAGCTGGCTGGTATGACGGGTACGGCATCAACGGAGGCCGGTGAGTTCTGGGATATCTACAAACTTGATGTAGTGGAGATTCCCACCAATAAGCCTGTCATTCGCAACGATATGGACGACCGCATCTATAAGACGGCTCGTGAGAAATATTATGCCGTCATTGAAGAGGTTGTAAAGATGCGCAATGCAGGCCGCCCCACTCTGATTGGTACGACATCAGTTGAAATCTCTGAGTTGCTAAGCCGTATGCTTGATATGTACATCAATCCTGAGACGGGCCGACGCGAGGGCATTCCTCATCAGGTACTGAACGCCAAGCTCCACCAGAAAGAGGCTGACATCGTGGCTTTGGCTGGCCAGCAGGATGCCAACGGCAAGGGTGCTGTAACCATTGCCACCAACATGGCAGGTCGTGGTACGGATATTAAGCTGTCGCCTGAAGTGAAAGCGGCTGGCGGTTTGGCCATCATTGGTACAGAGCGCCATGAGAGCCGCCGCGTAGACCGCCAGTTGCGTGGTCGTGCTGGTCGTCAGGGTGACCCGGGTTCGTCATTGTTCTTCATTTCATTGGAAGACAAGCTCATGCGATTGTTCGGTTCTGAGCGTATTGCCACAGTGATGGACCGTCTGGGCTTCAAGGAAGGCGAGGTGCTGGAAAGCTCTATGATTACGAAACAGGTAGAGCGCGCTCAGAAGAAGGTTGAGGAGAACAACTTCGGTATTCGTAAACGCCTGCTGGAATATGATGATGTGATGAACAAGCAGCGTACCGTTGTCTATTCGAAGCGCCGTCATGCCTTGATGGGTGAGCGCATCGGTATGGATATATCAAATACCATTTGGGACCGTGTAGTCAACATCATTGAGAACAACGACTATGAAGGCTGCAAGGAGAACTTTATCAAGCTCTTTGCTATGGAGATACCTTTCTCGAATGAGGAATTTATCAACAAGAACCACGAGGACTTGGCCGAAGAGGCTTTCCAGACGGCTATGGGTAACTTCAAACGTAAGATGGAGCGTGTGCAAGAGGTAGCCATGCCTGTCATCAAGCAGGTTTATGAGAATCAGGGCCAGCTTGACGGGCGCATCGAGCTCATCGTTGTACCTCTGACGGACGGCCGTAAGATGTATAAGATTCCTTGTAACTTAAAAGAGGCTTACGATACGGAGTGCAAGTCAGTGGTCAAAGAGTTTGAGAAGCAGATTCTGCTTCATATCATCGACGAGGCATGGAAGGAAAACCTTCGCGAGCTGGACGAGCTGAAGCACTCTGTACAGAACGCTTCCTACGAGCAAAAAGACCCGCTGCTGATATTCAAACTGGAGAGCGTTAAGCTATTCGACAACATGGTGAGCACCATGAACAACCGCTCTGTCAGCATCTTGATGCGCGCTCAGATTCCTGAGATGCAGCAAGTGCAAGAGGCTGCTCCTGAGGAGCATACCCAGCGCCAGCAGTACACAGAGTCGAAGCAAAACCTGTCGCAGGAACAGCTCACAGACCCCAATCAGGCTGCAGCTGCCGCCCAAGACACACGTGCCCAGCAACCTCGCACACCTATTATCAAGGACAAGATGCCGGGCCGTAACGACCCATGTCCTTGTGGTTCAGGCAAGAAGTTTAAGAACTGTCACGGCAAAGGCTTAGTATAAAGCAATGATTAGTATCTCTAATCTGAAGAAGCAATTTGGCGAGACAAAGGTCTGCGATATCCCATCGTTCACAGTGAACGATGGCGATATCCTTGGACTGGTTGGCAACAATGGTGCTGGCAAAACTACCCTCTTCCGCATGTTGCTTGACTTGCTTAAGGCTGACGAAGGCTTTGTACAGATTAACGGCATTAATCCAGCAGAAAGCGAGACATGGAAGAATGACGTAGGAGCCTATATTGATGACGGTTTCCTGATAGACTTCCTCACACCAGAAGAGTATTTCGCTTTCCTCGGCAAGATATCAAACATGCCACAAGCAGAGGTGGACGAGCGCCTGCAAGCCTTTGAGCGTTTCGCAGGAGGTGAGATATTCGGACAGAAGAAACTTATTCGCAACCTGTCGGCAGGTAATAAACAGAAGGTAGGCATTATCTCCGCCCTGTTGCGCAAGCCTAAGACAGTAATTCTTGACGAGCCTTTCAACTTCCTTGACCCAACCAGTCAGCTAATGTTGAAGCATCTTATCACTGACTATGCGGAGACTATGCACGCCACTGTTATCATCTCCAGCCATAACTTACAGCATACGGTAGACATTTCTACACGTATCGTCCTGCTGGAACATGGACAGATTATCCGCGACCTATCCAACACGGAGGGCAGTGCCACTGCTGAGTTGCAGGAATACTTCGGAGCAGAATAACCCAAACAGAAGGTATGCCAGTATCACCTTGACATGGTGGGGGTCCTTGGTTCGAATCCAAGTGTCGACACATAAAGGCGGAGGACGCATCAAGTCCTCCGCCTTTTTTGGTCTCATGGACATTCCGAGCGATAGTTTGGGATTTAAGAGTATCTAATGAACCCTCTGCTGGAGAGAACGGCTCTTACCCATAGAAGGAACGGTTCTTTCCATGAGTAAGAACGGCTCCTTCCGAGGGTAAGAACGGTTCTTTCCAAGAGAACACCTATCTGGCCAGCATTATCCGAACTCACATTATTTAATAATAGCTTTTGGGAATGGGGCGTTTTGCTGCCGTATGCTGGTATGTCGCAGCAAAACGCTCTATTCCCTAAAGCGGCTGAGGATGCCCAACGAGATAACACCTTGTACGTCTACAAAAGAGGGTTATTTATAAACAATTATATGGCATCTATCAAATTAAAGTTCAGGGCGCATACCAATAATACGAAACAAGGTGCGCTGTATTTCCAAGTAACACACGACCGAATCGTCAAGCAGGTTAAGACGGGGTATCGCATCTACAAGTATGAATGGGACAAGCAGACTAATGATATTGTTAGAACCTCCCTTTTCTCTGATGCGCGAAACGAAGTGCTGGAGATTATCCGCGACAAAGTTGTATGGGAACAAAGAAGATTAGAGCAGATTATTAAATCCTTTGAGAATATCGGCAAGCCATACAAAGCTGGCGATATCATCAATCGCTACAAAGGAACTGTTTCAGACAAGACTTCCGTCTTTGAATATATGCGTCGGCAATCGGAGCGGATGAAACAACTTGGCCGAGTGCGTACTGCCGAGACTTATCGGCAGGCACTTAGCAGTTTTATGCGATTCCGTAATGGAGTTGACTTATATTTTGAAATGCTCAGTGCAGATATGGTCGAACAATATGAAAGCTATATGCGGACAAATCACCTCAGCCGCAATACTACATCTTTTTATATGCGGATTCTGCGTTGTATCTACAATCGTGCCGTTGAAGAGGGGCTTGCCGTACAGACAACTCCGTTTAAGCGAGTCTACACAGGTGTGGATAAAACTGCCAAGCGAGCCATTACCCTCAAAGAGATAAAGCGCATCAAAGAGCTGGACTTGACGAGTACCCCCGACCTCGACTATACCCGCGATATATTTCTATTCTCATTCTATCTGCGCGGAATGTCATTCATCGACCTTGCCTATCTGCGCAAGAAAGACCTTGCCAATGGCTACATCACATACATCCGCAAAAAGACGGGACAACAACTTACAATCCGCTGGGAAAAGTCAATGCAGGATATTTTGAACAAATATCCCGAGAACCCTACACAATACCTGTTGCCCATCATTACCCGTCAAGACGGCACAGAACGACAGCAATATCTCAATAAGACGCTGTTTGTCAATCGGAAACTAAAACAGATTGCACGGCTTGCAAACATTACAACGCCACTGACCATGTATGTCAGCCGCCATAGCTGGGCAAGCATCGCCAAGTCAAAGAACATACCGATAAGCGTTATCAGTGAGGGAATGGGACACGACAACGAAGAGACGACGCGCATCTATCTTGCCTCTATCCAAACCAACCAAATAGACGAAGCCAACAGCCAAATACTGAAAGAACTATAAGGAAAAATATGTTTGGGGAATTGCACTAACTCTTACCAAGAGTGCGTCTTTGGTGTGCAAAAGTACGAGAATAATCGTAATTATTATCTTGGAATGACAGAAATAATCCTGAAATTTAATTAAATTAACTATTTGGATATATTCTTACAATTCATCAATTCTTACATTTTTTCTGCTTTGTTGGGAGGAAGCACAGAGATACATTCTGATTTTCAACTATATAGTCAGCTGACGCACTCTTGGTAAGAGTTAATCGAGATACATTATATAATAATAAAGAATTATGAATTTATTTTCGACTTCAAGGAATCAGACTTCCTTAATGGGCAAGCTGCTCATGTGTATGCTTCTATTTAGCCTGTTTACTTGCTTTACAGGCTGTTCGAGTTCAGACGACTATGAAATCTTTGCAACGATTCATGGTACTATCACAGACTATAACAGTGGACAGCCACTCGAAGATGCCACAGTCGTACTATCCCCTTCGGGCATCTCTCAGAAAACCGACAGAAACGGTTATTATAAGTTCGACGAACTTGACGCGCAGCAGTACACCATCACCGTGCAGAGGTCTGGCTACCAGCCCAACCGCAAAACGATAACAGCTATCAGCGGCAAAGCCCAGCAGGTAGATATTCAGCTGACAGTTATCCCCCAGTAAAAACATCACACAAGACTTATGAAAACAATCAAGTTACTTTATCTATTTATAGCAACAGCTATATTGGGCGCTTGTTCTTCTGACATCACCGAAGGAGCAAAATTCGGCAGCATTGTCGGCAGTGTCTCAGACCGCACGACGGGCGAACCTGTTGCCACGGTAAATGTATCAATAAAGCCAGGCGGCAGCTCGACCGTCACAGGCAGTGACGGAACATTTACTTTCCGCAACCTCGAGCCAAATAGTTACACACTGACTATTACCAAAGAGGGATACAAACAAAACAGCAGCACAATGACCGTGCGTGTTGGCGACCCAACCCCTGCGCATTTGCTTATTGAGCGTATTCCTGCCATCGTTACAGCTGACCGTGAGCTGCTCAATTTCGGAGAGAATGAAAGCACAAACACACTGTCTTTCAATATCATTAATCCCGGATATGTAGATTTGGAATGGGAAATCGAGGAGCGCTGCGACTGGATAACAGAGGTCAAGCCTGACAAAGGAACACTAAAATATGGCAAGACCGAAGCTATTGTGGTTGTAATAGACCGCGAACTTTTAAAAGCAGGAACCAACGAAGCGGTTATTGTTGTCCGCTCATCAAACGGCAGTTCTGACGTAAAAGTCACGGCGGTCGGAGCTGAGCATATAGCGCCTAAACTCAACACGCTACCTGTGACAAATGTGACATCGTCATCAGCAACTCTAAATGGTGAAATCACACATAAAGGAGCTCCCGAATACACTGAACGTGGATTTGTGTATTCCCAAAATCCTAAGCCCACTCTTGAGAATACCATTGCTAAACTGACCTGTCCAGTAACTTCGGTTGATAAGTTTTCATACGACATAGACGGACTGACGCATAATAAAACTTACTATGTCAGGGCGTATGCAACAAACAAGGATGGAACAGCATACAGCTCTAATGAAATTAAATTTACAACCGATGACTATATGCTTCCCAAGCTCAACACATTATCTGTGACAAACATAACATCGTCATCAGCTACCTTAAATGGCGAAATTACCCATAAAGGAATCCCTGAATACACAGAACGTGGGTTTGTATATTCCCTAAGTTCAAAGCCCACTCTTGAGAATACCATTACCAAACTGACCTGTCCAGTAACCTCGGCCAGCAAATATTCATACGACATAGACGGACTGGTACCTAACAAGACCTACTATGTCAGAGCCTATGCAGTCAATAAGAGTGGAATAGCCTATAGCTCCAATGAAATCAAATTCACAACTGACTTTGCTTTACCTCAAGTAACAACCTTAGATGTGGTAGACCCTGATATTTCAGCAGGAAAAGCAACTTTCAGAGGCAATGTTACATTTGCAGGAGACCCACCTTATACAGAGCGTGGCTTTGTCTTCGGTACATTACCAAAACCAACAATCAATGATAATAAAAAAGTAGCAAATGGTTCAGGACAAACAGGCGCATACAGTATTTTTGCAACAAATCTTCCAACCACCACATATTATGTACGCGCATACGCTACAAGTCCCGATGGAACGGCATACGGTGAACAAAAGACAATAAGTACCGAGTGGATAGAAATACCCTCAAGAGGGATAGCTGTACAAAAGAAGGATTTAGGAGAAGGTAACTATTCCACTGCTAAAAGCATGTGCGAAAACTCCACAGTTGGAGGATATACTGATTGGAGACTTCCAACAATAGATGAATTGATGGTGTTATATAATAACAGGGAAATGATTGGCGGATTCATACAATCACTGTATCATGATGGTACTTATTGGTCTTCTACTATTCAAAATGGTTATTATTATTATATTGATTTTTATAATGGGAGAAAAAGCTATGATAATGCTTCTAATTATAGAGGAATCCGCGCAGTACGAACATTAAAATAAAATATAAATATAAATACAATTGCCATAGAACTCTATGGAAACAGATTAAACTGGTAAAATAATTAACAACAACTTAAAACAAAACGATTATGAAAAAGATTTTAGTAATGGTAGCTGCGGCTGCCGCCATGCTGCTCTCATCGTGTGGCACCACAAAACAAGTTGTAACGGCAACAAGCAACACTTCAACAAGTCCATTTGGCCCTGTTTCTGAAGTTCCTGCCGCCGAGCACGACACAGATGAATATTTCGGTGCTACTGGTATTGCAACAGGTCCTTACGCCCGCATGGGCAATCTCCAACTTTTGGCTCTCACAAATGCCCAAGATATGGTTCGCCAAAAGATAAAACATGCATATAAAGGAATGGTAAGTAATTATATGCAGGAATATGGAAATAATTTAGGAACAGACGTAAAAGAT
>CAMWKZ010000054.1 GCA_947174945.1 uncultured Prevotellaceae bacterium | reverse complement strand
TTATATAGTAAACAGATACTGTTTCATGTCGAAACAGATACTGGAGCCACCCCAAGGAGATACTAAAGGCTGAAAGAGCACAAAATTGCAGAAAATACTACTGCAATGCAAACCGTTTTTCTACTCGTCCGTTGTAGGTTTGTATCGTCAGCCGAATGCTGTCAGGCCGCTCTTCCTGCGGAATCAGAATGCTGACATAGCGACGGTTGGTGTAATACTCAGGGGCATTACCCTGACTATGCAACAGCCGGTAATGGGCCGTGCGCGTCTGGTCTTTATTCAGCAATACGGTGTCGCTGCACAAAGCCAGTGCATGAGTGCCTTCCTCGTCGCCCACCTGCCCGTTTTTCAGCAGTAGCCCTAAGTTGATGTACTTCTTGTTCTTAGTGAGCCACATAGTCTCCACGCCCAGCGGGTCCTGAGGCTGTTCCTTGAAACGATAGTGCTCAACGGGTTGCAGCACTGCCATCTGTCCCAAGGCCAACAACTCGGCGTGGTCGGTCTCCACCTTATTATAATATACAATGGCACGATACACCGTGTCGGGACGTTGCAGCCACTTGGCAGTGACGGGAGTGGTCAGCGTCAGCTGCTCGCCCTCATCGGTCAGGATGCTGACACCCTGTTTCTCGCTGTTGACCGTCAGTTCAGCAAAGTCAGCCTGCATCTGTGAATACTCGCCATCTCCTTTATCGTAGCTGTCTAATTCGCAGGACGCAAGCAGAAGGACAAAAAAATAAAACGGTAAAAAAGTTAGTTTCTTCATAGGGTTAAAAGATAATTACGGACGGGGTTAGCATACATCGTCAGCAACCGCTCACGAAGGAAACGCTCGTCCTTGTTTGGAATATTGATTTTAGCCAGCTGTCCCTGCAAGTATTGTTCGAAGCAGTCAACGTCGCGCTGAGTGTAATGACCTGCCTCACTATTTGCCTTGGAGTTCTCTAAAATATCCAGCGCAATGTAGTTGCAGGGGTACAGACGATAATTATGATGTAGTTCGCGGTCGATGCGCTGGCTGAGCGCGCTAAAGAACTCGTTTCGGGGCAAGTCTTTCAGTTCGCCAATCCATGCGTTGACAGGCTGGGCACACTGGTAGTGAACACGCCCCTTATACCCAAAGATGCCCGTCTTCATGTTGTCGAGGTCGTCCTGCTTGCTCTTCTTAAAGCTGGGATTGTCGCGCTTCTGCTGAAACTCTTGCGCCTTCAGATAGTCGCAGGGGTCAAACTCATAGCTAATGGTCATCGGTATGATATTCAGGTCGCGGAGCTTGTCAGCCATGCAGTTGCCAACCACAGAACTTCCCATTGCCAGCATCTTCAGCACCGAGTCCTGCGTATGGTCACTGGAATCCTTGGCACGCCCTTCGCGCTGCGCAAGCCAAATGTTCTCGTGCTTCTGCGTGACAGCGTAATGAATGTAGCTGCTCATCAGCTGACTGGAGCGCATCATCTCATGAGCCGTCAGCCCGCGACGGACAGTGAATGCCTTGTTCATGCGCACCAACTGTTTTATCCAAGGATAAATCAGCAGGTTATCGCCAATGCCTATCTCCACAGTAGTAGGATAGCCGTTGTCTACCAGCATCACATCGAGGAAAGCCGAATCAAGCACAATATCACGATGATTGGTCAGGAACGTATAGCGGGCAGAGGGCTTCCCCGTCAGTAGCTTATCATCAAAGGTGCAGCCGTCCGTGTGTTTACGAATGATATAGCGCACTATAGGCTTCATAAACCGCTTCTGGAAGTCAAGCGGTGTCTTAACACCCGTAAAGGCCAATCTCAACAGTCCGTTGCGGACGCTCTTCGGCAACCACGGTGCAAAGCCCTTCAGCATTCGTGAGAACTGGCGGTCGTTGAGCAAGTCTTCAAAGGCCTGCTTCATCTCCCCCTCTTCATAGGGGCGTATCTCGTCAAACTCGGCGGGGGTTTTCATAACGGTCTACTTGTTAAAACTGGTTCTCAACAATATCGGTCAGCACATCCTTCATCTCCATCCCTGCCGCACGCACTTGCTGTGGAATAAAGCTGGTGGGTGTCATACCCGGAGTGGTGTTTACCTCCAACATCGATATTTTACCCTCCTTTGAGATGATATAGTCGATACGGATGATGCCGTTGCAGTGCAGTATGTCATAGATGTGACTGGTTATCTCGCGAACACGGCGGGTCACGTCGTCAGGCAGACGGGCAGGCGTAATCTCCTGCACCTGACCGTTGTACTTGGCATCGTAGTCGAAGAACTCATTGGCCGTTACTACCTCGGTAGCGGGTAGCACAACCGACTTCTCACGCGTCTTATAGACACCGATGCTAATCTCCGTGCCCTCCAAGAACTGCTCCACCATCACCTCAGGACTTTCCATCATGGCCTTGCGGATAGCAGGAGCCAGCTGGTCTTTATTCTTCACCTTCGACACGCCAAACGAGCTGCCATCAGCAGCAGGCTTAACGAAGCAGGGCATACCAATGCGCTGCTCTATTTCGTCGTCGCTAACCTGTTGCTCATAGCCTTGCCGTATCAGCAGTGAATCGGCCACAGACACACCGTAGCCCCGCAGATACTGGTTGAGCACGAACTTATCGAAGGTCATAGCCTCGACTAGCACCCCACTGGTAGAATATGGAATATCCACCAAGTCGAAATAACCTTGCAGGATACCATTCTCACCCGGTGTGCCGTGAATGGTAATGTAGGCATAGTCAAAGAGCTTGGCCTTGCCGTTCTCTACGAAAGAGAAGTCGTTGCGGTCAATGCGAGCCGTCGTACCGTCAGGCAACTCTACGTGCCAGTCCTGTCCCTTCACGTCGACAATATATACATTATACCGTTCTTTGTCAAAGAACGAGTAAAGACCTTGTGCGGAGCGGAGCGATACATCGTGCTCCGAAGAGTCGCCACCACATACGATGGCAATGTTACGTTTCAGTTGTTTCATCGCTATATTTACTATATAATTTTACTCTATCTTGCCGTTGACGTACTTACGCCATTTATCTATCAACTGCTGCATATCCTCAGCCAGCTCACTGGTAAAGTCCATCTGCTCGTGGGTGACAGGATGGACAAACCCCAACGTCTTGGCGTGCAGTGCTTGACGGCCACATAGCTTCAAGCAGTTTTGGATATATGCCTTGTACGAGGCCGTGCGCTCGCCGCGCAGTATCTCCATACCACCATAACGCTCGTCGGCAAACAGCGGATGACCGATGTGCTTCATGTGGGCACGTATCTGATGGGTACGCCCCGTTTCCAGCCTACACTCCACCAGCGTGGTATAGCCAAACCGCTCCAGTACGTTGTAATGAGTAATAGCCGTTTTGCCAATGTCAGAGCCCAGTGGAAACACAGCCATGCGCTGACGGTCCTTCGGGTCACGCCCGATGTTACCCTCTATGCGCCCCATGTCTTCTGTGAAGTTACCCCATACCAGTGCCTGATACGAGCGGTGAGTATCATGATTAAAGAACTGCGCCCCCAGTTCCGTCTTAGCCTCTGGGGTCTTGGCTACGACGAGCAGTCCGCTGGTGTCTTTGTCGATGCGGTGAACCAGTCCGACACTGGGGTCATTAGGGTCGTAGCTGGGCAGATTGCGCAGGTGCCATGCAATAGCATTGACCAGCGTACCACTGAAGTTACCCACCCCGGGGTGGACCACCATGCCTGCCGACTTGTTAATAACCATCAGCTGGTCGTCCTCGTAAACAATATCCAATGGGATTTCTTCTGGCTTGATGGTCGTATCATAGTGCGGACGGTCAAGCATCAGCGTGACGACATCACCCGGGCGCACCTTATAGTTGCTCTTAACGGGCGTACCATTCACCTGTATAAAGCCTGCGTCAGCTGCCTTTTGGATGCGGTTGCGCGACGAGTGAGGCAAATGCTCCGACATATACTTGTCGATACGCACAGGCACCTGTCCGTGGTCAACCTCCATGCGCATGTGCTCATATAGCTGACCATCGTCCGATACACCATTAAGCAGTTCAATATCGTCCAGTTCCTCTATCATACGCCTAAATCAGTTAGCCGTTGGCGGCTCTTTTACTTCTTCAAAGTCATCCATATCGCCATCCTCAGGCGTATAAGTAGGGTCTATATACTCGATATCGTCCGTATCATCAACAGTGCCTTTGCCTACCATGAGTGTCAGCGGATAGTCAATAGGAATGCGGTCGCCATTCGACACCCTGCGCCCACGGCAAAGGATTCCATAAACCCAGTCCTTTTCACCGTCAATTCGCTGGGGAGCCGTCAGCCGAAATCCCATCGCCATTAAGCGAGCCTCGGCCTCACGATAGCTGGAGTTGTCGACAATATCAGGAATGGCAAACGTAGGCGACGACGGGGAGTTAACCGTTACATAGATGACGTGCCCTTCCTTCACCTGTTGCCCGTTCCCCGGTGTCTGAGCCAATATGCAGTCGGCAGGCAACTGTTTGTTATAACCCGAGTCGCTGACAACGATGGCCAACCCCAGTTCGTCCAGCTGCCTATAGGCTTTTTCGTAGGTCATCCCCTTCACGTCTGGCACCACGATACCCTGCCCGTGGTAAGTATATTCGTCCAATCCGAATTTGACCCCAACGCACAAAAGCACGACGACAACAGCCATCGCTATGAGATGACCGACCAGATAGCGGCTGAAGAGCTTGCCAAAGAAATCCTTCGCGTTCATTTATATATTATATAGATTGGGAGCAAAATTACAAAGAATAATTGACACAACAAAAAAATTGGGTATATTTCTCTAAAAAACATACCCAATTCTTATCACTGCAACCGAGCAGGATTACTTTCCGTGGTGCTCGTCCGATACTGTTAACTTCTTACGGCCCTTAGCGCGGCGAGAAGCCAGTACGCGACGACCATTCTTAGTTGCCATGCGCTCGCGGAAACCATGCTTGTTCACGCGGCGACGATTGTGCGGCTGAAATGTTCTTTTCATTGTTCTATCTTAATTTTTATTGTTATAATTCACCGATTCGGGCTGCAAAATTACGCAATTATTTCGAATTACGCAAGTTTTTAAGGAAAAATTCATAATTCGTAATTCATTATTCGCAATTATTTCGTACCTTTGCACCCGCAAAATGGCAATACAACAATAAGTAATACAATAAACTTTATGATTAATTCACAAGACATCAAGAAAGGAACCGCCATTCGTATGGACGGTGCCATCTGGGTTTGCATTGACTTCCAGCATCGTAAGCCCGGCAAGGGAAACACCATCATGAACATCAAGATGAAGAACGTCACCGACGGCCGCGTGCTGGAGCGCCGCTACAACATCGGCGAGAAACTGGAGGACGTCATCATCGAGCATCGTGACTACCAGTACCTGTACGAAGACCAGGAAGGCCGCATCTTCATGAACCAAGAGACCTTCGAGCAGATTCCCATTGCCAACGACTTGGTTATCGGTCACGAGTATATGAAGGAAGGCGACGTTGTGTCTGTCGTTAGCGACACCACCGACGGAACGGTTCTCTATGCTGAAATGCCCGTGAAGACCATTCTTCGTGTCACTCACTCTGAGCCCGGCATCAAGGGCGACACAGCTACCAACACCCTGAAGCCCGCTACGCTGGAGACAGGCGTTGAGGTTCGCGTCCCCCTGTTCATCAACGAAGGCGACCTCATTCAGGTTGACACCCGCGACGGCTCTTATCTGGCTCGCGCCAAGGAATAATCATTGATAATCGGACATTGAAATACTCAGTTATCGTACCTGTCTACAATCGGCCCGACGAAGTGGACGAGCTGCTGGAGAGCCTTTGCTCCCAGACGCTGAAAGACTTTGAGGTTGTCGTTGTAGAAGACGGTTCGAAAATCACCTGCAAGGATGTTTGCGACAAGTACGCAAGCATCCTTGCTTTGCGTTATTACTACAAGGAGAACAGCGGGCCGGGCCAGAGCCGCAACTACGGTGTGGAGCGAGCCAACGGCGAGTATGTGCTGATAATCGACTCCGATGCCGTGGCTCCCGCAGACTATTTGCAGGCTATCGACGACGAGCTGCGCCGCCAGCCCAGCGACGCATGGGGAGGCCCTGACGCTGCCCACGAGTCGTTTACCGACGTACAGAAGGCTATCTCCTACGCCATGACCAGCTTCTTCACCACGGGAGGCATCCGTGGGGGCAAGAAGCAGCTCGACAAGTTCTATCCCCGCTCGTTTAATCTGGGCATTCGCCGTGAGGCCTACTTGGCACTGGGCGGATTCTCGCAGACGCGCTTTTCAAAGATGTCGCTCTATGGCGAGGACATCGACTTCTCCATCCGCATCTACAAGGCTGGCTACACGTGCCGCCTGTTCCCCGATGCGTGGGTATGGCACAAGCGCCGTACCGACTTCCACAAGTTCTGGCGACAGGTCTACAACAGCGGTTACGCCCGTGTTAACCTGTGGCGTATGTACCCTGAGGCCCTGAAGCCCGTCCATGCACTGCCCTCGGTGTTCACCCTTGGTGCGGTTGCATTGTTGGTGCTTACTCCCTTTACCTGCGGCCTGTCGCTTGCGCTGTTGGTGCTTTACGCCCTACTCATCCTCATCGACTCCAGCCTGCAAGCCAAGAGCCTAAAGGTGGGGTTCCTGGCTGTTGCCGCCGTTTTCGTACAGCTGATTGGCTACGGAATCGGATTCCTCGAGTCGCTTTTTAGCGGAAAGCTACGCTAACCCCTATGGACAAGCTGAACATCAACCAGTGGGCAGCCGAAGACCGACCACGTGAGAAACTCATGCGGCTGGGCCCTGCAGCACTTAGCGATGCCGAGCTGCTGGCCATCCTCGTCGGCTCCGGCTCGACCAAGGAAGATGCCGTCACGCTGATGAAGCGCATACTGGCCGACTGCCGCAACAACCTGAACACGCTGGGCAAGCTCACCATCAGCCAGCTCATGCAATACAACGGCGTGGGCGAGGCCAAGGCCATCACCATCCTTGCAGCCTGCGAGATAGGCAAGCGCCGCCAAATGGGAGCACCCGAGGAGCGGCCCGACTTGGGCACAGCCACCCGCATCTACAACCACATGCACCCCGTGATGCAAGACCTTGACGTGGAAGAGTTCTGGGCACTGCTGATGAACCAGAACTACCGCCTCATCAAGAAGATACGCATCTCGCACGGAGGCATCACTGAAGTGGCTGTCGACATCCGCATCATCATGCGCGAGGCCGTGCTGGCCAACGCCACCATTCTGGCCGTTTGCCACAACCACCCGTCGGGCAGCCTGCATCCCAGTCAGCAGGACAACCAGCTGACCGCCAACCTGCAGCGGGCGTGCAGCGTGATGCGCATCCATTTCCTCGACCATATCATCGTGACCGACGGCCACTATTACAGCTACCACGAAAGCGGCAGGCTCTGAAATAATTTGCCTTTCACCGCTCGTAATTCATAATTATTTCGTACTTTTGCAGCGGTAAAACGTAAAAAGACAGTAACGACAATGAAGAAATACGCAATCATGGCACTGGCTGTGCTGGGCATGGCCTCGTGCAGCGAGAAGAAATTCCACGTGGAAGGCACCATCACCGAGGCTCCCGACTCGATGCTCTATCTGGAGAACGTCGGCATCAGCGAGGTGAACACCGTCGACTCGGTGAAGCTCAGTGCCGACGGCAGTTTCTCGTTCAGTGGCGAGGCCGCCGAGGCTCCCGAGTTCTATCGGCTGCGCATCAGCGACCAAATCATCAATATAGCCATCGACTCCACCGAGACCGTCAGCGTGAAGGCAGCGTTCCCAACGATGGCCTCGCAGTATGAGGTCAGCGGTTCTGACAACTGTCAGAAAATCAAGGAGCTTGCCCTGAAGCAGATGGAGCTGCAACGGCGCGCCATTCTCGTCAGCAGCGACGAGCAGCTGACCGTTGACGAGTCAAACGACAGTATCTTCAACATGATTCGGCAGTACAAGGATGAGGTGAAGAACCAGTACATCTTCCCTGCCCCCAGCCAGTCGTATGCCTACTTCGCCCTGTTCCAGACGCTGGGCAATATGCTGCTCTTCAACCCCCGCACCGACAAAGACGACATCAAGGTGTTTGCCGCCGTGGCCACCAGTTGGGACACCTACTACCCCAACGCCGAGCGAGGGGCCAACCTGCACAACATCGCCATTGAGGGCATGAAGAACGTGCGCATTCAGCAGGCCAACACTGCCCGCACCATTGACGCCAGCAAGGTCAAGACCGCCGGCGTGATTGACATTGCCCTGCGCGACAACAAGGGACAGATGCGCCACCTGACAGACCTTGAGGGCAAGGTGGTGCTGCTCGACTTCCACGTCTTTGCTTCCAAGGAGTCGCCTGCCCGCATCCTCATGCTTCGCGAGCTGTACAATAAGTACCACGCCCAAGGCTTCCAAATCTATCAGGTCAGTCTTGACCCCGACGAGCACTTCTGGAAGCAGCAGACCGCTGCCCTGCCGTGGCTCAACGTGCGCGATGAGGAGGGCCTGAACTCTGCCACCCTGCGCATCTATAACATTCAGGGTGTGCCCGAGTATTTCCTGATTGACCGGGGAAACAACCTCGTAGGCCGCTCGCAGAGCATTAAGGACTTGGAGCAAACCATCAAAAGTTTGTTGTAAAAAGGCGTACAAACCGCCGTTTGACATAGTAAGCCCCGTTCCTACCCTCAGAAGGAACGGGGCTTACTCGTGGAAAGAGCCGTTCTTTCTGCCGGAAAGAACCGTTCTTTCCAGTGGAAGGAACGGCTCCTTCCTGGGGTAAGAACGATTCTTACCGCCAACAAGTCGGCGGAAATGTTGGCTTTTCCACTTTCTTTTCGTACTTTTGCACCTATGGAACTATCTATGCAGACCGATTTGTTCTCGCGCAAAGGCTTGAAAATAAGCGTGCTGGACGATGGGCTGGAGGTGGTCGAGCCTGACGTGCTGATTGACATATCGTCGCTGGCTGCCTGCTTTCAGGACTATGGCCATCATCCACTCGCCTACCTCATCAACCGCCTGAAGCCGTCGCCCAACACCCAGCCCATCCTGCTGGGTAACTTTGCAGGCACGGCATTGGACAACATCATCCACCAGCCTGATGCCGACTTTGGCGATATGCTGCGCACCTCGTTCAGCGAGCAGGCCCTGCAGTTCTGCACCTGTGAGGGATTTCGCCCGGCGCAGTTCAAGGCCGACGGTCAGCAACAGGTGGCGAACATCCGTGAGGCCGTCGACAGGCTGTTTGGCAAACACGACCGAGCGCGCGTGCTGTTGGAGCCCTCGTTCGTGTGCAAAACGCTGGGGCTGAAAGGGCGCGTCGACCTGATGACCGACGATATGCGGCTGCTGGTGGAGCAGAAGTCGGGCAAGATGTGGGGCGGCTATCAGGAAGCCCACTACGTGCAGGTGCTGCTCTACTACGGTATGCTGCACTACAACTTCCAGCTGACTGCCGACCACGTGGACATCCACCTGCTGTACTCAAAGTACAGTGCCAGCGAGGGACTGCTGACCGTCGGGAACAACGACCAGCTGTTCCGCAAGGCCATCCAGCTGCGCAACGACATCGTGGCTATGGAAATCAACATCGCCCGACAGGGCTTTGCCACCGTGCTGCCGCTGTTGCAGCCCGACGTGCTGTTGCAGCGACCGCAACGGAGCGATTTTTATATGCGCTACATACGCCCCGAGATTGAGCGCACGGTACAGCCCTTGCACCAGCTGTCGGCACCAGAGCAAGACTATGTGGAGCGCATGATGACGTTTGTCTACCGCGAACAACTGGCTCAGCAGACGGCTCCTGCCACCGACGACGACTACCGTCGGGGCGACATGATATACCTGTATCGCAAGGACGGCGACCCCGACCTGTGCCACCATATATTATATAAAGGTGTCATTGAGCAGCTCAACGACGACGGTGTAACGGTGTGGCTGGTGAACTCGCGCCAGTCGGAGCCTGTCACCTTCAGCGCAGCCGACTATGCCTTCGAGCACGCCACGTCGGAGACGGCCTCCACGACGGCACTGCGCAGTCTGGCCGCCTTCTGCCGAGCCAGTCAGGACAAGCGCGACCTGCTACTGGGTCGGCGCGCACCTCGGCAGGACACATCGCTGGCGCTCTCCCGTTCCTATCATCCTGCCTACGACGACATCCTGCTACGCGCCAAGCAGGCACGCGACTATTTCCTGCTGCAAGGGCCACCGGGCACGGGCAAGACCTCGCTGGCACTGCGCTTCTTGGTCAAGGAGGAGTGCAACGCCCAGCTGCTGCTCACCGCCTATACCCATCGCGCCGTCGACGAGATATGCGCCATGCTGGAGGATGCCGGACTGGACTATTTGCTACTGGGCAGTGCGGCTGCCTGCGACCCTCGCTTTGCCCATCGGTTACTGAACTCCTCGCCCGACGACCGTCCCAAGCTCAGCCTGATGCAACGCCGGTTGCACGACGTACCCATTGTGGTCAGCACCACGCTGACCCTACAGACCCGCCCGTTCATCCTCGGGCTTAAACACTTCTCGCTGTGCATCGTCGACGAGGCATCGCAACTGCTTGAGCCTACCATCATCGGGCTTTTAGCCTCCAGCCACATCGACCGCTTTATCCTCATAGGCGACCACAAGCAGTTGCCTGCCGTGGTACAGCAGCCCGACGACGAGCCCCGCCTGCACTACTGTCGGCTCTCACTGTTCGAACGCTTGTTGCGACAGGAGCGCGAGGCAGGCCGCACGGCGTTCACGGGTGTGCTGAACCGTCAGGGACGGATGCACCCCGACATTGCCCAGTTTCCCAACGAGCAGTTCTATAGTCGCGAACAGCTGATGCCTGTGCCCTGCCCTCACCAGCTGGAAACGGCTCTTGACTATCGGGAGCCGTCGGAAGACGAGCTGGACGACTGGCTGAAACAGCGGCGGGTGCTCTTTCTCAACCCCAGCACAACGGGCATGAGCGAAGAAGCCCTCGTGGCCGACCTGCTGCGCCGCATCTACCGACAAGTGGGCGCAGCGCGCTTCGATGCCACCCACACCGTCGGCATTATCGTGACTTATCGCCGACAGATAGCCCTGCTCCGTCGCGAACTGGCACGCCTCAACTTGCCCGCACTGCTCGGCATCAGCATCGACACCGTGGAGCGCTATCAAGGCTCGCAGCGCGACATCATTATCTATGCGCTGGGCGTACAGACCCCCGACCAGCTCGACTTCCTCACCGCCCAGAGCTTTGAGGAGGACGGTCACACGATTGACCGCAAGCTGAACGTAGCCATGACAAGGGCCCGCAAGCAACTGCTGCTGGTGGGTCGGCAGGATGTTTTAGGGCAGAATGCAATTTTTCGGACATTAATGCAACGTTATTCCGTATAATTTTCGTACATTTGCATCCGCTATATGGAAAGCGTCTTACTACATAACCTCAGCATAGGATATCGCACAAAGGACGGCCAGAAGGTAGTGGCCGCAGGACTGAACGCCACCATCAACCGTGGTGAGCTGACCTGCCTGCTGGGGCGCAACGGCATCGGCAAGTCTACTTTGCTGCGCACGTTGTCGGCCTTCCAGCCCGCACTCGACGGGCAAATCACCATCAACGCAGACTCGCATCCATTGCCTATGGCCCAGCTGACCGACAAGCAGCTCAGCAGGCTGCTGGGCATCGTGCTGACGGAAAAGCCCGACGTGCAGAACATGACCACCGAGGAACTGGTGGGCATGGGGCGTTCGCCCTATACAGGCTTCTGGGGGACGCTTGACGACAACGACCGGCGGCTCGTAGACGAGGCCATCACACTGCTCGAAATTGACAACCTAAAGGGGCGGATGGTCAACACGCTGAGCGACGGCGAGCGCCAGAAGGTCATGCTCGCCAAGGCACTGGCCCAGCAGACCCCTATCATTTATCTGGACGAGCCGACGGCCTTTCTTGACTTCCCCAGCAAGGTGGAAATCATGCAGTTGCTGCGTCGGCTGGCTGCCGAGGAGCAGAAGACCATTTTCCTATCGACCCACGATGTGGAGCTGACACTACAACTGGCTGACCGCATCTGGCTCATGGAGCCAGGGACTTTGAGCGTGGGCACGCCGCGCCAACTGGCTGACGACGGTGCATTAAGCCGTTTTATCGAGCGCAATGGCATTGAATTTGACAGACAAACCCTAACAATACACGTGACGAAATGACCAACACACACGGAGACGACATCTACCGCTACGACGGGCTGGTGAAGATGAACTTTAGCTCTACCATCTGGCAACATGCTGACCACTCGGCACTGCGCGACCATCTGGCTAACCACTTCGGGCTGGTCAACAACTACCCGCCTGCCCAGCCAGTGGAGTTGGAACGGCTCATCGCCCACCGACTGGGCATCTCGCCCCATGCCGTCATGGTGACCAACGGAGCAGTGGAGGCCATCCACCTGATAGCCCGCCTGTTTCATCACAGCACGTCAATCATCCCCCAGCCTACCTACTCAGAATACGCCAATGCCTGCCGCATCAACAACCACATCATCTCCAACGAGAGCAACGAGGAACTGGCCGAGATGCCCAAGGACCGCATTTACTGGCTTTGCAATCCCAACACGCCATCTGGCAATGTTCTGATGAAAGGGTTCGTCGAGTATGTAGTGCGCTCTTCGCCCCGCTACACCTTTGTGGTCGACCAGTCGCTGGAGGCTTACACAAAGGAAGAGCTATTAGTACCACGCGAGGTGCAGATGCAGCCCAACCTCCTGCTCCTCCATTCGCTGGGAAAGACTTATGGAGTGCCCGGTTTGCGACTGGGTTATATCACGGCCAACCCCAGCACTATCCAGCTATTGCGCAACCTGCAACACCCGTGGGCCGTCAATACCCTGACCATTGAGGCTGGCAAGTTCCTGCTGGAACACGGACAGCCTGCTATCACCAACTTGGATGCCTATCTGGCTGAGACGGAACGACTGCACGACGAGTTGCGCAACATAAAAGGGCTGAAGGTCTTTGAGACCAAGTCCAGCTTCATGCTATGCGAACTGCCGAAGGGAACCTCCGCCGAACTGAAAAACTATCTCGTCCATGAACACGGCATCCTGATTCGCGACTGCCAGAACTTCGACGGGCTTTCCAACCGGCTGTTCCGTGTATCTACCCAGCTGGCTGAGGAGAACGACGCGCTGGTGGCTGCCATCAAACAGTATCTGGATGGTTTGGAAGACGAATAATGCGAAAAAGCGACGAAATATTTGCGAGATTCAAAGAAAATGTGTAATTTTGCAACGTTCAGAGGAATGAGAGGCTCCGCGGAGCCTCTCATTCTTGTTTTAATTAACAAGCAATTATGATAGACAAAAACGTCATTAAGACAGCAGTGAGCGAGTGGCTGGAGCAGGGTGATTACTATTTGGTAGACATCGAGAAGACTCCAGATGACCGCATCGTGATTGAGATTGACCATGCCGACGGAGTTTGGATTGAGGACTGTGCCGACCTGAGCCGTTTCCTCCAAGAGAAATTGGGCGAGGAACTGGGCGACTACGAGTTGGAAGTAGGCTCGGCAGGCATTGGCCAGCCGTTTAAGGTAGTGCAACAGTACCGCAACCACATAGGCAAAGAGGTGGAGGTTCTGCAGCAAAACGGGCAGAAGGTACAGGGACTCTTAAAGGAGGTGAGCGAGGATGGCACTCAGTTTGTCATCGTGACCAAGGAGAAACAGCACGTGGAAGGCAAGAAGCGTCCCGTACTGGTGGAGGTCGACAAGGCTTTCGCCATTGCCGAGGTAAAGTATTGCAAGTACCTGCTTAATTTTAAGTAACTCGGGAAACATAAAGTTTAAGAATTAAAGTTCAAAGAAAAATACAGTTATGGCAACAAAAAGTTCAAAAGGCCCCTCTATGATAGAGACCTTTCAGGAGTTTAAAGAGACAAAGAACATTGACCGTACAACACTGGTAAGCGTGCTGGAGGAGAGCTTCCGCAACGTAATTGCCAAGATGTTTGGCTCTGATGAGAACTACGATGTGATTGTGAACCCCGACAAGGGCGACTTCGAAATCCATCGTAATCGCATCGTAGTGGCCGACGGTGAGGTTAAGGACGAGAACAAGGAAATCGCGTTGAGCGAGGCTCAGAAGATTGAGCCCGACTACGAGATTGGCGAGGAAGTCTCGGAAGAAGTGGAGTTCCAGAAGTTTGGCCGCCGTGCTATCCTGAACCTGCGCCAGACGCTGGCTTCCAAGATTCTGGAGCTGGAGCACGATTCGCTGTACAATAAGTACAAGGATAAGGTAGGCCATATCGTAGCAGCCGAGGTGTACCAGATGTGGAAGCGCGAGGTATTGCTCATTGACGACGAGGGCAACGAGCTGCATCTGCCGAAGTCGGAGCAGATACCTTCAGACAATTACCACAAGGGTGAGACTGTACGCGCCATAGTCAAGGAGGTGCTGAACGAGAACAACAACCCGCGCATCATCCTGAGCCGTACTAATTCACAATTCTTGGAACGTCTGTTAGAGGCCGAGGTACCTGAGATTAACGACGGTCTGATAACCATCCGCCGCATTGCCCGTATGCCGGGTGAGCGTGCCAAGGTTGCCGTTGAGAGCTACGATGACCGCATCGACCCCGTAGGTGCTTGCGTCGGTGTGAAGGGTAGTCGTGTACACGGCATTGTCCGCGAGCTCTGCAACGAGAATATTGACATCATCAACTACTCTAACAATACGCAGCTCTTCATCCAGCGCGCCCTGTCGCCTGCCAAGGTAACAAGCATCACGCTGAACCCCGAGGAGCACAAAGCCGAGGTCTACTTGCAACCCGAAGAAGTTAGCCTGGCCATCGGTAAGGGAGGTCTGAACATCAAGCTGGCCTCTATGCTGACAGAATATACCATTGACGTATTCCGTGTGGTCAACGAGAGCGAGGCCGACGAGGACATCTACCTCGACGAGTTCTCTGACGAGATTGACCAGTGGATTATTGACTCTATCAAGACTATTGGTCTGGATACCGCCAAGCAGGTACTCAACGCTCCGCGTGAGATGCTCATTGAGAAAGCTGACTTGGAAGAGGAAACCGTTGACCATGTACTGGAAGTATTGAAGGCAGAATTTGAGTGACTTTGAACAGAAAGCAGTCAAATTATAGTTCAAAGTCAAATATCAAAATTCAAAAAAAGAATCATGGGAGTAAGATTAAACAAAGTATTATCAGAACTAAATATCGGATTTGAAACAGCTGTAGAGTTTCTGAAAAAGAAGACTGAGCTGGGCGAAATCAAGGACGACGCGACCCCGAACACCAAAATTTCCGATGAGCAGTATCAGGCTCTGGTCAACCAGTTCAACGGCGACAAGGCCGTAAAGACACAGGCTGACATGATGTTTACCAAAAAGGTAAAGGAAAAGAAGGTGGAAAAGGCCGTGACGAAAACAGACGAGATATTGGAACAGCGCACACAGCTAAAGACGCTGGGCAAGATTAATCTCGACGAGGTGGGCAAGCCAAAGCAGGCTTCTGCCCAGAAACCTGCTCCCAAACCGGAGCCAAAGCCAAAAGCTCAGAAGCCTGTCGAGGAGAAGAAGCCAGAGCCTGCCCAGAAGCCTGCTACGCCTACGGCCCCTAAAGAGGAACCTAAAAAGGTAGTGGAAGAGCCTAAGGCCGTTGTGGTAAAAGAACAGCCCAAGGCAGAGCCAGAAGCTAAGCCCGAGAAAACCAGTCTGGCCAAAACCCCGGGCGATGCCAAGCTCGCACAAAGCACCCCACAGCTAAACGTGCTGGGTAAGATTGACTTGGCTTCACTGAACCAGAGCACTCGCCCCAAGAAGAAATCGAAGGAGGAGCGCCGCAAGGAACGTGAGGAGAAGGCTGCCGGTGAGCGCCGCAAGCGTGAGCGCATCCGCACTGACAAGGTGGATATTGAAGCTGCCGCCAAGCAGGCTAACCAGCAGAGCAATAACAAGAAGAACAAAAACAACAATAACAACGGTCAGCAGCAGAACCAGCAGGGCGGTGGCAAGAAGAACAAGAAAAACCGCAACGTGAAGCCACTGGAGGTAGACGACGAGGCAGTTGCACGTCAGGTCAAGGAGACGCTGGCCCGCCTGACATCAAAGACCAACCAGAACAAGAAGGGTGCCAAGTATCGTAAGGAAAAGCGCGATGCCGTGCAGGAGCGCATGAACGAGGAGATGGCTGCCGAGGCTGCAGAAAGTAAGGTGCTGAAGCTGACCGAGTTTGTAACCGTCTCTGAGCTGGCAACGATGATGAACGTTGGGGTCAATCAGGTTATCGGCACCTGTATGTCTATTGGTATCATGGTCAGCATCAACCAGCGTCTGGACGCTGAGACCATCAACATCGTGGCTGACGAGTTTGGTTTTACCACCGAATATGTATCAGCTGAGGTGCAGAACGCTATCACCGAGGATGAGGATGACGAGAACGACCTGATAAGCCGTGCCCCGATTGTGACGGTGATGGGTCACGTAGACCACGGTAAGACATCGCTGCTTGACCATATCCGTAACACCAACGTCATTGCCGGTGAGGCTGGTGGCATTACCCAGCACATCGGTGCTTATAACGTGCAACTGAAGGACGGTCGTCAGATTACCTTCCTTGACACACCAGGTCACGAAGCCTTTACCGCCATGCGTGCCCGTGGTGCCCAGGTAACGGATATTGCCATCATCATCATTGCTGCCGACGATAGCGTAATGCCTACCACCAAGGAGGCCATTGCCCACGCTCAGGCAGCCAACGTGCCGATGGTATTTGCCATCAACAAGATTGATAAACCGGGTGCCAATCCCGACAAGATACGTGAAGACCTTGCCAACATGAACCTGCTCGTTGAGGACTGGGGCGGTAAGTATCAGTGTCAGGAGATTTCGGCTAAAAAGGGTCAAGGCGTTGACGAACTATTGGAGAAAGTGCTGCTGGAGGCCGAGATGCTTGACCTGAAGGCTAACCCCAACCGCAAGGCTATGGGCTCTATCATCGAGTCGTCACTTGACAAGGGGCGTGGCTATGTATCAACCGTACTCGTCAGCAACGGTACGTTGCAGGTAGGTGATGTTGTTATTGCCGGAACGGCATGGGGTAAGATTAAGGCCATGTTCAATGAGCGCAACCAGCGAATCAAGAAGGCCAGCCCCGCTGAACCTGCCATCATTCTGGGTTTGAACGGTGCTCCTACTGCAGGCGACTCTTTCCATGTGATGGAGACAGAGCAGGAAGCCCGCGAAATAGCCAACAAACGTACTCAGCTGCAGCGTGAGCAGTCGCTTCGCACTACCAAGACACTGGGTCTTGACGATATTTCTCACCGTATTGCACTGGGCGAGTTCCATGAGCTTAACATCATTGTCAAGGGTGATACCGACGGTTCTATTGAGGCACTGAGCGACTCGTTCATCAAGCTCTCTACTGAGAAAGTACAGGTGAACGTTATCTCGAAGGCCGTAGGCCAGATTTCTGAGAACGACGTCATGCTGGCCTCAGCATCGGATGCCATCATCGTCGGCTTCCAAGTGCGTCCCTCAGCCGATGCCCGCAAGCTGGCTGAGCGCGAGGGTGTCGAGATTAACACCTATAGCATCATCTACGATGCCATTGACGAGGTGAAGTCGACAATGGAGGGTATGCTCGACAAGGTAAAGAAAGAGATTATCACTGGTGAGATTGAGGTTAAGCAGGTGTTCAAGATTTCGAAGGTGGGTACCGTGGCCGGTGGTCTGGTGACCGACGGTAAGGTACACTCGAAGGACAAGGCTCGTGTGGTACGCGATGGTATCGTAGTACATACCGCTGCCATTGATGCCCTGAAGCGTTACAAGGACGATGCCAAGGAGGTAGCCACTGGACTGGAGTGTGGTATCTCGCTGGTTAACTTCAACGACATTCAGGTAGGCGACATTATCGAGACCTTCACTGAAATCGAGGTAGAACAGAAACTTTAATGGAAGAAAAGAATCAATTTGTCCGTCAGGTGGCCGAACAGAAATATGAGTTCGGCTTCACCACGGACATACATACCGAGGTCATAGAGAAAGGGCTTAACGAGGATGTTGTCCGCCTTATCTCTGCTAAAAAGGAAGAACCAGACTGGCTTTTGGAGTTCCGCCTGAAGGCATTCCGCTATTGGCGAGAACAGCAGGCACCTCAGTGGGGGCACGTTCATGTGCCGCCCATTGACTATCAGGCCATCAGCTACTATGCCGACCCTACAGCAAAGAAGTCTTCTAATTCAGCAGACAGCGGTTCCTCTGCCACTATAGACCCTGAACTGGAGAAAACCTTCGACAAGCTGGGCATCCCTTTGGAAGAGCGTCTGGCACTGAGCGGCAACACAGCCGTTGATGCCATCATGGACTCCGTATCGGTAAAGACTACCTTCAAAGAGAAGCTCCGCGAGAAAGGTGTTATCTTTTGCTCTATTGGCGAGGCTGTCAAGGAGCATGGAGACTTGGTGCGGCAGTATCTGGGCACCGTCGTGCCTTATCGCGACAATTTCTTTGCCGCCCTCAACTCGGCAGTGTTTAGCGATGGCTCGTTTGTCTATATCCCCAAAGGTGTACGCTGTCCGATGGAACTAAGCAGCTATTTCCGCATCAATGCCCGCAACACGGGGCAGTTTGAGCGCACACTGATAGTGGCCGACGACGATTCTTACGTCAGCTATTTGGAGGGTTGTACGGCACCTATGCGCGACGAGAACCAGCTGCACGCTGCCATCGTCGAGATTATCGTCAACGACCGTGCCGAGGTGAAATACTCAACCGTGCAGAACTGGTATCCCGGCGACGAGAATGGTCGTGGGGGCGTGCTCAACCTCGTCACCAAGCGTGGCGACTTGCGTGGTGTCGACTCGAAGTTGTCGTGGACGCAGGTGGAGACAGGCTCTGCCATCACGTGGAAATACCCCTCGTGTATTCTGCGTGGCGACCGCTCGCAGGCTGAGTTCTACTCGGTAGCCGTCACTAATAACTATCAAGAGGCTGACACGGGCACGAAGATGCTCCACATTGGGCGCGACACACGCTCTACTATCATTTCGAAAGGCATCTCAGCAGGCCATTCACAAAACTCCTACCGCGGACTGGTGCGTGCTGCGTCAACAGCCGACAATGCCCGCAACTACTCATCGTGCGACTCGCTGCTGCTGGGCTCTGAGTGTGGGGCCCACACGTTCCCCTATATGGACGTACACAATGATACCGCCATCTTCGAGCACGAAGCCACCACCAGCAAGATTTCCGAAGACCAGCTCTTCTATTGCAACCAACGCGGCATCCCGACGGAGCAGGCCGTGGGCCTCATCGTCAATGGCTATGCCAAGGAGGTTATCCAGAAACTACCTATGGAGTTTGCTGTTGAAGCACAAAAGCTCTTATCAGTATCACTGGAAGGAACGGTAGGCTAACAGTAAATCCAACAAATTCACAATTAACAACATGAGCAAGAAAATCATCATCGCCACGCTACTCGCACTTATCGTAATCGCAGGACAGGCACAGAAGCACCTGCCAGCGCTTCAGTACTCAAAAGAGCCTGCCGTATTAAGTGGACGTATTATCAAGGACAGCACACAAAAGATAGATGACATACATGCGCGGTATGTAATGAAATATGGCTCAGGTATGGGAGATGGTGTCAAGTTCAAAAGCGCAGCATTGGATGCCAATGGACGTTTTAGTTTGAGTCTGCATACAGGCACAACGGTGGATTGTCGGGTGTTTATAGGTGAATATGAATTTACCTGCTATGTGGTGCCGGGGCAAACGGTGTCGTTTACGCTTAATCTGAAGAAGCTGAAAACGCAAGGACTGGCGAAAGCACTGACATTCAGCGGCCAGTTAGCCGACTTCAATCATGACCTGATATATGCCAGAGAACAAGGCTTTGACCCCAACTCCATCTATGGCGATATAGAAAGTAAGCGTAACATGGGACAACTGATTGACGAGCTGCCAGAAAAAAGCGAAGAGGGATATTTCCACTATCTGGATTCCACTTACCAGCGCGTTAACAAACTGATAGACAACAACCGAAAGATTGGCAAAGCCTATCGAGAGTTTGCAAAGGCTGTCAACCGCTATCATTACGGGGCTATGATACCATTTTGCGCCCAGTCCATCAAGTACACAGGCATTGATACTCAAGAGACGTATGATGCTTTTGCTGAACGCGAACGGCAACGTCTTGAAGACTATATGCAGAACGACGACCCTTGGGCCTCTCCTGCGCTCAGCTACGTCATGTGGGGTGTACCCGAAACCTTCATCAATTCGCATATCAGTCGGCCTGTAAAGTTACCTGCAGACTATCAGCAGTGCTATCTGGCATCGAAGTATTTGGAGCAGATAGGTAAACAACAGCAGTTACTCTCCGATGCACAGAAAGACAGCATACAGACATATTTGCCAGAACTGGCCCAAGACGTATTGGACTATAACGACAAGCTGGAGCAGAAACTGTCATTCATTAATGAGCAAGAGCTATCCCGCGTCTGCACCCTGTCTGACGACCAGATTCACTCCGATGACATTCTTTCGGCCATCCTTAAGCCATACCGAGGACGCCCAGTATTGTTAGACCTCTGGGAAACCACCTGTGGCCCCTGTCGATTCGCCTTCAAGGACATGCACGATAAAAAGAAAGAGCTTGCCAACCGCATACATTTCGTCAATATCGCCAGCGAGAACTCCGACCTCGCCACATGGCAGCGTCTTATCCCCAACTACATCGGCGACCACTATCGTCTGACCAAACAGCAACTGCAGGCTCTACATCGCCAAATTCCCTGTGACACAAGCGGAGTACCCGTATGGGTATTAGTCAATGCTGACGGAAGCATCCACCATGCCTTCGTCGGCTGGGGTGGCATCAACCACATAATGAAAGAAATATCACCTGTATTGCGGTAACTATTGCTCGTACTCAGTCTTTAACGCATTAAGACTGCTTTGTTCTGTTACCCCTACAAATTTCACATGTTCTGCTATCTCACAAATATATTTGTTTCGCACTAATGCTGTTGCTTTTGACTAACGGACAGCAGTGCTAACAGATATAATAAGTAATCGATTTTCCGTCAACGGTTTCCTCAGTTCTTCAGGAATAACTTTATACATCCTGCGGGCAAGCACAAGGATAATAGGCTGTGAACCTTTCAACAGGAAATGAAGCACATCTTGCTCTAACTTAACGTGAGTTCGACGTAAGAATTATGCAATAAGCCTGCTTTTGTCAATGATTT
>CAMWKZ010000053.1 GCA_947174945.1 uncultured Prevotellaceae bacterium | reverse complement strand
ACGGGGCTCAAACCCGCGACCCCCAGCTTGGAAGGCTAGTGCTCTATCAACTGAGCTATTTCCGCAACACTGACTTCCTTTTATTTTGGAAGTGGGTGGTGATGGATTCGAACCACCGAAGTCGAAAGACAACAGATTTACAGTCTGCCCCATTTGGCCGCTCTGGAAACCACCCTCAATGTTTTTGCCCCACTCAATCTTAGCCTTCATTGGCTTTGTCATTCCGAGCCTCTTGTCGGATTCGAACCAACGACCCCGAGATTACAAATCACGTGCTCTGGCCAACTGAGCTAAAGAGGCGTTTAAGCATCCGCTCCCCGATGGAGTCTCAATGTCGGAAAGCGGATGCAAAGGTAGGCATTATTTTTGAATTACCAAAACTTTTCGAACTTTTTTTTATCTATCACGCAATTTTTCCTTAAATTTCTGCAATTGCACCCTCATAGAGTCCACGCAAAGGTCGGTGCTTTCCTCAAAAGTATCGCTTACCTTCTCAACGAAAAGCGTCGTCCCCGGAACAATCACGGTCATGCCAACCTCCTTGTTTTGCGCCGTAGCTGGCTTGACAACTTTACACTGTACCTCAACTTTCTGCACATCTTCAAATGCTTTCTCCAACTTGGCGACCTTCTTTTCGATAAATGCCTGTAGCTTCTCGGTAGCGTCAAAGTGAATTGACTGAATCTTAATTTCCATAGTTGTCTCCTGTTTTTAAAGGGTTAATAAATAAGGTTAAGCCCTTGGATGGGCGTTCTCATATACTTTTTTCAGTTGTTCAAACGTCGTATGGGTATATATCTCCGTCGTTGCCACGCTTTCATGGCCCAACAGCTTGCGGACACTTTCCAGTCCTGCACCATTGTTAAGCATGGCCGTAGCAAAGGAGTGACGAAGAACATGAGGGGAACGTTTCTTCAATGTCGTCACCATCGACAAGTACTTCTTAACGACAATCTCCACCTGATAGCGCGACATCCGTCGTCCCTTGTCGTTCAGAAAGAGCGCGTCGTCCAGCTTTACAGGCAGCTCTTGATTGCGCCTTGCCATATACGCCATCAGGGTGTGCTCCAGTTCTTCGCCAAAAGGCACGATGCGTTGCTTATTACGTTTTCCCGTCACCTTCAACTGACGAGCAGCAAAATCGACATCCTTGTCATCAAGGCCAATCAACTCCGCCAGACGGATGCCCGTCGCATAAAACAATAATATAATAGTACGCGCGAGGAGGTCTTTATACGAATCGCCCCACATCGCAGGGACGTCAAGCAGCCGGTCCATCTCATCCTCACGCACAAACTGCGGCAACGGCTTTTGTTTCTTCGGCCCTTTGATAGCATAGGCGGGGTCATGCTCCACCAAATGGCGAGCTAACGCAAAACGAAAAAAGGAACGCACGGCACTCAAACAGTTATTCACTGTAGATGCCATGTCGCCTTTGTCCATCATGCTCTCCATCCAGTCACGGATGATGTCCGAGTCTACCGACTCCCAAGAGAGCTGACTATCTCGATTTTTGAAATACGACTCAAAGTCTTCCAGACTTCGTTCGTAAGTGCGCACCGTCAGTTCAGAACGATTTCGCTCATAACGCAGGTAGTTCAGGAATTCTTGTATCATATTCATTCGTTGCTTCTCTTTTCGGCAACGAATTTACGATTTTTTCCTCAAACCACCAAATTTTCAGAGCTATTTTTACTCCTCCGTGGCGCGCAGCTTCTGTACGTAAATAGCGTGCTCCATCTTCAGGCGCTTGAGTACAGAGGGCTTATCGAACTGCTGACGTGAGCGGAGTTCCTTAATAACGCCGGTCTTTTCAAACTTTCTCTTAAACTTCTTGAGAGCCTTTTCGATGTTCTCGCCTTCCTTTACTGGTACAATAATCATGTCGTTTTTTGATTTTAAATTTTATGTTAGACTTATGCTTCAGGCACAGGTGCCACAAAAAGCGGGTGCAAAGTTACAACTTATTTCGCAACCCACCAAGTTTTTTCTTACTTTTTTTACTCAAAAGGCATAGTTGCCTGACGCAGCCACGCTTGTTCTTCGGCATCAAGATAGGGCGACAAGCGTTCATAAACGGTCTGGTGGTAGGCATTCAGCCACTCCTTTTCTTCTGTAGACAACAGTTCCGGGATAATGGGTGCCGTATCAATCGGGCAGAGAGTCAGCGGCTCAAAGCGCAGGAAGCGACCGCACTCTGTTTCTGCTGCGGGAACGACCAACAGCGTATTTTCGATACGCACTCCGAAACGGCCTTCCAGATAGATGCCCGGCTCGTCAGTAACCGTCATGCCTGCCTTCAGCGGAGTTGGTTTCCACTCCATGCGAATCTGGTGAGGCCCTTCATGCACATTCAGAAAGCTGCCTACCCCATGACCTGTTCCATGCAGATAGTTCAGACCTGCCTGCCACAAAGGTCGGCGGGCAATGGCATCAAGCTGTGTACCACTGGCTCCGTCGGGGAACTGCAACAACTGCAAGTCAATGTGCCCCTTCAGCACAAGGGTATAGACGCGCTTCTGCTCCTCCGTCAGAGGACCGAGGGCTACGGTTCGCGTAATGTCTGTCGTTCCGTCCTGATACTGCGCACCGCTGTCAAGCAGCAATAGCCCTCTGGGTTGCAACGCGGCAGCACTTTCCGGCGTTGCCTCATAATGGACTATAGCCCCATTCGCCTCATAGCCAGCTATCGTGTCAAACGACAGCCCCCTGAACAATGGTTGTTCAGCACGCAAGGCCGTCAGCCGCTCGTCAATGGTCACCTCCGTCTGACCGCCAGCCTCCACAGCCGGTTTCAACCATTTCAGGAACTTAACCATTGCTATACCGTCTTTCAGCATGGCCGACCTAAAGCCTGCCATCTCCCGCTCGTTCTTCACGGCCTTTAGCAACTTAACGGGCGATTCAGCATTCACAATCTCACGCTTCACGGCACGGTAAAGTGTATCGTTCACCTCGTCGGCATCCAACAGGATGTTGTATTCAAAATAATCGTTCAGACCTTGCCGTACCTGCTCGTAAGGCTCTACTTCTACTCCTTCACTGCTCAGATAGTCAACGACCTGCGATGTCAGCTTTACCTTATTAATATATAAGACAGCCTTTTGTGTTGAGATAAGCAGATATGACACGAAAACAGGATTGCAGTGTACGTCACTACCCCGCAGATTAAGCGTCCATGCAATATCATCAAGGGCAGTCAGCAACATACCATCGGCATGACGCTCACGCAGTGCCTTGCGAATGCGCTGCAGCTTATCATGAGCCGCTTCGCCGGCATATTCCATCGGCTGGATGAACACAGGGTTCTCAGGAATAGGCGGGCGACCTATCCAGAGCCGTTCCAGCGGGTCGAAATTGGTGCGCAGCGTGATTCCGCCCTGTTGGCGCAGGTCGGCAGCCAGTTCCTTTACCATGTTAGCCGTACTGACCATGCCGTCAATGCCCACTTCTTTGTCAGCAGCATCCCTTAGCTCGCCCCCCAGCCACTCGGCTATTGTGGGAGTTCCCGCCACCTTCTGTTTCATCAGCTGAAATTCCGTACCTTGCAACTGCTGCCCAGCAGCCAGAAAATAACGCGAGTCCGTCCACAGGGCAGCACTCGTCAGCGTGACCACCGCCGTACCTGCAGAGCCGTTGAAACCACTAATCCATTCACGCCCCTTCCAATGGTCGGCAGTGTATTCACTATTGTGGGGGTCGCTTGTCGGGAAGATGAAAGCACTCAGGTGCTCACGTTTCAACTCCTCGCGCAACCTGCCTATTCGCTCTTTAATATCCGCTTTCTCCATACTTGTTTTGTCATTTCTACTTTGCAAAGATACACATTTTCAGAATAAATAACAAATAAATCCTCGTTTCACAATAGCCAATTCACAATTATTTTATAACTTTGCACACAAATCATAAGTAGTAAATTGTAAATTTGTAAATGTTATGGCATTTTTAACTAACGACAAACTGACCATCGTCGGCGCAGCCGGTATGATTGGTTCAAACATGGCTCAGACTGCCCTGATGATGGGTCTGACAAGTGAAATCTGTCTCTACGACGTATTCTCACCCGAGGGTGTTGCCGAGGAAATGCGCCAGAGCGGCTTCGACAACGTGAACATCGTAGCCACCACCGACGTTGAGGAGGCTTTCAAGAACGCAAAGTACATCATTTCTTCAGGTGGTGCTCCCCGCAAGGCAGGTATGACCCGTGAGGACCTGCTGGCTGGCAACTGTAAGATTGCCGAGGAGCTGGGTCAGAACATCAAGAAGTACTGCCCCGACGTGAAGCACGTCGTCATCATCTTCAACCCCGCCGACCTGACTGGTTTGGTTACCCTGCTCTACTCTGGCTTGAAGCCCGGACAGGTTACCACACTGGCTGGTCTTGACACCACCCGTCTGCAGTCGGCACTGGCCAAGAAGTTCGGTGTGATGCAGAATGAGATTACGGGCTGTGCCACCTACGGTGGTCACGGCGAGCAGATGGCCGTATTCGGCAGCCACGTTGTTGTCAAGGGTCGCAAGCTGGCCGACATCATCGGCACGGACGAGTTCCCTGCTGAGGAGTGGGAGCAGATGAAGGTAGACGTTACGAAAGGCGGTGCCAAGATTATCGAGCTCCGCGGACGTTCTTCATTCCAGAGCCCCTCATACCTCTCTGTCGAGATGATTCGTGCTGCTATGGGCGGTGAGCCTTTCCGCTTCCCCGTAGGTACTTACGTGAAGACCGACAAGTACGACCACATCATGATGGCCATGAAGACCACCATGACCAGCGAGGGTGCTAAGTTCGAGATTCCGCAGGGTACTGCCGAGGAGAACGCCAAGCTGGACCAGAGCTACGAGCACCTCTGCAAGATGCGCGACGAGCTGGTTACGCTGAACATCGTACCGCCCATCGCTGAGTGGAGCAAGATTAACCCGAACCTGTAATCATACATTACAACTTCGATAAAAGTATCAATAAAGCCCGACATCAGTGTCGGGCTTTATTTTATTGATGTTTACCAGTTTGCATCCATTGTTGATGATGTGGAACGTGTAGAATTTAGCATCCCAACAGCCTCATCAAAGATTACGACATAAAGAAAAGCGGGGTATCTGGCTTCTACTTGTTCTCTTATTTAGGTCCTGAGAAAACCTGTACAAATAAACAAGCAAAACTCGACACCCGCGCCATCGATATTATAATATCTGCAAATTACAGAATAGCATGGTCGAAGTAGGTGCAAAGGTACATAATTTTATTTAATCACTTTTTAGTATAAACTATTTTTAACACTACAATAGTATCTGTTTATGCCTGCTTTAGTATCTCCTTCGGGTTGCTCGAGTATCTGTTTTGAGGTGCCCCAGTATCTGTTTACCACCCTAAACAGATACTGTTTAAGGTCGATGGAGATACTAGAGCAACTCGAAGGAGATGCTGGAGCGAATACAAACAGCGTAAGGTGGCACTTTACGCCTGGAAAAGTGCTACATTTCGCCCTGAATTTCTGCACTTTTCAGGGCGATAGTTACAGCAATCAAATCGGCATAGGTTCGGGAAGTTTCATCTGGAATTACTTTTTATACCATTTTTGTTACTTTAGCATCAAAATCTTTACAGAAATCATTCGCAATACAATAAATATGTATATATTTGTGCCCAATAAGTTCAAAAATAATTGTATTATGAGAAAGACATTAGCAATATTGATGATGTGTACAATGTTCATGCTTTCGTGCAGTGAGGAGGAAAGCGAATACCCTGTACAGGAGCCTACAAGCATTGAAGGCTTTATTAATAGGAAGATACTTTCAGATGGGCAAGTAGCAATAGTAAGCAGTAAAGATGTTTTGCAGCAAATACTACCAGAGGGCTATACGACATATACCTCAAAGGTGAACTTCTCAAAGAATAATTTGCTTTTGATATATGATACATCAAATTATGGTGTAGATGAAATAGTTAGAAAGCAGACAAAAATGAAAGATGGCTATGACATTGACATTACGGTATTTCAGAACTTAACTTGTTTTAGTGAACCTTGGTGCATTGCCTATATTGTTCCGAAAGAACTAAAGCAGAAAGATGTAAAAGTAAAAATAAGATATGAATAGGGTGTGAATTTGTGTACTTCTCAATGCTTTTGTCTGTCGGGCATCAAAATTCTCACAAAAAAGATTCACTATACAGAATTTTTTTGTAACTTTGCCCCAAGTGAACATAGCAATTTATTATCAATTAAAAACCAAAACGTCTATGAAACACATTTTATTTATTCTGTCTTTATTCTGCGCCTTTACAATGACAGCAACGGCACAGAACGCCAAGTTCGGCAAACCTTCGCAGGAAGAATGGGAGCTTAAAAGTGTTAGCTTTGCGCCCAATGCTGATGCAGTAGTGCTGTATAAGTCGGTAGATTTGACATACACACTTTCCGGGGCATTTAGCGCAAGCGGTAGTGGCGGTGAAGGGTCTCTGGACGACAACCGCTTTGCCTCTATGGGAACCAACAAGTATATCAACCCGGAAGGTACAACCATGTTGTATGACGTAAAGGTACGCACCAAGATACTGAAAGACTCGGGTGCAGAATATGCAGCGATGGATGTTGTCTGTTTTAGCGACAAGGACGACATGAATATGCGCGATGAGTTCTATGAAATGAAGGTGATGGTGTTCAGCAATGTGGGTGGCAAGGTGAAGAAAAGAAGAGTGGATGGTGCCAGTATAAAGGATGAGCGTATTAACAACTACTACGTCATGCGCCATATCCGTATTCCTGATGTCAAGGCGGGCGATATTATTGAGTACCAGTACAAATTATTTAGCAATCGTATCACGTATATCTTCGACACGCAGTTACAGGAAAACATTCCCGTGCTGTATTCAAGATGCAAACTTGACATTCCATATTTCCTTCAGTTCAATGTCAACAAGCCAGAGATACCCAACGTAAAGTCGGCAGTCAGCTTAGGAGGGATATTGATAAAGAGCCCTAACAACGATATGCAAAAGCCGAGAAAGTGCGTTACCAACGTATATACAATTGAAGCACGTGACCTGCCTGCCTACGATGGAGAAATCAACCTTCAGAATCTGATAAGCGGCAAAGTGTTCTGCGTGCGCACAGAACTGAAAGACAAGAGATACGACGTAAAGCCAGACGTTGCTGGCCCTGTACGCCACTTGATAATAGGAAAGTGATAACTTATCGGGGGGCTGGGCTTATAACCCAGTCCCCCGATAACGAATTATCTATTGAACGTGAATTGCAAGATTAGTACACAAGGTCTGACAAGCGTTCACTGGGTGTCACCTTCACACGCACAACCTTGCCACCCTTCAGCTCTGCCTCAACAACAGTATTGGCCGAGGCATGAAGGCGGAAGCGCACATCCCACTCACGGGGCCATGCGGGAAAGAGGTACAGCTTGCCATCGACCTCCTGCATGAGCATCTCCTGCATACCAATCATACCAGAGCCACCCCAGTTATGGTCAGGTGTCCAGTCGTAGCCCGGTCCCCAAAAAGCAGGGAAGCGATGCGGGCCGTCAGCCATTTTCAGTTCAAGCAAGCGACGGGCCTCATCGGTCAGTCCCAGACAGGCAGCCCAGATAAGGTCTTGCTTCCATCCGATATGGGAACGAAACTTAATAGCCAGCGAATCGTTCTGGTATGTGTTGCGGGCAACATCAAGGTCAGGCCGCCCCACCCCATACATCCGCCACGGGAAGACGGGATAGAGCTGGGTGGTCTCTACGTTCTGCACCCGCTCATAGTACAAGGCGGGCTGGAGCATTCCATTGCGCACCGTAATGTCAGGCAGTCGGCGTAAGAAAGCCGTATCACCGACGGCAGTGGCAACCGTGCGCAAAGCTGCAATCGTAGACGTAGAGTTATAGGCTCCCTTAAACGTCTCGCCACCAGAACCGGGATAGAGCACTAACTTGCCATTGCCGTCAAGCCGCTTGGCCCCACGCTGATTGGCCAGATACTGATAATGCTCGTCAAAGAAACGGAGACACGAGCGTATCATGGGAAGATACCGCTCAATATCCATGCCGCTATATCGATGGGCCTCTAGTGCGAGCATACAAAACTCCAGACAGGTGTCCCACTCGTATTCCAACCACGCATTACGCTCCATACCGGGGTCGAAGCCCTTAGGGCGTTTCGTGCCATACTCAGGATAACAGGGCAGTCCGTAGTTCTCTATTTGCTCTGTCAGACAGGCTCCCTCATGTCCCCAGTACAGGCGACTGCGCTCCTCGGCATTCTTATAGATATTCAGATAAAAGTCCAGCTGCGGGCGCAACAAGTCGAAGTCGCCACTTTTCAGAAGCGGCCAATAGAGCAGCCGCTGGTTTTGTGCCGTATGCACACCGCCGCCCCAGTTGCGATAGTCAGGACTTAGCTTATATTCTGCGGTAGGATTCACATATTCAGGGTCAAAGGTGAACAGGCCGCCATTAAACTTGGTAGGCCACTGCCCTCGGCTGTTACAGCCCAGCATATAGCGGAACAGCGTATAGTTGCGAACCAGCGGGCTGTCGCCTTCCACATAGCTGCGCTGCCAGAACTGCTGCCACCAGCGCTGCGCTGCTCGGCGGTCAGCCTGCACACGCACCTGTTGGGCCGTCTGCTGCAATGCCGTCTGCCAGTCGCCAATAGAGCCTTGCACTGTTGCAAGCACGATTTGCAGATGGGCACTCTTGACGGGGTGCTCCGTCACGTATAGCCATCCTTCATAGTCGCTACTGGCATATCGGCCCGACACTTTGTCGACAAACACAAACCCCTTGCCACTAAGCTGTCCGCCAAAGGTCAGCTGTCGCAAGGGATTATAAAGCCGCTCTTTCACGCTGTCCATCCCCTGCTGGCTAACCGTTGCGTCAAAGATGGTCACGTCGTCGTTATGATGTACAAAAGACACAGCGTTATCGGTAGCCATAATGCTGTCGTGGCGCGTCTGCAATCCTTTGGGCGCAGCAAACTTATAACTGCTCTGGAAACATTCGCGCTTCGTCATAGTAATGTCGCGCGTGCGCCAGCTTTCGTAGGTAGCACCAACTACCACCTTCTGTTGCCGACTGGATGCCGTAACGTGTACGACTGGCTTGTTGACATCAGCCCACAGCTGTACACTCGTCTTTCCATCGGTCACTTCCACATAGCCTTCGTTCAGATGCAGTATCTGTCGGAACGACTGCATATCCAGTCCCGGAGAGAGACTGATACGGAAGCGGCCCAGTTTCAACAGCGTATTGTTTTCATCAAAGCATCCACTTCGCGACAGGTAGAACAGCACATCGCCGTTTTCCACCCATACATTCATGCCCACATCACCACCGCCACACGGCATCGACTCTGACGAGTTCTTACTGGGCGAAGTCCATTCGTAGTCCTGAGGCTGCGCCCCAACTGCCGAAACTAAAAGAACAAGAAAACAAAGAAATAAAATTCGCTTCATCATAAATATGCACGTGTGGTATAATGGTGTGATTATTCTGCATCAAAGCGACAGTCGGGATTCTCCTTTTTATAGAATTTCGAGTATTCCACGTAGTGCTTGGCATTGTCAGTCTGCCCGGGACGGGTAGGCTTGATATACTTGGCAGGCACACCGCCCCATATTTCGTGAGGGCCTATCTTCGTATTCTGCAACACCAGTGCGCCCGCAGCCACAATGGCACCCTCGCCAATCTCACAACCATCAAGCAGCGTAGAGCCCATACCTATCAACGCGCCATCATGAATGGTGCAGGCATGAACGGTAACGTTATGGCCAATAGTAACATCACTGCCGATGTGCGTTGGTCCCGTCTCGTGGGTCACATGGATGCAACTTCCATCCTGTACGTTGGTACGGTCGCCAATGGTAATCGGTGCCACATCACCACGCACAACGGCATTGAACCATACACTACACTCATCGCCCATAGTCACTTCACCTACTATCGTTGCGTTCTCACTAAAATAGCAGTCCTTGCCCCACTTTGGGGTAAGTCCCTTATAACTCTTGATTAAAGCCATCTTGATTATAATTTACCTTTTACAATTTGATATCTGCCAGTATCTTCTGCGTAGCTCCCGTCATGCTCTTGACGTAAGCACCAGCTTTCTCGCCCAGTTCCTTGGCCAAAATTGGTTGGTCGACAAAGCCTTGCATCAGGCGACGGAAGTCGTCGGCACTGGCAATCTCCAGACCACCGCCGCATTGTTTCAGTCCCTGCGCCTCCTGAAAGCGCTGGTTGTTGGGGCCGAAGAAAACAGGAACATCCCATACAGCAGCTTCCAGCGTGTTATGAATACCAACACCAAAGCCACCACCGACGTATGTCACATCGGCATAGTGATAAATACTGCTAAGCAGTCCAAAACAATCAATGATAAGCACTTCGGCATCGCGCACATTATCTTCCGTTGCCTGTATATAACGCACAACCTTACGACCTGCCAACAACTTTTCTATTTGTTGCAAATGGTCTTCGCTAATAACATGCGGGGCAAGCACCAACTTCCAATCACGATGTTCGTTGAAGAAAGGAATGAAGATTTCCTCATCTGGTTGCCAACTGGAACCAGCCACAAACGTCTTCTTACCGCCAGTAAACGCCTCCACTATAGGGAGCTGCTTTGCAGCAGCCTTGATTTGCAGTACACGGTCGAAACGAGTATCGCCCGCTATCTGGACATCTGTAATGCCAATAGTGCCAAGCAACTGCTTGCTAACTTCATTCTGAACATAGAAACGGGTAAAACATTTCAGCACACGGCTATACTGGCGGCCATACCATTTAAAGAAAATCTGCCCAGGACGGAAGATACTACTAACACTATAAACTGGTACGCCACGATGACACAGGATATGCAGATAGTTGTACCAGAACTCATACTTAATAAAAAAAGCCATCACAGGGCGGATGGTACGCAGGAAGCGACGGGCATTAGTTATCGTATCAAGTGGCAGATAGGTAATAATATCGGCTCCTTCATAGTTCTTCCGCACCTCATAACCCGAAGGCGAAAAGAACGTTAACAGAATCTTGTACTCTGGATGTTCACGGCGCAACTGTTCCATCAACGGGCGCCCCTGTTCAAACTCACCCAGCGAGGCTGCATGAAACCACACATATTGAGCCGTAGGGTCTACTTTCTCACGCAGGATGCGAATCGCCTCACGCTCACCGCGCCACATCTTACGCACCTTCTCACTGAAAAGGCTCGCAATGGCCACGGCAAGCAGGTAAAGATATATGCCGAGGTTATACATAAGCCATCTTAACCTAATACCTCAATGGCACGCTTCATACGACGCAGGGTTTCTTCCTTACCAAGAAAGGCTGAGATGTCGAACATACCCGGACCCTTGCCCTCACCAACCAGTGTCAGTCGCCAAGCATTCATGATATTGCCCAACTTATATTCCTTCTGCTCTATCCAGGCATGTACTATCTTCTCCTGATTCTCCAGCGAGAAGTCATCAATGCCCTCCAAGACTCCCATAAGTTCGATTAACTGCTGAGCAGAATCTTCCTTCCAGCGCTTCTTAGCCGTCTTCTCATCATACTCGGTAGGAGCCACAAAGAAGAACGAGCACAATGGCCATAACTCATGAACAAAACTCACGCGGTCCTTCATCATCGCTGTTACCTGCAAGATGCGCTCCGAGGTTTCATGAGGACAATGCTCTTTAACAATAGGTTCAAACAGAGCAGCAATCTCCTCATTCGACTTCTTCAGGATATACTCATGGTTAAACCAAACAGCTTTCTCATATGCAAACTTAGCACCAGCCTTTGAACATTTAGAGATATCAAACAGCGGAATCAGTTCGTCCAGCGTAAAGAGTTCCTGCTCTGTACCCGGATTCCAACCCAGCAAAGCCAAGAAATTAACAACAGCTTCAGGGAAATAGCCATCCTCACGATAGCCCCGAGAGGTCTCACCCGACTTGGGGTCTTTCCACTGCAAAGGGAACACAGGGAATCCCAGACGGTCGCCATCACGTTTCGACAACTTGCCCTTGCCGTCAGGTTTTAGTAGCAACGGCAGATGAGCGAACTGCGGCATAGTATCCTCCCAGCCGAAAGCACGATACAACATAACGTGCAACGGAGCCGACGGCAGCCACTCCTCACCACGAATGACATGAGAAATCTCCATCAGATGGTCATCCACGATGTTAGCCAAATGATAGGTAGGCAACTCATCGGCACTCTTATAAAGCACCTTATCGTCGCAGATGTCGCTTTTTACACGTACCTCACCACGAATCAGGTCGTTGACTAATATCTTCTGTCCAGGCTCTACCTTGAAGCGCACCACATACTGCTTGCCCTCAGCAATCAGTGCATCCACTTGTTCCTTCGACATGGTGAGTGAGTTACGCATCTGACTACGGGTATGGCAATCGTACTGGAAGTTCTGTATCTCCTGACGCTTCTGCTCCAATTCCTCTGGGGTATCAAAAGCGATATAAGCCTTGTCAGCATCCAACAGCTGTTTCACGTACTGCTTATAAATGTCACGCCGTTCGCTTTGGCGATAAGGACCCTTGTCGCCACCAAACGAGACACCTTCGTCAAACTGGATACCCAGCCACTTAAAAGACTCTATGATATATTCCTCAGCACCTGGAACAAAGCGGTTGGAGTCGGTGTCCTCAATGCGGAACACCAGGTCGCCACCATGCTGACGAGCAAACAGATAATTATACAATGCTGTACGTACACCTCCGATGTGCAAAGCCCCCGTAGGACTTGGTGCAAAGCGCACCCTAACTCTTCTTTCCATACATGTAAATTCTGATTTTAGGCGCAAAGGTACAACATTTTATTTTATTTTTATTATCTTTGCAAACAAAATCATTAAAAATGAGCAGTACATTCCAAAAAGACGATTTTAGCTGGCGTGACATATTAATACGCTCCGCATTGATTATTGCAACTGTCATTATTGTTGTATGGGCTATGCCACATGATAACCGCAGCTATTTCCACGTAGAGCAAGGGAAGCCTTGGAAGTATGCTGAGTTCACAGCTCCCTACGACTTCCCCATCTATAAGTCAGAAGCCGTTATCAACGAGGAACGCGATAGCGCCATGCGCCAGTTCGAGCCTTATTTTGAATATGATAAGGATATAGAACTGCGGATGGTCAACAAGTTTAATACCGATTATGCCGACGGCATTCCTGGACTCCCCGAGTCTTTTGTAGGCATTATGTCGAACCGCCTCCACCGTCTTTACCAGCAAGGTATCATGGAGCAAGAAGAATATATCAACCTGCACAGCGACACAACCCGAATGATACGCGTGGTCAGTGGGAAAGAGGCGGTCAGCATTTCCATCAATGATGTTTACTCTGCCAAAGCAGCCTATGAACAGCTGTTCACGGAAGAACAACTGGCCATTCTGCGACCTATGCTACAGAAATGCGACTTAAATGCCTATATCGTACCCAATCTCATCTACGACCGTGACCGCAGTGAAACCAGCAAGAACGACCTTTTATCAGGTATTGCCTTAGCCAGCGGGCTCGTTCTGAAAGGACAGAAGATAGTTGACCGAGGCGAGATTGTGACAGAAAAGACCTACCGCATCATTGAGTCATTCAAACGGGAGAACGAGCGGCTTCACGCCGACGAAGCCCAGAACAAGATTTCACTGCTGGGTCAGATTGTCTATATCACCATCCTCATGCTGTGTTTCACGCTCTACCTTAGCCTTTACCGAAAGGACTACTTTGAGAAACCTCGCAGTATTGCCATGCTCTATACGCTTATCATCATCTTTGCCCTGATGACAGCACTCTTCATGCGCAACACATTCGTCCACGTCTACATCCTGCCATACGCTATGGTGCCTATCTTTATCTGCGTGTTCATGGACTCCCGAACAGCCTTCATGACACACACTATTATGATATTGGTATGCGCCACTATGTTACAACACCCCTACGAGTTTATCGTAATTGAGCTGATAGCTGGATTAGCAGCCATCACTTCACTCAGAGAATTGTCTGAGCGTTCCCAGTTGTTTAAGTCAGCTATTATTGTCACCTTTGCCTGCATGATTGTTAATCTGGCATTCGACTGGATGCACGCTGACACGCTGACACAAATTGACTTCAGCAACTACAATTATCTGGTAGTTAATGGCATCGCCCTGCTTTTCGCTTACCCATTGCTTTACTTAATAGAAAAAGCCTTTGGGTTTACCAGTGACATCACGCTGATTGAACTATCAAACACGAACAACGAGCTGTTACGCCAGATGAGCGAAGAAGCACCAGGCACTTTTAACCACTCCATACAAGTGGCCAACCTTGCCGGCGAGATAGCCAACAAGATTGGGGCAAAGGCCCAACTGGTACGTACAGGAGCACTCTATCACGACATCGGGAAACTGGCCAATCCCATTTATTTCACAGAGAACCAATCGGGCATTAACCCACACGAGACACTGAGCGACATAGAAAGTGCCCAGATTATCATCAGCCACGTTACCGAAGGACTGAAAATGGCCAATAAGTACAACCTGCCCCAAGTTATCCGCGACTTTATTGCCACACACCACGGACAGGGAAAGGCCAAGTTCTTCTATATCCGCTATCACAACGAGCACCCCAACGAACCTGTTGACGACCTACTATTCACTTACCCAGAGCCAAATCCTTTTACCCGTGAACAGGCTATCCTCATGATGGCCGATGCCGTAGAGGCGGCTTCGCGCTCGCTTCCCGACTATACAGAACAGTCGATACGCGGACTGGTGGAACGAGTGATTGACACACAGGTAGCAGAAGGCTATTTCCGCGAATGTCCTATTACCTTCCGCGACATTCAGTATGCCAAAACGGTACTAATAGAAAAGCTGAAGACGGTCTATCATACCCGCGTCAGCTATCCCTCGGAAAAGAAATAAAGAGAATTAGCTGTTTACGAGCACTAAAACCTGCACACTTTGGCACATCTGCGCAAAAAGTGTGCAGGTTTTAGTTAATAACCCTTAATATTGCGTGCACTTTTTTCGTCGGTTTGTGCAATACTGCTATCTTTGCAACCGTTTTTAGTAAAATAATTTTAAAAGTAATGAAAAAGAATTTAGTTTCGTTAGTTGTTTTCATGATGACATCGGCGAGCGCCTTGGCTGGCGGCATCCTCACCAACACTAATCAGAATGTCATGTTTTTGAAAAACCCTGCCCGCGATGCTGCTATCGGCCTCGACGGTGTTTATTCTAATCCGGCCGGCGTAGTATTCCTACCTGAAGGTTTACATATAGCATTCAACTGGCAGTATGCTCACCAGACGCGAACCACCACATGGGACAATGACCTGCTGAAACTTGGATTGAAAAACAACAATTCATCTTTCAAGCAATACAAAGGAGTAGCAGATGCTCCTATCATCCCATCATTGCAGGCTGCATATAATAAAGGTGACTGGAGTTATCAGTTCAACTTTTCCATACCCGGTGGCGGTGGAAAGTGTGAATTCGACCAAGGCATCGGCTCGTTTGAGACGGTAGTAGGTGCTATCACCAATAAACTCATCAACACTTCCAATATGCTGAATGCCCAGTTGGGTCAGTTCAATGCCAGTGTACCTAATGTGACGGGCTACGATGTAGACGGCTATATGAAAGGTCGGCAGTACTACTTTGGCGTACAGGTGGGTGCAGCACGCAAAATAAACGAACACTTGTCTGTTTATGGCGGTCTTCGATTGCTGTATGGAACGGCTTCATACGAGGCTCGCTTGAATAACATACGTGTGATGAATGGCCAGGATGGCATGACCCTGCCCGAATATTTCAGGGGAGTAAAGGAAGGACTTGAGGTTGCTGGTAACAACATTACCTCCCAGGCTACTATGGTGCAGAATGGCATTAACCAAGTGCAGAATGGCATTAACCAAGTGCAGAATAGCATTAACCAATATGTGCAAGCCTTCACGCAGGCTGGTATGACACAGGAACAAGCCATGCAAACACCTGAAGTACAACAACTGATGCAGCAAGGTCAGCAACTGACGCAGCAAGGCCAGCAACTGACGCAGCAAGGCCAGCAGTTGGCTACCGCCGGTGCCACACTTCAAGGCGTAGGCGAGCAACTTTCGCAAAGTGCCGAGACGCTTGCCCCCTATGCTAACGGCATGAACCTGAAATCAGACCAGACAGGCTGGGGCATCGCACCCATCATTGGCATTGACTACAAGACAGGCCCATTCAATTTTGCAGCCAAATACGAGTTCAAGACCCGTATGCGCATGAAGAACAATTCCGATTTGCCAGAAGCAACTGTCATTGATGCGATGAACAAATACGTGAATGGCACCAGTGTACCTGAGGATTCGCCTGCACTGCTGGCATTAGGCGCACAATGGAGCATCATAGACAACGTGCGTCTTAATCTGGGTTACCACCATTTCTACGATACGGATGCCCATTGGTATAACAATACGCAGAAACTGCTTGATGGCGGTACTAATGAATATCTGGGTGGTGCAGAATGGGATATTACGCCTCGCCTCACCATTTCTGGCGGTGGTCAGCTCACCCGCTATCAACTGACCGACGCATACATGAACGATATCTCATTCGTGGTCAGCAGCTATAGCCTGGGCTTCGGTCTTAGCTACAAGGTTTCGGATGCCGTAAAACTGAGTGCCGCCTATTTCCAGACGAACTATGAGGACTACGATATGAATACGCCAGCAAAGAATATGGAAAGTCTTGGCCTGACCATCCCTGAGGGCAAAAACTCATTCACCCGCACCAATCGCGTATTAGGCTTAGGTGTAGAAGTGTCTTTCTAAAAGATATTATTGTGGGTCTACGTCGTAGTAGACTTGCAACGACGCATAACGTTTGTCCGCGAGTAACTGTGATTGCGCAAGCAGCAGGTACTCGCGGACTCGTTTCATATCAATACCATTCTCCAGCTTCAAGACAAGCTTACGGATATTCTGCGACTTCACCTTGGCCACGGCAGGTTTATCGGGACCGAGCACTCGCCCGCCAAACCACTGGCGCAAGCGGCCCCCCATCTCAATGGCTGCCGTATTGACCACCTCGTCACGATTATGCTTCAGATATACATAGATAAGATGGGTATAAGGCGGGTAACGGAAAGCCAACCGCTCGTCCGTCATGTCCTTATATAAAGAGGTATAGTCGTTTCTGACCACCTGCTGAATAACGGGCAAGTCTTTGTTCTTCGTTTGCAGGATGACCAATCCGCGCTTCCCTTTACGACCAGCCCGACCGCTGACCTGCGACATCATCATAAAGGCGTGTTCGTAGGCTCGGAAATCGGGATAGTTCAGCATAGTATCAGCATTCAGGATGCCCACCACCGACACTTTGTCGAAGTCAAGCCCCTTGGAAATCATCTGCGTACCTATCAGGATATTGGTACGGCCAGCCGAAAAGTCGGTGATAATGCGCTCATAGGCATTGCGCGTCCGCGTGGTGTCTAAGTCCATGCGGGCTACCCGGGCTTCGGGAAACACCTCGCGCACTTGTTCTTCTATCTTCTCCGTTCCATAACCTTTGGCGCGCAGGTCGGTAGAGCCACAGCAGGGGCACTCCGTAGGCACTCGATAGGTGAAACCGCAGTAGTGGCACGTCAGTTGGTTCAGTTGTCGGTGCAATGTCAGCGAAACATCGCAGTGCTGACAGCGAGGTACCCATCCGCACTGGCGACACTCAATCATCGGGGCAAAGCCGCGACGGTTCTGAAACAAGATAGCCTGCTCGCCACGCTCCAGCGCCTCGCGCACCTTGGTCAATAGCAGGGGCGAGAATGGGCCAGCAAGCATCCTGCGGCGTTGCAGGTCGGCCATGTCGACCACCTGAATCTCAGGCAGTTCTATGCCCTGATAACGTTCCTTCAACTCTACCAGTCCGTACTTGCCCGTCATGGCGTTGTGATAACTTTCCAGCGAAGGGGTTGCCGTGCCCAGCAGCGTCTTGGCACCATACATCTGCGCCAGTATGATGGCTGCTGAGCGAGCATGATAGCGCGGAGCCGGGTCCTGCTGTTTATAGCTGGTCTCGTGCTCCTCATCAACAATGATAAGTCCCAGCCGTTGGAAAGGCAGGAACACTGCCGAACGAGCACCTAATATCACATCGTAGGGATTCCCCGACAACTGCTTCTGCCAAATTTCCACCCGCTCAGCATCCGAGTATTTCGAGTGATAGATACCCAGCCGATTGCCAAACACCCGTTGCAGCCGTTGCATCATCTGCACCGTCAGCGCAATCTCAGGCAACAGGTAGAGCACCTGCTCTTTGCGCTCCAATGCCTGTTGTATTAGGTGGATATATAGCTCCGTCTTACCGCTGCCCGTCACTCCGTGCAGCAACGTGACGTTCTTCTTCATGAACGACATCAGGACGGCATTGTAGGCATCCTGCTGCGCACTGCTCAGCGGCTTGATGAGGTCTGGGCGGTAGTCGCCGCCGTGGTTCAGCCGTCCCACCTCCACCTCATAGGCTTCCAGTATCTGGCGCTTCTCCAACTGCTTCAGCGTGTCCGCCGACGCATGACTGGCATTGAGCAGTTCCTCACGGGTGACCTCCGCAGGCTCCAGCCCTTCCTCCACTTGGTCCCACCCCGACAGTTCCAGATAGGCTGTAAAGGCCTCCAACTGCTTACGAGCTCGGGCCAATACATTCAGAGCCACATGCAGTGCCGTCACGTTGCGATAAGCCGCCGTCAGCCTGATAAAAGTTTCCGTCTTGGGCTTATAGCCGTCCTCCGCTTTCAGTCCGGCAGGCAGTGCCGCCTTATACACCTCACCAATGGGTGACAGGTAGTAGTCGCTGAGCCACTGCCATAGCCTCAACTGCTTGTCCGTCACTATCGGCTCCGCATCCATCACCTGTGCTATCGGCTTCACCGTATATCCCTCCGGCTTCACATCATGCACCCTTGCCACGACAGCCAGATACGACTTGCTACGCCCGAAAGTCACCAGTACACGCTTTCCTACCCCCACGCTCATTCCGTCAGGAACGGCATAGGTGAACAACCCTTGCAGGGGCACAGGTAATATGACATCAGCATACAGCATTGAGTAGCGACTAACAGCCTTGCAAAGTTAGCAAGGTTTGTTATCATTTTGCAGATATAGTTGAAGAAAATGTATTTTAATAATAAAAAATTTGGTTATAACCTAACTTTGCTGTATATTTGCATCGCAAATTTAAATAAATCATGGCAAAAGTAACTATTAAAACTCTAAAGCAAACAGAAAAGAATGGTCTCTTTTCTCTCGTGTTTGAGAATGACGCTTATTCTGAATTTGAGAAATTCATCGAACTGTTCAAGAACGAGGCAGATGTAGCAAAGGACTTAAATGTTATTTTGTCTTATATAGAGCAGATGATAAATGGTGCTGGCTTTCTTGAAAGATACTTCCGCCCTGAAGGAAAAATGCGTGACGGTGTTTGTGCCCTGCCAGTAGTTTCTGGCAAATTGAGGTTATATTGCCTCCGTCTTTCAGACAGCGTACTGATAGCAGGTGGAGGTGGTAGAAAAACCACTAAGACTTATGAGGAGGACTTGAATCTGAACGGCTATGTCATCAGTTTGCAGAAACTTGATGAACTTATAAAGGTTGAAGTTAAAAAGGGGAACATTGTAATCGAGTCAGGTACGCTAAAAGGTACTGACAACAAAACTTTTGAATTATGAAATCGACAAATGTCTATTTGGAAGCAATAAAGAACATTCCTTTAGAAATCCAAAAGGAAACTTCATTTAGCTTTGCTGTGTCAGACAAAATCCATACACTACTAATTAATAACAGAATGACGCAGAAAGAACTGGCTAAGAAAATGGGAAAGACAGAGGCCGAGGTTTCTGTCTGGCTTTCTGGCCAGCACAATTTCACATTAAGAACCCTTGCAAAGATTTCTGTTGTTCTTGGTGAAGATTTGATACAAATCTCAAAGTAATACTAAGTAAAATATTTCTCAGCGGTGAACCAACAAAGTTTACCGCTGATTTATGTATAAAACTTAACTACCAATCATATCTTTGTCATTAACGATAAGACCACGCTGTTTTAGCATAGAAAGCTACATGGCAGTGCCAATAATTTATTAGCACCACTTAAAATAACGAAGTCCCGCCGTGGTACGCATTGTTAAGAGGCGTGGCGGAAACTATTGCTGCAAATAGTACTGCTTTTCTTCGAGATAACCACATGTATTATAGAAGAAAAATTAATGTTTTCGCTTCATTTTTATTGTAATACGCCAATTACGGAAACACCATGCTGACAATAAAGTAAACTGAGCGGATAGTAATATCCACTCAGTTTGCTAATTATTCACTAAAAAGACCTTTTTCGTAAAGGGAATATCTTTAAAATTGGTAACCCAGACTGATGAAGAAGTTCTTATTCTTTACTTCAATACCGTCACGACCTATATCCGTCAAACCAAACTGATAGCCACAACCGACATAATAATGTTGGGCAATCGTAACGCCCGCACCAATCTGTAATCCTGCATCAAAACGCTTGGCTGCATCATCACCAAAAACATCTTCTTCCACTGATGTGCGTTCATATTCATACTTTATTTTACCACCTATGCCATAGGCCAAATACGGACCGAAATTTACCTGCAACTGTGCAGCTTCACTAAAGTTGTAACGATAAGAAGCAAGAATAGGTATCTCCAGATATGAAGGATTTGCAGTTAACTCCTCTTTAAAATCCTCTACTTTAGCTCCCTTAACTGTATAGTAAAGCCCTGACTGAATATAAAAACTTTCCAACAGGGGGAAATCAACTGCTACACCCGCATGGAATCCTGTATACGTATCAGGAGAATAAGAGACCTTACCTGCTTCTAAAGTCATATTAGCAAAGTTAATACCTGCACGAACGCTAAATGTAATGGGCTGGTCGCTCTTCGTCGTAGAGAAAAAAGACGAGGAGCTACTACCTGTACGCTGTGCCGAAACAGACAACGCAATAACTGCACAAGCTAAAGTTAAAAATACTTTCTTCATTGTTTTTAAGTTTTTATTAATGAATCATACGAATCACAGATTAATAATCTTCTATAGTCCTTATTTTGTTATAAATAATTGCGATTGCAAAATTAAACATTCTATAACAAACGCCAAGTTTATTTGCGTATCACAAACGATACACTTCCGTATCATTATTCAGCCATTCCGCTCTTAGCCTCTTCCGACAATTCGCAGAAGAAGTCACGATGCAGAATCTGGGAAATGCTTAGGAGCAGGGCCGTATCAATGCTGTTTTTATCAAAGATGCGATAAACGGCAGCACGGGTGCAGTTCAGTTTACGGGCCAGCCAACTGACGGTCCGTTCCTGACGCTGCAACTCCTCTTTGATATTTTGTCCTATGTTCACCATATTATATATAAATAAGGTGTAACGAAAAAAGGCGGGCCGTTGCATACTCATTCACTCACTGGGTTAACCGCCAAGCAAACCTCAACACAAAACAAGTACGAACAGTCCACGCCCCAAGGGGCATGAACCTAATCGTCACATGTTCCTGTGTTTGAATAGATTTGGCGGTTATTCAGTAAGTCGGAACAAGGACTTTTAGTCCATTATTCAATAAGATGACAACGGGAATCGCTATTCCATTACTGTCGCTGCAAAGTTAAGGAAAAATATCGAAACCGCACTCATTTGCTACAAATAAATTGCCAATAAATCACAAATAAACCTGTCCGAATCCTATGGAATTTGCATGGTACAAACAATGTTTCAGGCTCCAGTATCTCCTTTGGGTGGCTCCAGTATCTATTTCCACATTAAACAGTATCTGTTTATATAGTAAATAACGTGAGTTCGATGAATTATAATTATCTTTAAATTTGGTGATTAGCGAAA
>CAMWKZ010000052.1 GCA_947174945.1 uncultured Prevotellaceae bacterium | reverse complement strand
CCCCCCCCCCCCCCCCCCCCCCCCCCCCCGTGTTTTTTTTTTCAACCCCCCCCCCGCCAACCCCGATTCCTCTACGTCTCGTGGGCTCGGAGAGGGGTATAAGAGACAGATGTATATCTTTGTGGCCAAAACAAATTAAAATCATGAGTTTTTTGTATAACGACGATATAAATTATAAAGCTATCAGTCTTTTTGCTGGAGCTGGGGGCTGTTCTCTTGGATTCTCACAATACGGCGTGAATATCCTTGCAGCATACGATATCTGCAAAGAGGCGATAGATACTTATAACTATAATTTTAAAGGAGGGAAAGGCCACATTGAGGACTTGTCTGTTTGTGATTTCCGTTCCGTACGTGATAGTTTGAGATTACAAAAGAATGAACTTGATTTAATTATAGGTGGTCCACCATGCCAAGGCTTTACAACTGCAGGTCGACGTTCTGAAGATGATTCACGAAACCAGTTGTTGACAAACTACGTCAATGCTTTAAAAGAGTTTTATCCCCGTTGGTTTATGATGGAAAATGTTGAAGGCATCTTGACCACAACCAACGGAGATTTTCTCGTTAATTGCATACAAGGAATGATTTCATTAGGCTATACAGTTTATATGAAAAAAGTATATATGCAGGAATTTGGTATACCACAGCGTCGTAAGCGTGTGATTATTGTTGGCAACCGCGAAGGAAAGTCATTCGATTTTCCAAGGCCTATTACTATGGCAAGTGGTCGAATTTACAAAAATGGTACAGAAACTCTACGAAATGCTATTGCAGATATTGAAGAAATAGACATACCTAAAATCAACCATATCAGAAAAACGGAAAGCGGCATTCGATATGAACGAATATGCGCATTACATGAAGGACAGACGATGAAAGACCTACCAAAAGAATTGCAGCATAAGTCATTTGCAAAACGAGCTGCAAGAAGAGTCTGTGATGGTACTCCTTCGGAAAAGAGAGGAGGCTCACCGTCTGGTATGAAAAGACTTATTTACGACGAGCCATCTTTGACTATTACAGGCTCTGCTACATCAGAATTCATACATCCTACTCAAAATCGAATGTTGACCGTGCGCGAATGTGCTAGAATTCAGACGTTTCCTGATGATTTTCGTTTCTTTGGCAACGACAGTCAGCAGATGCAGCAGATAGGAAATGCAATCCCCCCCTTGTTTGCAAATCAAATGGCAGCACAGATTTATAAGTGTGACCAAAAAGCATCCAAATCCTTCCCTAACGGTTTGATGTGGTATAATGTAACCAAATCATCAGCGATGAGTCCTGCATTGGTTACAACCTGTCATAAATTAGATAAAATGTTAATAAACAAGCTATTCTCATTCTAACAATGAACAAGTCTCAGAAAGAATTTTATCGTCAGTTCTCGCAACACGGGACAGGCGATGCAAAAGTGGAAATATCGGCATCAGAAGTAACTTTACTACTCTTCATCGCCTATCACGACATTCACGGTACATATCCCTCCCAGGAATTTCCAACCATTAGTGAGCTGGCAAAAAAAGGATTCTACAAAATATCTTTTACAGAGATAAACAAATTGCCTGAAATGACTACTGATGAGAGTTTCGAATTGCTGGAAAGGGCTGGTGCCACAAACATCAGTGACACCATATATTTATATTTAAAGAATCTTTGCGACCTGTACCGCAGACGCTACAAATACGATAAGATTCTTCAAAATCAGCCATTCCCCAATGCAGACCAAGTAGCACCAAGAAGTCTTTTAGAATATGGAAAATGTGATGACTCGCTGCTGGCAATATGGTTAGAATGGCGGAAGTGGTTTTTTGACATTGACAATAGAAGTGGACAAGAGACTGGTTATGTCTTTGAACCTATTCTTGCTAGCTGTCTTGGTGGTGTATCCGTTTCACACACTAACTCTCCTGTAAAAAGAATCAACGATAGCGGACATAGAACAAGTGAAGGCAGACAGGTGGACTGCTATATCGAAGAGGTAAAGGAAGTTTATGAATTGAAGATGCGTGTAACAATTGCTGCAAGTGGGCAAGGGCGTTTCAATGAAGAAATGTCTTTTCCCCATGAAGCAGAGGCATCAGGATTAACACCGATATTAGTGGTTTTCGATGAAACGGGGTCTGTACTGCTGTCCAAACTAAAACGCCAATTTGAGCAACATGGTGGTAAATGCTTTGTCGGAAAGGATGCTTGGGAGATGCTCTATAAGAAAGCAGGGAAAGAAATGAGTCTGTTTATCAAAAAATATATTCATCCTCCTGTGCAGGCTATGGGTCGATTTATTGACAGCAATCCTCAATCTATCCAAATAGAAAATCAAGGAAACGAGATTGTCATAAGCAACAACCAAAACGAATACAGAATAATCAGGAAAAAATAAAAGCAATGATATAGGGTTACACTTTTCACGCCGTTTCATTTGCAAGCGTCACCAAAAAAGCGTATCTTTGTGCTGACTTTTTCAGTAATTTGCATTTATAATTTCTAAAAACTTAGCTCACAGACATGAAGCAACGAAAACATCTACTGACCGCAATGGCGGCTCTTGCAACACTCACGGCAAGCGCGGCCACCAACGAACTCGTCGTCAAGACCAACAAGCTGGGGGCTCCGATACAGCCCACCATGTACGGCATCTTCTTTGAAGACATCAACTTCGGAGCCGACGGCGGGCTATACGCCGAAATGGTGAAAAACCGCTCGTTCGAGTTTCCCCAGACCTTCATGGGGTGGAACACCTACGGCAACGTGCAGGTGAGGGACGACGGCCCCTTCGAGCGCAACCCCCACTACGTCAGGCTGGGCAACCCCGGGCACAGGCACAAGCACACGGGGCTGGCCAACGAGGGATTCTTCGGCATAGGCGTTGAGAAAGGCAAGGACTACCGCTTCTCGGTATGGGCACGCACCGTCGACGGCGAGAAGGCCAAGATACGCGTCGAGCTGGCCGATGTCAAGACAATGGCCGACAATCAGGCATTCAGCAGGAAAGAGCTCGAGATAGCAGGCAGGCAGTGGAAGAAATACACCATCGTGCTCCGGGCAACGAAGACGGAGCCCAAGGCGCAGCTCAGGCTATTCCTGACCACCCCCCAGTCGGCAGTAGACCTCGAGCACGTGTCGCTCTTCCCCGTCGACACATGGAAAGGGCACGAGAACGGTATGCGCAAAGACCTTGCGCAGAAGCTGGCCGACCTCAAGCCCGGCGTGTTCCGATTCCCCGGAGGCTGCATCGTCGAAGGTACCGACCTTGACACCCGCTACCAGTGGAAAAACACCATAGGCCCCGTTGAGAACCGACCACTCAACGAAAACCGATGGCACTACACCTTCGCACACCGGCTCTATCCAGACTACTTCCAGACCTACGGGCTGGGATTCTACGAATACTTCCTGCTCAGCGAGGAAATCGGCAGCGAACCCCTGCCCATACTCAGCGTCGGGCTGGCGTGTCAATACCAGAACGGGCTGGATGCCCACGCTAAGGTCGACGAGCTGCAAGCATTCATAGACGACGCACTCGACCTCGTGGAGTTTGCCAACGGAGGCACAGACACCAAATGGGGACGGCTGAGAGCCGAAATGGGACACCCCAAGCCCTTCAACATGAAATACATCGGCATAGGCAACGAGCAATGGGGCCCCGAATACATTGAGCGGCTCACACCGTTCCTCAGCGCTATGCGCAAGAAGCACCCCGAGATAAAAATAGTCGGCACCTCAGGGCCCGACTCAGAAGGGAAGAAGTTCGACTACCTATGGCCGCAGATGAAGAAAGTCGGCGCCGACCTCGTCGACGAGCACTTCTACCGCCCAGAGGAATGGTTCCTCAAGCAAGGCCGCCGCTACGACAACTACGACCGCAAGGGGCCCAAGGTGTTCGCCGGTGAATACGCCTGCCACGGCAAGGGAAAGAAATGGAACCACTTCAACGCAGCACTCATGGAGGCCGCCTTCATGACCGGACTTGAAAGAAACGCCGACGTGGTACACATGGCAACCTACGCCCCACTCTTCGCCCACGTCGAAGGATGGCAGTGGCGACCCGACATGATATGGTTCGACAACCTCAGTAGCTTCCCCACCTGCAGCTACTACGTGCAGCAGCTCTTCGCCACCAACCGCGGCAACAACGTGCTGCCACTGACCATGAACGGCAAGAGCGTAGCAGGAGACCCCGACCAGAATGGCCTCTTCGCAACGGCGGCCACCGGCGACAACAACACCTACATCGTAAAAGTAGCCAACGTCTCCGACCAGCCGCAAGACCTCAGCATCGCCTTCCTCGGCATGAAGAAGGCAACCCTCTCAGGAGGCAAGGTCGTAACCCTGCACTCCGACGTGCTCACAGCCGAGAACAGCCTTGACCACCCTGCCCTCATCACCCCACAGGAAAAGCCCCTCGAGGCCACCGGCAACACACTCTCGACCACCATCGCCCCCAAGACATTCGCCATCTACACGCTTAACATCGCAAAGAAATAAGCACGACAAAGCCCCGACCTCCTTTACACAGGTCGGGGCTTTCTTTTTACATAACAAGGTTGCCAGACTGGATGTCATGAATTGACCGCTGGATTTTATCAACTGGCCAGTCCCACCATCGCAACTCCAATAACCGCTGGACGACATCGGGTGCAAAACGCTTTCGTATCTCCCTTGCCGGAACACCGCCAACGATGGAATACGGCTCGACATCCTTGGTCACCACGGCCCTCGCGCCAACGATAGCACCATCGCCAATAGTGACACCAGCCATAATGACCGTATCATAGCCAATCCACACATCGTTGCCTATGACAATATCACCCTTGTTGTCCCAAGCCGTCGCCACGTCCGACTTCGGCAAGTCCCATTCCTCGAAGAACAAAGGGAAAGTATAAGTAGAAAGCGACCTTAGCGAATGATTGGCGCAGTTGAATATGAACTTCGCCCCACAGGCAATAGAGCAAAACCTACCGATAGTCAGTCGGTCGTGATTTATCGGATAATGATAGAGCACGTTGTTCTTCTCAAAATCGCGCGGGTCATTCACAAAATCATTATAAATAGTAAACTCCCCAACCTCTATCGTCGGGCGAGTAACGACCGATTTCAGATACACCGTCTGCACATCACCCGTCCGAGGGTAAACCTTGCTGCTATTCATTTTTTCTTTGTTCTACAACGTTTATAACGTATGTCTCAAACCATTTTGGCACATAGTCAGACAATATTGTCACCTTACCCTGTTCCTTGACAGCAAACATATTTGGCTTTCCTGCGCTGTTGTCAAACAAGTATGCCGAATCTGCAATCTTTAGGGCATCATAGAGATTGCGCATTGTACGGTAATAACGTTTGCCGATTTTCCCCTCGGCAACAGGATGCCCACCTAACGCAACTCTCGTCTGAACTCGATGTTTATTTAACTCGGGGTCTGCAAGAGTAACAAAATACAGATACACCTTAAACCCCTTCTCTTTTGCAAGTTTCATAAAATCAAGTTTCGAAGGATGGGACATTACCGTTTCAATGGTGAATCTTTTAGAGCTGTCAAGCAATTCATTCCAAATAAATGCAGTAATAAATGAAACAAAATAGTCCTCTATCTCATATTCATCGCTCAAAACCAGCTTATCCCTGTCAAAATACACATTCGACAAAGTTTTCCTGACATCATCTATCTTTTCCGTCAAAGTAGAGTTCAAGAACGCTGTCTTAAACTTATCTTCATTCAAATGTAAGCCATACGAAGAAAAATCAACCATTCGGTTTCTTGACAGAAGAACTTTTAGCTCGTCGGCATTGACACATGGCCCCAGATGGACATAGTCTAAGACAATCTTTGTGATAGTCGACTTTCCAGAACCATTAGGGCCGGCAAAGACACGCAAACGTTTCTTAACAGCAATAGACATCTTTCTAAATTGCGAATTTCTTACACTTCGCTTTCACCCGAATACTTGAAAGGTTGCTAACCTTCTTGCGAGTACCATCAGCAGACATACGATAAATGCTATTACCTACGGCAATAAACGCATAGCTATTCTCCTTCGCCTTGTTATATGCCGTTCTTCCTTCGCGGGCCAATCCCTTCTTGATTTTCTTTATCTCTGTCATAGCTAACAACTAATATAAGTTCCATTTGCAAAAATACAACTTATTTTATTACCATCCAAATTATTAGTGATAATTCTTCCGTCGGAGCACAGAATTATCGCTATTTGAATTATAAAAGGTACACACAAAATCGGGACACCTAGATTTATTATTTAGGGTGCCCCGATTTAAGTGGATAGTATCAAAGGAAGGGAATTAGAAATCCTTCGTCATCTCGGTAACCTCAGTGTTGATGTGGTCGATGAACTGCTGGATGGTCATAACGGTCTGCTCGCCACCACCCTGCGGACGCACGGCCACGGTGCCGTCGGCAGCCTCCTTCTCACCGACGATGACCATGTAGGGGATGCGCTTCAGCTCGTTGTCGCGAATCTTACGACCCAGTTTCTCGTTGCGCAGGTCGATGGTGGGACGCACACCGCCCTCTTCAAACCTCTTAGCCACCTCACGGGCGTAGTCGTTATACTTCTCCGACAGCGGCAGGATGGCCACCTGCTCAGGAGTGAGCCAAAGGGGGAAGTGACCGCTGGTGTGCTCGATAAGCACAGCGGTGAAGCGCTCGAGCGAACCGAAGGGAGCACGGTGAATCATGACGGGCGTCTTCTTCTGGTTGTCCTCGTCGGTGTATTCCAGCTGGAAACGCTTGGGCAGGTTGTAGTCTACCTGAATGGTACCCAGCTGCCAGCGGCGGCCAATGGCATCCTTAATCATGAAGTCGAGCTTGGGGCCGTAGAAGGCAGCCTCGCCGTATTCCACCTTGGCGGGCAGCCCCTTCTCCTGACAAGCCTCCTGAATGGCGCGCTCGGCCAGTGCCCAGTCCTCATCGGTACCCACGTACTTCTCGTGGTCGTTAGGGTCGCGGAGCGAAATCTGCGCCTCGAACTGGAAGCCGAAAGCCTTGAGTACGATGTTGATAATATCCATCACGTTGAGGAACTCCTGCTTCACTTGGTCGGGACGACAGAAGAGGTGGGCATCGTCTTGCGTAAACGAGCGCACACGGGTCAGACCATGAAGCTCGCCCGACTGCTCATAGCGATAGACGGTGCCAAACTCGGCGATGCGCAGGGGCAGGTCGCGGTAAGAGCGAGGCTTCCATGCAAATATCTCGCAGTGGTGAGGGCAGTTCATAGGCTTCAGCATATACTCCTCATCCTCCTCAGGGGTGTGGATGGGCTGGAACGAGTCCTTGCCATAGTGGGCATAGTGACCCGAGGTGACATAGAGGTTCTTCGAGCCGATGTGCGGCGTGATGACCTCCTGATAGCCAAAACGGCGCTGCACCTTACGCAGGTGGTCTTGCAAACGCAGACGCAAGTCGGTGCCCTTGGGCATCCAGATGGGCAGTCCCTTGCCCACCTTATCGGAGAACATAAACAGCTCCATCTCCTTGCCTATCTTGCGGTGGTCACGCTTCTTGGCTTCCTCGAGCATCACCAGATACTCGTCGAGCATCTTCTTCTTGGGGAACGAGATACCATACAGGCGCTGCATCTGCTCGCGACTGGCATCGCCACGCCAGAAGGCACCGGCCACGCTGGTCAGCTTGACAGCCTTAATCTCGCCCGTGTCCGTCAGGTGCGGACCACGGCAGAGGTCGGTAAACGCACCCTGAGTATAGGTAGTAATGGTACCGTCCTCCAAGTCCTGCTCAATGTGCTCGCACTTGTAGGTCTGGCCATCGGCAGCAAACTGCCTGAGGGCATCGGCCTTGGCCACCTCCTTGCGTACAACGGGTTCTTTCTTGGAAGCCAGCTCCTTCATCTTAGCTTCAATCGTGGGGAAGTCGCTCTCCTTGAGCATCTGCCCGTCAGGCAGCAGGACATCGTAGAAGAAACCATTCTCGACGGCAGGTCCGAAACCGAACTGGATGCCAGGGTACAATTCCTGCAAAGCCTCAGCCAAAAGGTGTGCCGAGGTGTGCCAGAAGGTGTGCTTACCCTGCTCGTCGTCCCACTTGTAGAGCTCAATGGCTGCGTCCTCGTTGATGGGGCGGTTCAGCTCTACGGTCTCGCCATTCACGCCACAGGCAATAACGCTGCGTGCCAGAGCAGGCGATATGCTCTCGGCAATCTGGAGTCCAGTAACGCCCTGCTCATACGAGCGAACAGAGCCGTCTGGAAAAGTAATACTAATCATATTTACAATATATGTTAAAGTTAAAGATTTCACACTAACTCATAGGGGCCCATCGGCGTGGTACGCTTGAGCACCTCCAGTTGCAAGTCGGTGCCCGCCACGATGCCGTAGTTGCGCAACACCGCCCCCACGGTCTTACGGGCCAGCTCGGGGTGGTTGTTCTCCTCACTCAGATGGCAGAGCCACACATGGCGCAGGTACTCCGACATATTCTCGGCCAAGGCCACGCCGCACTCATTATTATTCAGATGCCCCGTCTGCGACAGAATGCGGTCTTTCAGGAACTTGGGGTACGGGCCGTTCATCACCATCTCCACATCGTGGTTAGCCTCGATGACAAGGTAGTTGGCACGGGAGATATAGGTCTTCATCTCGTCAGTCACCATACCCGCATCGGTAATGATGCAGAAGGCCACGCCCTCGGCCTCCACCAGATAGCCTACGTTATCGGTGCTGTCGTGGGGCACCTCAAACGGTGTCACCCGGAAATCGCCCAGCTGCTGCGTCTGCCCCTTCTCCAGCACACAAGCCAGCGCAGGCGCCACTTTCTTGACAACGCAGCAATTACGATTGATGCCCACGTGTACCTCACGAGTGGCATACACCGGCACGTTATAGTCGTTGCTAAAGGAGCCCACCGACTTAATATGGTCGGCATGGTCGTGGGTGATAAGCACGCGGCGCACCTTCGAGAGACTACACCCATAGTCCCTGCAATGCTTCTTCAGCCCGCGCAACCCCACTCCTATGTCAATCAGCAGGGCATCCGTGGGAGTTGCCAGAAAATAGCAATTACCGCTGCTGCCGCTGCCAAAGGATATGAACTTAAGCATGATACATTCAAATTTTGTGCAAAATTAATAAAAAAGCATCGGACAACGCCATATTTTCCCCGTTTTTTTCGTATTCGGCGTTAATTAAACGGGAGAAGGAACGGGGCTTACCCTGGGAAAGAACGGCTCTTACCCGTGGAAAGGACGGAGCTTACTCGTGGAAAGAACGGGTCTTTCCAGACTTGTCAGAAGGGTAGGCCGACGGCAAAGTGGAATGCGAAGTCGCGACTTAGCCTTGGATGCAGCAGGGGATAGTGTTCGCGGCGGGTGGTGTAGGCTGGGTTGACGGCCTTCATGCCCATGTCGAAGCGGACGATGAAGTAGTCGAAGTTCAGGCGGAGACCCAGTCCGTAGCTGGCTGCCAGTTGTTGCCAGAAGTCGGACAAACGGAACTGACCGCCGGGCTGCTCTTCGTAGTTGCGCAGCGTCCAGATATTGCCCGCATCAACAAACAGGGCACCACCAAACTTCCAGAACAGGTGGGCACGGTATTCCAAGTTGACATCCAGCTTCATGTCGCCCGTCTGGTTGATGAAGTCGATGCGTCCGTCGGTGCCCACAAACTTACCAGGGCCCAGACTGCGCACGCTCCATCCACGCACACTGTTGGCTCCTCCCGAGAAAAAGCGTTTCTCGAAGGGCAGGATGTGGCTGTTGCCATAGGGATAGGCAATGCCAAAGTTCATGTGGAATACCAGCTCGTTGTTATAGTCGAAACGGAAATTGCGGGTGTAGTCAAACATTCCGCGCACATACTGGGCATAGGCAATATCCAAGAAAGTGGACTGCCCATCGGCATCCTGATGGAAGCGGAACACCTTGGAAGCCAAGTCAAGCAGGTTGCCTGCCGTCTCGACGTTGGCCTTGATGGCATACAACCCATTATTATAGGTGTAGCCAAAGCCCAGCTTCATGATAAACAAATTCTCGTAATTATAACGCAGGATGGAGTTACGCGAATTGGTATCGTCCAGATACTCGCGCTGGAAAGTCTCGCTAATCCACGGCATGGAGATATAGTTCAGGTCGAGCAAATCCAGCTGGTAACGGTCGTGGTGGCGCTGGTCGTTCCACTTATAGTGCCACCCCACCGAGAATACCCTGCGCTGAAACTCAGGACGGTCTTGCAAGTCGTAAAGCAGCGACACCTCCGAGGTGGCATTGACCCGTCTGCGGAAACTGGAGTGCAAGAACGGCGCAATAAAGCGCGGAAAGTTCAGTCGCGTTTCCAAGCTATACTCCACAAAGTTGGTGTTGTTATAGCCCTCCAGCCCCTTGATGGCCTCAAAGGCACCGCGCAGCACAACGCTCAGAGCCTCAGAGCCATGAAAGATATTGCGATTCTGGTAAGTCAACGAGGCAGCCGCCCCCAGGTCGCCAGCCGTATTGGTGCCTTCGGGCTGGAACGACAGCGTCGACGGCTTGTTGGTGCTCAGCTGGATGTCGTAGTCCAGCACAGGCTCCTCCTGTCGTTCACGGAATGTGATATTCGTATAGCGAACCGCCCCCAGCCTGCCAAAGCGGTTGTAGGTGCGTTGCAGGTCGCGAGCGGCATACAATGCCCCTTCGGTCAGGAAAGTATTGTTCCGTAACACCTTTCGGCGCAGAGGGATAGGCGTTCCGCCCTCGTTGCCACTACGATAGTTGACCCGCCCCATAGTAAACACCTGATGCGGCAGATTGAGCTGCTCTCCCCTGCGGTAAGGGTGCAGCACCAGCGTCAACCGCACCAGATTGCTACCTGCCACGGAATCAGCCTTATAGCTAATAAAGTCTTTGTTGAAACGATAATACCCTCGGTTGGTCAGATAGTCGGTCAGCCGCTTCCGCTCGTTGTCCAGATTGTCGGCATTGAACATCATGCCTGGTCGCAATCCACGGCGCGTAGAGTCGGCCACATTGAGCAACGCGGCAACAGCCGAATCGCGAATGTCGTAGTTGATACGGTCGATGAAATAAGGCTGGCGGGGATGTAGCAGATAGGTGGTCGTCACCTTCTTGCCCTTCAGCGTGTTCCGCACATCGACCGTAGCCCTCAGGTAGCCAAGGTTCTGCAGCTGCAACTGCAGGTCTTGTGCCGAAAGGACGGTGCTGGTGGAATCGTATAACTGAGGGGCCTCGCCCATTGAGCGTAGGGTGCGGTTGAGCCATCTGGTGGTGTCGCGCCCCGACAGCGAGTAGGTGGCCAAGGGCAACTTGGCTGCGGCAAACCAACGCGAGTTGCCACGCTGGCGTATCAGCTGGCGCAGTTCTTTCACGTCCACCCCTATCGCCTTGTCGTCGCTTTTCACCTTCACCTTGTCTAACAGATAGTCGCCTTCAGGGACATACTTGGTCTCTGAACACGCAACCAACAACACGGCCAAAAAGGATAATATGATGGTTTTGCTCCGCATTCTCGTGCAAAATTACAAAAATATTCGTATCTTTGCAAGCAAAACAAGAAATATATGCTCAGCAAGAACCAAATAAAACTTGTACGCTCTTTGGAGCTGAAAAAGAACAGAAAGCGCGAAAACCTCTTTGTGGCCGAGGGGCCAAAGGTGGTGGGTGACTTGCTGCGCACGGGGTACCGACCTCACACCATCTTCTCGACCACACCGCGAGCCGATGCCCAGCTGGTGACGGAAGAAGAGCTACGCCACATCAGCTTCCTGCAACATCCGCAAGAGGTGCTGGCCATATTTGAAATGCCCGCTGCCCCGCATCCCTCACCTGCCAGCCAGCAGCTATCACTCGCCCTCGACGGCATTCAGGACCCCGGCAATCTGGGCACCATCATCCGCATTGCCGACTGGTTTGGCATCGGCACTATTTACTGTTCGCCCGAGACGGCTGACGTGTATAATCCCAAAGTGGTGCAGGCCACGATGGGCAGCATAGCCCACGTGTCTATCACCTATTGCGACTTAGTGGAGCTACTTAGCACCGCCCAATGCCCCGTCTATGGGACGCTGCTCGACGGCGACGACATCTATCAGCAGCCACTGACACCCCACGGCATCATCGTCATGGGCAACGAGGGCAACGGTATCTCACAGGCTGTGCGCCCGCTGATTACCAACCGACTGCTTATCCCCAACTTCAACCCAGCCACGGAAACAGCCGAATCGCTGAACGTTGCCATTGCAACGGCCATCACCTGCTCAGAGTTCAGAAGAAGGTAAACGTCAGAACTGGCGGAGCGCCTCATAGATGCGCTGAACGGGCAACCCCATGACATTGAAGTAGCTGCCCCGCAACGCCGTCACTCCGATATACCCCAGCCACTCCTGTATACCATAGGCTCCCGCCTTGTCGAAAGGCTTGTAATGGCTGACGTAATAGTCTATCTCCTCATCTGTAAACGACTTAAAGGTGACATCGGTCACAACCGAAAAGCTCTGCTGACGGACGGTAGTAGCCAGCGTGACACCCGTAATCACCTGATGAGTCTGCCCGCTCAGCTTGCGCAGCATCCGACAGGCATCGGCCTCGTCGTGGGGCTTGCCCATCACTTCTGCACCCAGCACCACGATGGTGTCAGCAGTGATAAGCAGCTCGTCGGCGGCCAACTGCTGCAGATAGGCATTAGCCTTCTTGCGGGAAATATACTCAGCAATATCCGTCGTAGGCAGACTGTCGGGATAGCTTTCATCAATGCCCTTGATGACACGTACCTCAAAAGCGACATCAAGCCCTGCCAGCAGTTCCTTACGGCGGGGCGAATTGGATGCCAGTATGATTTTATAGCCCTTTGCTACCATCCGAAAGCCCTTTCATCACTTAGCCATTTGTCCTGTGCCCGCAGCGTCTGCTCTATGACATCACGGCCACAGCCCTGCCCGCCCTTGCGCTGGCTGACGTACAGGCTGGCGGCCTTCACCTCCGCACACGCATCAGCAGGGCAAACGGGACAACCCACGCGGCGCATCACCTCCAAGTCGGGAATGTCGTCGCCCATGAACATCACCTCGCTGTCCTTCAAGCCATACTTAGCCAAGAACTGCTCATAGACTTGTATCTTTACGGACGCACCCAGATAAATATCCTCCATGCCCAGCCCTTCGTAGCGATGGCGGACAGCCTCCACCCTGCACCCCGAAAGGATGACGATGCGCAGCCCGAGCTTCATGGCCAGCTGAATGGCGTAACCGTCCTTGATGTTGACCGTGCGCAGTGGCGTACCGTTGATGTCCATAGCTATCGTCTCGGCAGAGAGCACTCCGTCGAGGTCAAAGATAATGGCCCGTATCTTAGTTAAATCGTAGTTAATCATCAGTACTGCACGTATCGCCTAATACTTGTTCAGATGCACGTTCTCCCACTTCAGTTTGTCTTCATTCTGCGGCTTCCGCTCATCAGCCTTGTGCCCAATGGCGAGTACGCACAGGCACGACAGGTTTTCTGGAATATCGAGCACCCCTCGGATAACGACATCAGCCGATGTTCCGTCGGAAAGTCCGCGGCCACGCATCTGAACCCAACAGGAGCCCAGCCCGAGTGCCTCAGCCTGATACTGCATCGAGATGGCAGCTATAGAGCCGTCCTCCACCCAGCAGTCGTTCTGCAGCGGGTCGCCCAGCACCACGATGGCCAGCGGAGCCCCTTTCAGGAACTGGCCACCCAAATCCTTGGCATCCGACAGCTTCTCTAAGTCCGTCTTGTCGTCAACCACCACAAATTGCCACGCACGCTGTCCCTTCGAGGTGGGAGCCATCAGCCCGGCACGTAATATCAGCTTCACGTCGTCGCCGTCAATCTCCTCCTCCGTAAACTTACGGTGGGAACGGCGCAACTGTACTAAATCCTTGAAATTCATAGAAGTGTTCTTTTATAATTACGGTGCAAAGATACAAAAAAATGGCAAATCATAAACGGTAAATCGTAAATAATTTATATCTTTGCATCCGATGAAAGCTATCGTCTACGAACACGCCAAGGAACTGCCCACCCTGCCCGAAGGCAATTATTTCCATAGCCCCGAACTGATGGAATTGTGCGAGCAGACTCCTCGCCACCGCCCCTACATGGTGGTAGCGACAGGCGACGACGGGCAGGTGGCAGCGTATCTGCTGGCCGTAGAGCGATACCGTAGGTCGTGGTTCCCACCTTATTTATATACGCACGTGAGGGTCATGGGCGAAGGTGTCTACCGACAAGGGCCTGACGACAAGCTGTTCGACCTTATGGTCAAGGCACTGACGGAACGGTTGCATCACAGGGCACTGTACATAGAGTTCAGCAACCTGTCGCAAAAGATGTTCGGCTACGGCTTGCTGCGCAGTGCTGGCTACTTTCCCGTGCGCTGGATGAGCATCCACAACTCACTACATTCCCGAACTCCTGAGGAGCGTATCTCGCCCAAACAATTAACCCGCATTCAAAACGCACAGAAGCGAGGGGCCACGACCAAAACCGTCGAGACGGAAGAGGAGTTCAGGGCTTTCTCAAAACTGATGCGCCAGCATAACTGGCTAAAGCCCCGGAGATATATTCCCGACGACCACTTCTTTCTGGGAATGATGAAGGCTGGCCGGTGCAAGATTTTCCTGACGCAATACCACGAGAAAGCAATCGGATGCAGCGTGTGTACCTACTCGGGCGATGATGCCTACCTATGGTATTCGGCTGCTCGCCGAAAGAGTTTTGCCACCCTGCACCCTAATGCCGTCACCTTCTGGGCAACCATCAAGGATGTGCACCAGACGGGCTGCCAGCACATCCGCTTCTTGGACGTTGGGTTGCCCTTCCGTAAGAATCCCTACCGCGACTTTATCCTGCGCTTCGGGGGCAAGGAGGTCAGTACCTACCGCTGGTTCCGCATCAACATCCGATGGGTCAACACACTGGCTTCATGGCTGTGGCGCGAATAGGTACTCTATCGGCATACACAATAAAACGCCACATGGTACGTTTATTGTAACAATGAATCGTCTTCGACACATACTGACCTCCCTGTTGCTTTTAGCCGCTTTGCTGCTAAAGGCACAGTCGTTTACGCTGTCGGGCAAGGTCAGCGACGACGACGGCAACGCCATTGAGCTGGCTACCATCTCCTGCTTGGAACAGGGAGCGGTGACTATGGCCGACCTCAAGGGAGAATACTCACTGAAACTGCAGTCTGCCGACTCCGTGGTGGTGAAATTCTCGATGGTGGGCTACCAAACCCGCACCCGAGTGCTGCGCAATCCGAAGGGAAACCAAAAGCTGCTCATCACGCTACACCCCATGAAGGCTTTAGACGAGGTGGTGGTGACTGAGCGGCGCAGACAGACGACAAGCACGGAGCAGCTGAATGCCAAGTCGCTGAAGCAAACACCCTCGACAACGGGCAATGCCGTGGAAGAACTGGTACAACAGCAGGCGGGCGTGTCAACCCACAACGAACTGTCGTCGCAGTACAACGTTCGTGGCGGCTCGTTCGACGAGAACTCCGTATATATTAACAATGTAGAGGTCTATCGTCCGTTGCTTATCCGCAGCGGGCAGCAAGAGGGACTATCGGTTATCAATTCGGACATGGTAGAGAAAATCGGGTTCTCCTCAGGAGGATTTGAAGCAAAGTACGGCGACAAGATGTCGTCGGTACTGGATATTCAATACCGTCAGCCTACCCGATGGGAAGCCAATCTGCAGGCTTCGCTGTTAGGGGGCAGTGCCTTTGTGGGCTACGGTTCCAAGAAATTCTCGATGAGCCACGGGGTACGCTACAAAACCAACCAATACCTGCTGGGTTCGCTGGAGACGAAAGGGGAATACAGGCCTAACTTTCTGGACTATCAGACCTACATCACCTACAAGCCCAGCCAAAGGTGGGAAATAGACCTGATAGGCAACGTCTCGGAGAACCACTACAACTTCATTCCCTCTACCCGCGAGACGGCCTTCGGCACACTCCAGAACGTGAAATCATTCCGCGTGTATTTCGACGGACAGGAGAAGGACATCTTCCGAACATTGTTCGGTACGCTCCGCATACAGCGTAACTTCTCGGCAAACACCAAGATTAGCCTGCTGGCTTCAGCATTTCACACCAAGGAACAGGAGACATACGATATTCAAGGGCAATACTGGCTGGACGACACACAGACGCAGGAGCAGCTGGGCGTAGGCACCTATATGGAACACGCCCGCAACTACCTCAATGCCAATGTGCAGAGCATCAAGCTAATGGCTAACCACAAGACCCGAAAGCACGACGTGGAGGCAGGCATCACCTTCAAGTGGGAGAAGATTGAGGAGCAGGCACGTGAATACGAGATGCGCGACTCCAGCGGATACAGCATCCCCCACTCTGCCACTCGTCTGGACCTTATCTACTCGCTGGTCTCGAAGAACACGCTGAAAAGCACCCGCACGGAGGCCTACCTGCAGGACACCTACCGATTTCAAAGTCACGGGGAAAAGCCTTGGTACTTTACCCTGAACTATGGCGTGCGAATGGCCAACTGGAGCTATAACAAAGAGACCATCGTGTCGCCCCGTGTATCGCTGGCAGCCATTCCCTCGTTCAACGAGGACATCACCTTCCGATTGGCAACGGGCCTGTACTATCAGGCTCCATTCTACAAAGAACTACGCGACACATCGACCGTCGACGGGCAGACCATCGTCACCCTGAACAACAAAATCAAAAGCCAGCAAAGCATCCATCTGGTGGGGGCTTTTGACTATCGGTTCCGTATGGCAGGCCGCCCCTTCCGCTTCACCGCCGAGGCATATTATAAGCTAATGAACAATCTGGTGCCTTACAACGTACAGAACATGAAGGTGGTCTACTACGGTGAGAACAAGGCCAGCGGACATGCTGCGGGACTGGACCTGAAACTCTTTGGAGAGTTTGTTCCGGGAACAGACTCATGGCTGACCCTCAGCATCATGTCGACGCAACAGAAACTTAACGGCATCAGCATCCCCATGCCCACCGACCAGCGCTGGGGCATGAACCTGCACTTTACCGACTACTTCCCCGGTACGGAGCGATGGAAGATGACCCTGCGACTGGCCTTTGCCGACGGACTGCCCTTTGGTGCGCCACACCGCGGACTGGAGCAACAACAATTCCGTGCCCCAGCCTATAAGCGGGCCGACATCGGCATGAGTTTCCTCGCTTACCAACGCAACCACCAGCGCATCTGGCTCGGCATTGACGGCCTGAACATCTTCGGCATTTCCAACGTCAATTCCTACTACTGGGTAACGGACGTTACCAACCAGCAATATGCAGTGCCAAACTACCTGACAGGCAGGCAAATTAACGGCAAAATTATCATCGAACTTTAAAGGTTCAGTCTCCAGTATCTCCTTCGGGTTGCTTTAGTATCTCTTTCGAGGTGCTCCAGTATCTGTTTACCCCAGTAAACAGATACTGGAGCAGGTCAATGTAGATACTCGAGCAACCCGAAAGAGATACTGGAGGGAAAAGAGATAGTTTATGCCCCCTAAAATCAGGCCTAACATTTCCCCAACACGAACCCTAAAAAGCACAAAATCGCCTAAATTGTTTGCATTTTTCTTGCATATACGAAAGAAAAACTCTAAATTTGCACCTTAGAAAGTGCATATTATGGCACAATCTGCACTTTTCAACGTGCAAATAACGGAAAAAGAATATGGAATTGACGCTTATAAACTTCATGAACGAGCAGTTGAATCTCGTTAAAACTGACTTCAAACGCTATATGTATGACAGGTTGCCTTGGGATGCAAGACTTGTCGGTTTGATGGGGCCTCGTGGTGTCGGCAAATCCACGATGGTGCTTCAACATATCAAGGAACAATCAGAAAACATCAAGGACAAGAGCCTCTATGTCTCGGCAGACCATAGTTATTTTGCAACCAACTCACTCACAGACACAGCAGCACAGTTTGTCCGTGAAGGTGGTGAGTGGCTTTACATCGACGAGGTTCACAAATACGATGGGTGGTCATCAGAACTGAAACAGATATACGACTCCCATCCCAAACTTCATGTGTTCTTCACTGGTTCATCTGTTCTTGACATCTTAGAGGGCGAGGCTGACCTTAGCCGTAGAGTTCTGCTTTTCAATATGCAAGGGTTGTCGTTTCGTGAGTATCTTGAACTGTTTGAAGGAATCAAGACACCTGTCCGTACTTTCGAGGAGGTCTTAAAAGGTAAAGTACAGATTGGGGGCGTGGAGCATCCTCTCCCCTTATTCGACAAATACCTTCACGAAGGTTATTATCCTTTCTCCCTTGAAGGCTATTTCCAGCAACGTCTTCAGCAAGTGATACGCCTGACAATGGAAGTCGATATACCTCAGTATGCCAATATGACACCTGCTACAGGCAGGAAACTTCGTCACATGCTTGGCATCATTGCAGGCAATGTTCCTTATAAGCCAGAAGCAACGAGCCTTGCCAACGAAATAAAGGTTAGTCGCAATGACATTCCTACTTACCTCCTTTACATGGAAAAGGCAGGCATGATAGGACAGCTACGCGACCAGACAGGTGGTATGCGTGGACTGGGCAAGACGGAGAAAGTCTATCTTGACAATACCAACATGATTTTTGTAATGTCAGGTGACAATGCCAATATCGGCAATGTGCGCGAGACGTTCTTCTATAATCAGACACGGCTTCATCTGCCAGTCACCTCTTCAAAGGTATCTGACTTTGAAATCGGCCAATACACATTTGAGGTAGGAGGTAAGAAAAAAGGGAGCAAGCAAGTCAAGGATGTTGAGAACGCCTACATTGTACGTGACGATACAGAGTACGCAAGCGGGCAGTACCTACCACTCTGGAGCTTTGGGTTGTTGTACTAACATCAAACTTTTTCTAATCCTTAATAAGTAGACAATTTCTTAACAACAAATATTATATTTGCAAAAACTTAACTATTTATAGTTTATATAGTGGAGGTAAGATATATAGAAATAACAGACTTCCCTTGTGGAACACTTGTGAATATGTTAAAAGACGGCTATTCATTTGAGCCGAGATTTGAGCGTGATTGGATTAAACAATGGGAAGAATTTGATAATTTTTTCTATAACAATCCTCACATTGCTAAGACATGTGGTTTTATTACTGTCTTAGATGACACACCCATAGGGTTTGTGACATGGAATCCAACCAACTTCCCTGAATCTGTTGAAATCGGGCATAATTGTATCTTAACTGGATACAAGGGCAATGGTTACGGGCTACAACAGATGAAAGAGGCTGTTAGGCGAATAACTGAGACAGGAGCAAGAAAAATAGTTGTCTGGACTAATGAGATTTGTGTACCAGCACAACATACTTATGAAAGTGCAGGTTTTCAATTTGTAAAAAGAACAAAAGAGCCATTTCATCCTGAATACTCTGGTGAAAGAATACACTACGAGTTAGCAATCCAGAAAATCTCATAAATTTTTTGGAATATTCATTATTTCCTGCTGAAATAACCAGTTCTTATTTTTGTCTTTTTCCACTCAGACGATATGACTAGCGGACAAATACCCATAATTATATTGAATTATATAAAAAAGCAAAAAAAAGAAGGGGTTGCTTCGTCATTGTGGTGGGAATTGATTACCTTTGCACATTATTAATATATAATATAAACATTAAAAGAAAGATATGAAGATTTCCCACATTGAGCATCTGGGCATTGCCGTCCAGAGCATTGAAGAGAGCCTGCCGTACTTTGAGAACGTGCTGGGCCTGAAGTGTTACAACATTGAGGTTGTAGAAGACCAGAAAGTAAAGACAGCCTTCCTGAAGTGCGGTGAGGTGAAGCTGGAGTTGCTGGAGCCGACAAGCCCAGAGAGTACCATTCAGAAGTGGCTCGACAAGGGTAACAAGGGTGTCCATCATGTAGCTTTCTGTGTAGAAGACGGTGTTGCCGAGGCACTGGCCGAGGTGAGCGAGAAGGGTGTGCGCTTGATTGACGAGAAGCCCCGCAAGGGTGCTGAGCAGCTGAACATCGCTTTCCTGCATCCCAAGTCAACCTGTGGCATCCTAACTGAATTGTGCGAACATTAATTTAACTGGAAAAGAGATATTATGTCAAAGCAATTAGAGAAAATCAAGCAGCTCATCGAGAAGCGCGAACAGGCTCGTCTCGGTGGTGGTGAGAAAGCTATACAGAAGCAACACGACAAAGGCAAGTACACGGCTCGTGAGCGCATCGACATGCTGCTCGACAAGGGTTCGTTTGAGGAGTACGATATGTTCAAGGAGCACCGTTGCCATAACTTTGGCATGGAGAAGAAGCAGTTCCTTGGCGATGGTGTCGTAGCCGGTTCGGGTACGATTGACGGTCGTCTGGTGTTCGTCTTTGCACAGGACTTTACCGTACATGCAGGCTCGCTGTCAGAGACCATGAGCCAGAAGATTTGCAAGGTGATGGACATGGCCATGAAGATGGGTGCTCCCGTGATTGGCATCAACGACTCGGGTGGTGCTCGTATTCAGGAGGGTATCAACGCACTGGCTGGCTATGCTGAAATCTTTGAGCGCAACATCTTGGCATCTGGTGTCATTCCCCAGATTTCAGGTATCTTCGGTCCTTGTGCCGGTGGTGCTGTCTACAGCCCTGCCCTCACCGACTTCACGTTGATGATGGAGGGTACATCGTATATGTTCCTGACTGGTCCGAAGGTGGTAAAGACTGTTACGGGCGAGGATATTGACCAAGAGCATCTGGGTGGTGCCAGCGTTCACGCCTCGAAGTCGGGTGTAACCCACTTCACTGCCAAGACGGAGGAAGAGGCTGTTGAGATGCTGAAGACCCTGCTGAGCTACATTCCCTCTAACAATATGGAACTGGCTCCTCGCAAGAAGTGTACCGACCCGATTGACCGTATGGAGGACTCGCTCAACGAGATTATCCCCGAGAACCCCAACGAGGCTTACGATATGTACAAGGTCATCACGACTATTACCGACGACAACGAGTTCTTCGAGGTACAGCCTAAGTTTGCCAAGAACATCATCGTGGGCTTTGCCCGTTTCAACGGCCAGAGTGTGGGTATCGTGGCTAACCAGCCCTCATGCTATGCTGGTGTGCTCGACGTGAACGCCTCTCGTAAGGGAGCCCGCTTCGTCCGCTTCTGCGATGCTTTCAATATTCCCATCATTTCACTTGTCGACGTTCCGGGATTCCTGCCCGGCACGGGTCAGGAGTACAATGCCGTCATCCTGCATGGTGCCCAGTTGCTCTATGCCTATGGCGAGGCTACCGTACCCAAGATTACCGTTACGCTGCGTAAGTCATACGGTGGCTCACACATCGTAATGGGTTCAAAGCAGTTGCACACCGACCTGAACTACGCATGGCCGTCGGCTGAGATTGCCGTAATGGGTGCTTCTGGTGCCGCTGCCGTGCTCTATGCCAAGGAGGCTAAGGCCAAGAAGGAAGCTGGTGAGGATATGCAGGCATTCATCGCTGAGAAGGAAGAGGAATACAACGAGCTGTTTGCCAATCCGTATCAGGCAGCCAAGTATGGCTATATCGATGATGTGATTGAGCCGCGCAACACACGTTTCCGCATCTGCCGCGCACTGGCTCAGCTGGCTACCAAGCGTGATGCCCTGCCTGCCAAGAAGCACGGTAACATTCCTATGTAAAAGGGGCTGCGTATGAAACAAAACGAAGTATATGCTGCCATCGCATTGGCACTGCATGAGTTCAAGGGCAACAACGTACACGACAACGAGTCTGGCGTCATTACTATTAATGAAAAGCAGTCTCAGTGGAACGGCTACACCCTGACCATGACAGAACACCCATAAAGACGTATCAAAGAAATGAAGAAAGATTATAAATACACTATCAACGGCAATAAGTATGAAGTTGCCATTGGCGATATCGCAGAGAACATCGCTACCGTAACGGTGAATGGTGAGGAGTACAAGGTGGAGATGGAGCCAGAACCCGTAGAGGAGAAGAAGGTGGTTGTCCGCCCCGTGGTACAGCCTGTTGCCAGCAAGCCCGCTGACACGAACACCAGCTATGCCGTAAAGGCTCCGCTGCCTGGTGTCATCACCGCCGTCAACGTCAAAGTAGGCGATGAGGTAAAGGAGGGCGATGCCGTGCTCGTGCTGGAGGCTATGAAGATGGCTAACAACATTGAGACGGAACAGGATGGCAAAGTGACTGCCGTCTGTGTGAGCCCCGGCCAGAGTGTCATGGCTGGTGACACGCTGGTGGTGATTGAATAGAAAGCAGAATGACCAAATAAAAGCCGCTCATCAGCTGAGCGGCTTTTATTATTACAGCTTGTTTCCTTCATTCGGG
>CAMWKZ010000051.1 GCA_947174945.1 uncultured Prevotellaceae bacterium | reverse complement strand
ATGTTACGCTCTGGCATAAAGCTACCATGTTTACGTATATCCGCTAATAAATTCCGACTTGCATTACGTTCTAAATGAGCCACCACGCATTGTTCGTGACTTGGTGTATTCACTTCCAGTGTAGTTTTACGATTCTGCCATACACAACGTCTACATTGATACGCGTCACAAATGCGACAAAGTGGGGCATGATTAAGTCTATACAATTGATTGTTTTTTATATTCACTCCATGCCTTACGTCACCTACAGAATCATTTTCATTTTCATAATAGAATGCAGGGCATAAATAAAAGCGACCATTAGGTGCAAGTGTAACACTTATATCCCCAGCTCCACAGTTGTTCATTTTGTCTAGCATTATGCGGTCTGTTAGGATGTTTAACTGGACGGGATTCCCTTTAACATAGTATTCACAAACGCGGTCAGTCAAATATCTAAGTATCTTTTGGTATTTAGCAAAATCATCTTCTGTAAACCTTTCAATATCTGTTAATACAATATTCAATCGTTGCATCTTAGCCATGCTGTCACCCAAAGAGCTATAATTGGCGAACAAATCCTTACGGTCTGTCCTCACAACAAACGTGTTATTATTTACGTCAATATTATTAAGCAAAGATAGACAGCTGCCTGCCACAATCACATCAGCACCTTCAGATGTAGACATTGGTTTTATATCCGTATGGTCTATCATGTTAATCATTTGTTTGTATTCATCTGGTAGGTCATAGTTAGGATATACAAACTGAATGTTCTGATTTTCTTTCATTCCATATAATATGCCTGATTTCAACGTTTCTAATGGCATCAAATTGCGCTCACCTTGCCGGCTGGTATAATGACAGAATGAAACGGACGTATCATCTAATAGTATAATAAGGTATTGTATCATATTTTAGCATACTTTATCATTTAACATTTGCTTGTTTCTCTCATATTCTGCACGTGTTCCTTCCAATTCCAATTTTCGGAACAACTTATTCCAATAATAGTTGTTTGCACGCACGCGAGCCTTGTGCATTTTGCAGATAGCTGTAGAACGTTGGAATATTGTGGGAGTATTTGCTGCATCATAATTCTCGCCTTGACACCATGCACATCCACTAGCCACTTCGCAGTCTATACATTCCTGCGCAGATTGAGTACAACGGTCAAGAGTTAAGAATGGACGTAACTTGTTTTGGTCTATACCATCATTAATATTACCGATAATCCATGCATTCTTACTTCTTAACGAATATTGTGCAAAGCGTGTACATGGATAGAAATAGCCAGCGGCATCAATAGCAAGCATTTTTCCTGCACCACACCAGTTTTGATTTTCTAGTTTGCAATCTAAAGGCTTCCCTATGTGCTCTGAAAAGAATGAGCAAGTATAATCTTTATAATATCCGTTATCTATTATGCTATCTGCTAGTGAAATTAATTGTTTTTCAAATAATTCATCATCCCCTTCTTTCCATACATCTTCAAACACACAGTTGATGTTCACTTCGTGTATGCCAAGTGAGTATAGATGCAGCACACTCTCTTTTATGTAAGGTATATCAGCACTGCTGATAGTAACTTTCGTACCAGCATTGTGAAATTGATTTAGCCATAAAGGAATGTTGCGTACCACGCTATCGTATGAACCTTTTTCTGGTCCATCCCCCTTCCAAATGCGGTTAAGGTCGTGCTTTTTCTTTGTGCCATCAATAGTAATGCCGATGCTTAAATGTTCCTTGTTCTTTTCGATAAAGCGTTGTACCTTTTCTGAATCATAGTTGATGCCATTAGTGGAAAAACTGAAACGGTAAGAGTTAAACCAGTGATGATTTTTTCGAAACATCTCAGTTTTGAGATAGTCGCAAATCTTGTCTATGAGTTCTATTTCTAAAAATGGCTCTCCACCAATGAAATCCCATACAACGGATTCCTCACGAAAATCTTCCTCATGGTTGAGGATATAATCAATAGCCTGTTTAGCTACCTCCCAGGGCATTCGCTCTTTCGAGTTCTTCCCTACGAGGTAGCAATATTTGCAGGCAAGTTGGCAGTCCTTTGTAACAATGAATGTGATGTTCTTTGCCATACCAGACTGCCATATTTTTATATTGCCCATAAAATTATCCTTTTTTAACGTGAGCCATATTATTAGAACCTATACAACTACCATTACAATTTTTACTACATGTTCCTTTACAACTGCTCCAGCAATAGCCTTTGCAATCAGAACACTCTGGGCTATAACCATTAGACGATGCCCTGCAACTAATTGAGCAATCTGATTTACAACTTGATTGACATCCTCCATTACATCCTCCATAACAAGTAGTAAAGCAACCAGACGCGCAATCACCAGAACAATTAAAAGAACAACTACCATTACATCCCATAGTTGTTTTCTTGGCAGCCTTTAAAACGACTGGAGTACATGTTAAAGCGATTGCTCCTAAAATGGGTAAAGCACTCTTGGCTGCTCTCTTGAAAAACTCTCTTCGCGACTGGAGTTCATTGTTTTTGTTTTTCTTCATAACGTTAGAAGTTAAAGATGCCTATGAACTCCCCAAATTCAGCGTTAATAATCTGTTTGGCTTGGAAACAAAAAAGGCATGGGAGTTTCCTACTTTCGCCCATCCCTGACCTCAGGCCTTCGCATTGCCCCCTTTCAAGGATAAGCAACGCAGCCAGCCCACGCCAAGTGAATTTATACGTGAACCGACCGTTATTTGCAAGTAGCACAATAACCGTCGGGATATAATTCACCCTACGCAGACGTTTCCGTTGCATTACCTCTGTGAAAGGATTCTAAGTTGCGAAGTTAGAGGTCACAGAATGATAACGTTCAGTAAACGCCTTTCCGAAACGCAGCCCTACGAATGGCTGCCGTCTCTGTCCATCGATGTTCCGACCCGCCCTGTCCACGACGGGACTGGCTTAGTCGGTTGCAAAGTTAGCGAATGTTTTTGAAACAACCAAGGGTTTTGATGGAAAAAATGGGCGGGGCGACAGGAGTAAGTGACTATATAATGAACTCAAGACCAAGGGAAAAACTTAACTTTAACATACCCAATGGGGGCTTTTTCGAACATTATCACTAACTTTGCACACCAAATAGCACTTGCTGATTGACTCTATACAATAAATGAATATCGGTAATAATATATGGAAGAAGTGAATATAACGGACAAACTTGCCAATGCCGTCCAAGTAATAAAGGATGCCATCTTGCAGAGCCAACAGCGAGCGTTGGGGGGCGGTAAACCAAGAACAGTTGGCCTTGTATTATGGTATTGGAAGGTATATCTCAGCTAATACACGGACAAAGAACTGGGGCAAAGGGTTTATTGAGGGTGTTAGTCAGCAACTGAGGAAAGAGTTGCCTGGCCTCCGAGGTTTCTCTGCGCCAAGTTTACGGAAGATGCGGACATTTTATGAAGAGTGGAAGATGCTATCTGCTGATTCGTTCGTTGGAACGAACAATCCATATGGCGATGACGACATTTCGTTCGTTGGGGCGAACAAATTGCCTGCGGTGCATTTTACGATGAAAGCGGATTTCCCCATCGCTTCCTTTATGAGCATTGGCTTTAGTCATCACTATGCTATTGTCAGCAAAGTGAAGGATGTGGAGCAACGAAAGTTTTACATCCAGTTTGCTGCGGATACGAAGGCAAAGGTTGAGGACTTGGAGAAGCTGATAGAGGACAACTTGTATGGCCATCAAGGCAGTTTGCCTAATAACTTTAGGCGTACCATACCCGACCAAATGCAAGTTTATCGTGCCATCACTATGTTTAAGGACGAATATCTTTTGGATTACATCAATACGGAAGAGCTGTTTGTTCGTGATAAAGACAGGGATGAGAGGGTCATAGAGAAGGGCATCATCAATAATGTGAAGAACTTTATAATGACCTTTGGGCGGGACTTTACTTTTGTGGGAAACCAGTATCATTTGGAGAAGTTTGGCGTGGAGCAGTTTCCTGATTTGCTTTTCTTCAATCGGGAATTGTCTGCTCTCGTCTGCGTTGAGCTTAAAGACGGCCCATTCAAGACTGCATATCTGGGGCAGTTAGCGGGTTACCTAAGGATTCTGGATGACGAGGTGCGTAAGCCTAATGAGAATCCCTCTATCGGAATCATCCTCTGCAAGAGTGCAAACAAGAAGTTTGTGGAATATGTCATTCAGGACTACGACAAGCCTATGGGCGTAGCGACCTATAAGACTTCTGCTGATATGGATGACAGACTAAAGAAACTTCTCCCTCCAGTAGAAGACTTAGAGAAGCTGTTGTAGTAGTCTGATTAATAGAAGGCATTAGTGCGTGCGATGCGGGGATTTGCTCGGCAGATGGTGGGAATGGGGTCGGTGCATGGTCTCGAGCGGCTCGGCACATGGTACGGAGTGGCTCGGGGAGGGGTAAACATAGGCTCGGGATGGGGTGCGGAGCGGCTCGGCGTGGGTAGCGGAGCCGTTGTTGATGGTTGTGGGGCGGGCGTGCTTATGATTAAGGGCGGCCGCCCTTAATGATTAGAGCGGTCGCCCGAGATGTTCAGGGCGACCGCCCTGTACCTGCAAGACAGGTGTTTTATGTCATTCGGAAAGTGGGTTCCTATTTGGCGGGCTTGGGGGCGGGCTGGCAAGGTTCCTCAAAGTGGTGGTGGCCGGCGCGGACGGACTCGGCGTGGTCTGAGTAGGGCATATACACGTCAGCAAATCCGCCGCTGGGAATGTCTATGTCGAGCTGGAACCGTCCGCCGATGATTCGCCACTCTACCTTGACCGTGCCGTGTGCGCTTTGCGTGGTTCCTCGACACCAAGTGAGGTCGCCCACGGGGTGGGGGGCTATCTCGATGAGGTCGCCGTTGCGCTGGATGCCCAGCAGGTCGGGGATGAGCAGGTTCTCGATGTGGGCCATCATGAAGTGGTTCATCGAGGCTCCGTGGTCGGGATTCCATTGTTCGGTCAGTGTGGTTTGCCCCTTCTTGATTTGATAGCCATAGCCCGGCACGTCGTCGTGGTTGAGCATCTTGTATAGCAGTTCGCGGTGCCCGTTGTGTGCCAGCGTGTAGAACAGGTAGCGGTTGCCAACGTCGCCGGTGGTCAGTCGGTCGTTGTGGGCGTGTATATCCCGTATCAGATTGCCGAGCACAGCCTCATAGTCTTCGGCGGGCACGAGCTTGAGGTATAGCGGGAGTGCCAGCGATGCCTGACTGCCTGAGCCGTATGACTTGCGCTCGGCATCGTAGAACTCGCGGTTGAAGGCATGGCGGATGCTGTCGGCCCTCACGTTAAACTGGCTGGCATCGTCCTTGTGACCAAGGTGCTTGGCCAGCACGTACATGTAGCACATCCACTGGTAATAGTGTGCCGTGGCCACCAGTGGCATCGGCGTGTTCTGCGAGAACCCTGCGCGCCCCGGGCCGTAGTCGTACCAGTCGCCCAGTCCCATCCTCAGGATATAGCATGAGTCCTGCGTGGCTAGATAGTTTATATAGCGTTTCATCGGCTCGTAGTAGCGACGCGCAAGCGACAGGTCGCCATAGTGCTGCCAGTAGAGCAGTGGCAGGGCTATGATGGCACCGCCCCACTCAGGCGATTCTTGGAAGGGGCGCGCCCATGAGCCTGTAAACCGGGTGTACTCGGGGGCTATCTCCGGCATCGAGCCGTCCTCGTGCTGTGCATCGACTATGTTTTGCATCGTCTGCTCGAGCATGGCCCGTGCGTCGTAGTTATACACCAGCGCCTCGCCGTTGAGCCAGTCTTGTTCCAGCCATCCCAGCTTCTCTCGGGCGGGACAGTCGGTCCAGACAGCCTGCCAGTTGCTGCGTATGGCGCGGTCTATCAGGTGGTGGGTAGCGTTGATGCGCGGGTTGGAACACTCGAAGCTGCCCGTGCGCGGTGCGCTGTTGTAGACGAAGCATGACTGTATGTCCTTGATGACCTCCAAGTCGCCTTCCACCTGCAAGTAACGATAGCTGTAGTACGAGAAGCGCGGGTGCCATTTCTCCACACCGTCGCCCTTCAGTGTATAGGTATAGTAGTGGGGCCGCCCCGTCTGCTTCTGGTTGCACAGCCCGTCGGGTGTCAGCGTCTCGGCAGGCGTCAGCTTCAGTCGCTGCCCTCGCTTGCCACTGACGGTAATCTCGGGGAAGCCAGCCAGATTCTGCCCCATGTCGAGTATCAGCAGGGTGTCCTTGCGAAGTGTCTGCTTGACGGGATAACGCTCCATCAGCCTGACGGGCTGCGCAATCTGCAGGCGCAGCTGACCCCGCGGAGCCTGTTGGACGACGACGGGCTGCCAGTCCGCAGGCTCCACCCGTGCGTCGTAGTCCTCACCGCCATAGATACTGTTAAAGGTGATAGGCGATAAAGCCCACTGCCAGCGCTCGTCGCTGAGCAGTCGCTCGCACAGCCCGTCTTCGTAGGTAACGTACAGGAAGAACAGCAGCGTAGGGGGGCCGAAGGATATGCGCAGCTTGTGATAGCGCTCGCCGTGCTCGTTGTAAAACCCGTTACCTAAGAGCACGCGGAACTCATTGTCCGCCTGCAGAATATCGTTAGTAACGTCATAGACGTTGAAGAACACCGTCTTGTCGTAGTCGCTCCATAAGGGGGCAAACTCTGAGTTGCCAATCTTCCTGCCGTTGATGCTCAGTTCATAGAACCCCAGACCGCAGATGCGCAGTTCGGCTTTCCTGATGGCCTTCCACGGCTTAAAGCTACGGCGCAGGACAATGCTCCGCCTTGACAGTGGGGCAGCCTTTGCCCATTGGGCTTTCGTCTCCTTTAGAACGGAGCCCGTGTACTGGCGGCCCTCAGGTATGTGGGCTTGTTCGCGAGTGATAGCCCCTATCCACTGTGCTCCGCCGAAGTAGTCTTGGGCCTGTGCTCCTCCTATTCCCAAGAGAAGAACAAGGGTTACGAGGATTGTTCTCATAGCGCATTCGGAATGATTAGTTTGCCGAGGCTCTTACGCTCCCCTACACACTGACCGTCAACAAGCACGCGCAGTCCCTTGCCGATGTGGTAGCGCGACCCGTCGCGGTCCCATACGATGGTGAGATTCCTGCCGTGGTACAGGATGTTGTCCAGGCAGAAGTAGTCCCACTTGTCGGCAGGCAGCAGTGGCCGCACCTCAATCGTCCGGTCGGCACGAGGGCGCAGGCCACAGATGCCCGTAATGATGAGGTCGTTGAAGGTTGAGTGGTTATAATAGCGGCTGCGCTCTTGGTCGCCTTTCAGCCAGTAGCCCGTCGTCTCGTCCAGATACTCGCCGATGTAAGGCTTGCCGCGCATGTGCTGGCTCTGCACGTATTTCTCCATCTCGGCAAAGTACAGCGAGTCGCCCACTACAGGGTTGGTATAGTCGTTGATGTAGTTGGCCATAGCCGTCAGCGTCTGGCTGGTGGCAAAGGGCCATACGGCACCGTCCCACTCGCACTTGCCCACGCCGTGGGTGCGGAACTGCGGATGGCGGCGCTCGGCGGTCGTCTGTCCGTAGGGAGCCGAGAAGCCTTGCGGGTCGGCAGCCTGTAGCCAAGCCACTCCGTATTTCGCCTCGTCCTTGGCCATGTGGGTGTACCACGGCATAAATCCAATGGCTTCGCGCACGTTGGCCGAGGAGTCTATACGGTGGGTCTCAAAGAACGAGTGCTCCTCGTTCCATAGCTTCTGGTGAACCAGTTCGCTGAGCTTGTCGGCCTTGTCGTAATACTGCTTGGCCTTCTCGTCGTCACCGCTCAGCTTGGCGATGTTGCCGATGGCACGGGCATTACCATACATATAAGCATTGATGCTGGGTCGCAGGTATTTCTTCTTACGTCCGCCACTGATGGTTTCCTCCATTGCGTCCTGCACGTCAGCCTGCCAGTAGTAGCCCTTGTCGCGTGTGTGCGTTGTCTCCCAGTGGTTGTATTCCCATTCCAGAGAGGGCAGCATGGATACAAGCCAGTCCTTGCGACCGTCCACCAAGTAGCGTCCCCACAGCGAGTGAGGCATCCACGACGAGTAGGCAGCTATCTTCTTCATCGGCTGCCCGTCGTTTCCCTTATACCACGTGTTCAGGATTTGGTCGAGCCACATGGGGTTGCGCAGCCATCGGCTCTCGTGAATGTGGTGCCCCACACCCGATGCAATGAGGTTGTACTGGTCGGCATACGACCTGTTAACCAGGAACTCGGTCATGGCGTAGCCTACGGGAGTGGTCTTGATGTGCTTGCGCAGCGTCCACCAGCGGAAGTACCACATCTCTTCAAAGTCCTTCTGCGGACAGTCGAAGAGTGGCGTGTTCTTCATCATCCACTCCCACGCTTGGGCATTGGGAATGGCCTGCGCTATGTTCTCCTCCTCCATCGTGTTGAAGTAGTCCACGTAGTGCTTGTAGTTGGCATACTTCAGCAGGGCAGCCGTGCCGTCGGCATCGTTGCTGCGGGTCTTGACGTTGCTGATGGCGTAGACGGCCAGCGGAGCATCCTCGCCGGCATTATCCAGTGTGCCATACCAGTCGGCATCGGTGTCGATATCGGGGAAGGTGCGGCGTGCGCCTGTGCGGAACATGATGCGCTCTATCTGGTCGACAGGGGCGAAGAACATACGTTGCCCTGCCTTCTTACCGTCGATATACACCTCAATAAGCCGACGGCTGACACTGAGAATGGCTTTCAGATGATAAGCCTTGCCTGCCTCATACTTGCCTAAACCGCCATAGCGGGCACCGCCCTTGCAGCGCATCACTCCTTCGTCAGTCAGTTCAATGCGCGAACAAGCCGTTCCGTGCTCGTCCAAGAACTCTATTTGCAACAGCCCCGTGTTGTTCTGCGAGGCTCGCAGGTTGAACTCTACCTCTAATTCTTTCGATGCAGGAATCTTACGCTCCACGCAGGCATAGTCGAAGGGGTTACTGTCGGCCATCGTCAGCCATCCGTCGTTGAGGCTGACTGCTGCCCGTTTGGGTGAATAGATGTTCCAAGTGGCGAGCTTGCCAAGCTCACCCGCAGCACGCAGCTCATTGCCATCGGCATGGCTGCAGGCTTTGGTCTGCACGGGTACGGGAATGTGAGCCACCCACATATCTTCCTTGTTCATGGAGTAGGTTACCCACAAGTCACTGTCCTTCGGCGTGCCGTTGCCTTCCTGAATGCCACGCACATATTGTGGACCGTAGCTCTTGTAGTTGCCACCGTAGCGCATGGGCGGCACTTCGCCTTGCACTAAGTTGAGCGTGGTGTACTCCAGTCCGTCCTTAGAAAGGCTGATGCCAAGCGGCCAGCGGTATTCTGAAGGGTTGTAGACGGTGGCGTATGTACCATTGGTAAGTCGCTGTCCCCATATCTTGGCATTGCTGTTGACAAAACCTTTGGCGCGCTCCACGGGCTGTGCCCATGTGTTGCCGCCGTCATCGCTGATGCTGGTCAGTGCGTGCTTCCATAGTGCGGCAATGCGCCCGTCGGGCAGCGTATAGTCGCAGTAGGCTTTGTATCCTTTGTTCAAGGGTATGAGCGGGTCGTTGCGGTCGGCCTCCTCTACCCATTGCATTCGGTAGCGTGGGTTGGCCAGAATCTCCTCGCAGGCACGGCGTGTGGCCTTGTCGGCCTTGGTGTAATAGGGGAAAGCCGTCTTATAAGTCTTGTAGGTGTGGTTAAGATAAATGAAGTAGATGGGGCCGAAGGTGCCGTCGCGCTTAACCTCCCGAACGACACGACCGATGCCGTTGCCGTCGTTGGGGTCGTCCTTGCGGTCGAAAGCCACACCGTAGTTGCCAATGGCGTAGAGCTGCCCGCCCTTGCTGACATACCAGCCTACGCGCTGGTGCATGATAGCTATCAGGTTGTGCGCCTTCTCTGGTCGGTTAGGTTTCTGGAATCCTTCAGGCACTTGCAACTCAGGGAACAATATCTCGGGTTCCGTCCATGTGTAGCCGTCCTTTGAGGTTTGTAGCATCGTGCGCGAAGGCGGAATGTGTTCGTCGCTGGGGTCGCAGAGGTAATGAACATAGAAACGGTCGTTCCAATACGCCATCATGGGCTGGTGGTTATATGTCCAGCCGTCGTTGCCAGCCTTGGTGGGATGCTCGCGGTTGGCCTGCATGATTTGGATGTTATGCACACCAACCACGGGGCTTAGTCCGCCGTCGTGGCGGTAGGGGGTACTCAGCGTATTGCCCGTATAGTGGATGCGGTCGTTGGCATGAAGCAGCCCGTAGACAATGCTTTCGGGAGCTTTGAAGATGGTGCCGTGCTTGTGCAGTACGGGCACTTTTACTTTCTTCGATACGTCCTCGAATTTAACGAAGTCTTTGGTATAGTGGGCACCGAAGTCTTTCAGCTGGTAGCGGTCGTAATAGATGAGCCAACCATCATCGACCTTTGCCGTGGTGGGGCCTTCCATCATCTTGCCCGTAAAGGGCTCGCTTGCTTTCGACCACGGCCCGTATGGCGACTTGGCGTATGCCACCTTGATGTCGCGCTCGGGACGGGTGTTGTCCTTCAGCACCATCACGTAGTCGTGCTTGCCCCGCTTCACCAGCGTAGCGTCGATGCAACTGAACCCGGGGTCAATCATCAGCTTGGCAGGAGCAAACGTCTTGAAGTCCTTTGTGGTGGTATAGTATAGGCGGTGGTTGTTCTTGTGCTCCTCCTGTCCGTCGGGGAACTTGCCCGGGATGCACGATGCCCAGATGATAATGGCCTGCTGCTTGACATCATCCCAGAACAATTCGGGTGCCCAGACGTTGACCGTCGTCGTGTCGTCCATCACCTCGATGAAACGCTCCTCGCTCCAGTGCTTCAGGTCTTTAGAACTGGCGTAGCCGAAACCGCGGTCGCCTCGCCATGAGGAAGTCCACACCAGATGGAACGTACCGTCGGGGGTGCGGATGATGCTGGGGTCGCGCATCACCTTCTGCTTGCCCACCTCAGGTTTTAGCCACACTCCGGGAATGGAGTCCCACTGCCATCCGTCGTAGCTGTAGATGAACCGCAGCCCGTCGGTGGCAGGTTCATGGAATGAGGTAGATATAAACACTTCGCGCTGTGCCGATGCGGCAATGATGCCCGTCAGCAGCATGATGGATAGAAAAAACCGTTTCATAAATAGCCTATACATTATTTAATTATAGACGAAATAATTTGTTTTTTGTAACTAATCATGCATTTCAGAACCAGCCCATGAGGTGGTTTCATCGGAAATACCTATCTTTGTATGCAGAAACCGAAACAATACAGATATAGAAGATATGAAACGACTGACTATCATGCTGCTTGGCCTGACGATAGGGTTGGCCATGCAGGCAAAGAAAGAAACCGTGCGTACTAATGGCTATCCCATTACGCAAGTACCCTTCACGGCTGTTAAGGTGACCCCCGGCACCTTTTGGGGCGACCGCATCCGTGCAGCTCGCGAGGTAACTATCCCACTGGCCTTTCAGAAGTGCGAGGAGACCCACCGCTACGAGAACTTCAAGATGGCGGCCTACACGTTGCAGCACCCCGGTCACGAGGGACTGCAAACACCGAAGTGGGATGTGTCGAAGTTTATGGGCTTCTCCTTCGACGATACCGATGTCTATAAGACCATTGAGGGAGCCAGCTATGTGTTGCAGACCTATCCCGACAAGCAACTGACGGCCTACATCGACTCGGTGCTTGACATCGTGGCTGCTGCGCAGGAGTCCGATGGCTATCTTTATACCGCCCGCACCATCAACCCTGAGCATCCTCACCACTGGGCAGGCAAGAAACGCTGGGAGGTAGAGGACTTTCTGAGCCATGAGCTGTATAACTTAGGCCACATGGTGGATGCCGCCTGCGCCCACTATCAGGCTACGGGCTCGGATAAGTTCCTGAACATAGCCAAGCGGTATGCCGACTGCGTGGTGCGCGAAGTGGGTGCCCAGCAGGGACAGGCCTGCGTGGTGCCCGGCCACCAGATAGCCGAGATGGCACTGGCCCGCCTGTATGTGCTGACGGGCGAGCAGAAATACTTGGACGAGGCGAAGTTCCTGCTGGACTACCGTGGCAAGACGGGGCGCAGGGACAAGTATTCGCAGAGCGACAAGCCCGTGGTTGACCAGACAGAGGCGTGGGGTCATGCCGTGCGTGCCGGATATATGTATGCAGGCATGGCCGACGTGGCTGCACTGACAGGCGATGCCGACTACCTGAAGGCCATTGATGCCATCTACAACAATATCGTTTCCAAGAAATACTACATCACGGGTGGTGTGGGTGCGCGCCATGAGGGCGAAGCCTTTGGTGCTGACTATGAGCTGCCCAACCTGACATCCTATAACGAGACGTGTGCTGCCATTTCGATGGTCTATTTGTTCCATCGTATGTTCCTGCTGCATGGTGATGCCAAGTACATAGACTGCATGGAGCGCACGCTGTATAACGGTGTCATCAGTGGTATGTCGGTCGACGGTGGCCGCTTCTTCTATCCCAACCCCTTGTCGGCTGACGGCAAGTATGCTTTCAATGCTGATAACACCACCGAGCGCCAACCGTGGTTTGGCTGTGCCTGCTGTCCGTCTAACCTCTGTCGGTTCATCCCCTCGTTCCCCGGTTATATGTATGCCGTGAAGGACCGTAACCTGTACGTCAACCTGTTTGCTGGCAATACGGCCACGATGCAGGTGGGTGGCAAGCAGGTGGTGCTGGAGCAGCAGACCAACTATCCGTGGGATGGCGACATAAGTATTAAGGTAATGAAGAACCAAGCCAAGGCGTTCCGTATGCTCGTCCGTATTCCCGGATGGGTTGACCGCCAGCCCGTGCCGAGCGACCTTTACCGCTTCAGCGACGACGTGCAGGGCAGCTATACCGTCAAGGTGAACGGTCGGCCAGTGGAGGGACAGCTGGAGAACGGCTATCTGGCCATTGACCGCCAGTGGAAGAAGGGCGACGTGGTAAGCGTTCATCTGGATATGCCCGTGCGCATGGTTAAGGCCGACCAGCGTGTCAAAGCCGACCAAGGGCGCACGGCTGTTGAGCGTGGCCCGCTGGTGTATTGCGCCGAGGGTGCCGACAATCAAGGCTTCTGTATCTTTAACTTCCTCGTACCCCGCCGGCCTCGCTTCACGGTTGTTGACCGTCAGATAAGCGGGCAGCGCGACGTAAACTTCAGTGTGAAGGCCATTGAGGTGGAAGGTCAGGCGGTAGATACCGATGCCGCTGGCAAGGTGAAAGCCCAGTCGGCCACGCTCACGATGATTCCCTATTACGCATGGAACCACCGAGGAACGGGACTGATGCAGGTATGGCTCCCGCAGAGCATCAGTGCGCTGGGTAACTATTGATAAACTCTAACACGGTGCGGTTAAACTCCTTTGGCCGCTCCATGTTCAGCATGTGGCCGCAGTCGGGAATAACGACGTAGCGGCCATTTTTCAGTTCGCGCAGTTCGCCGGGTGCGCCCTTCTTTCCCTTCACCTCGTTTTCGCCACGCAGTAGCAGGGTGGGCACGGTGTTCTCTTGTGACCGAAGGCGCTGCCATGCTGCATCGGCATAGAACAGCCGCACCTCGAAATGCTGAGGCTGCCATGCCGTCCAGTCGTTTATCATGCGCTCCAATGGTTTGCGCACGCGCTCCCGATTGCTTCCGCACGTTGCAAGAAGCTGCTCCGTCCATCGTCTCTTCATAGTCGGCACACCGTGCCGAGCCCACTCTTGCATGGTGCGGACGCGGTCGGCACGCTCTGCGGAGGCCATCGGCACACCCGGCGGAGGCGCTCGGCGTATGCCGCCGGAGGCCTCCGTGCAGGTGATAAGCCGCTCGGGGAACATGGCCAGCATATCGCCTGCCACAAAGGCACCCATCGACAGTCCTACGATGTGGGCTCTCTGGATGTGCAGCGAGTCCATCAGCGTAATAACATCGTCGGCATGGGTGAATTGCAAATCCTCCCGTTGCTCTGACGAAAGACCGTAGCCCCGGAAGTCGAGGCGCACCACGCGGTGATGTCGGGCAAAAGGCTTGAACTGCTCGTCCCACATACGGCGGTCCAGCGAGTGGCCGTGCAGCAGGATGATGGGCTCGCCCTGACCACGCTCCTCGTAGTAGATGCGGCCTCCGCCCGTGGTGCTGACGAAACCCTTGTGGGTGGTGGCGCAACCGCACAGCATGAGTACGGCTAAAAGACAATAAACGCTTTTCATGGTTGCAAAGATAATGATTTTATCTGGAAAATTGCTATCTTTGCAGCCAAAATGGAACTGACGGTCAAGATTCTTCGCGAATGGTTTACCCGCTTCAATGCGGAGTACTTCGGCGGTAAACTGCCTGAACCCCGACTGCTGGTCAGCTCGGCACGCACGCAGCTGGGGCAGTTCTCGTGTCGACGTGTGCGCAAGGGCTGGTTGCGAGGCTATACCACGACGGGCTATACCATTAAGGTGAGCGACTATTACGACATGGAGGAGCGTGACTATCAGCAGACATTGTTGCATGAGATGCTCCATTTCTACATCACTTATACAGGTCGGCGCGACACCTCGGCACACGGCCAGCTGTTTCGCCAGTTGGCTGCTCAGCTGAACGAAGCGGGTGGGTGGCACATCACCGCCACGTCGCGCACGGAGCAGTATGCCGTGCGCCGTCAGCAGGCGAATGCCCAGTACCTGTTGTCGCTTATCCAGACTACCGACGGGCATCATTATCTCTCGGTGGTCAATCCCTCCTATCGTCACTACATTGAGCGGCAGGCAGCCCGTTCTCCTCAGGTGGAGTCCCTGCACTTTGTGGTCAGCACCGCTCCGCAGTATGCCACATGGCCCAAGACGCGCTCGTTGCGTGGTCGCCGCATCAGTGCAGAAGAATACCACAAAATGATGATTTTAGCCCACTAACTGATGGTGTTTCAGATATTTTACTTATCTTTGCACCGTCAACGATAAACATGAAGAAGATATGACGAAGAAACCCTTAGTGGCATTGCTGTTGCTCTGTAGCCTGACGGCACAGGCCGACGACGTGATGAAGAAAGAGAAGGACGGGACGTATGTCATTAACACCACCACGCTGGCACAGGATGTGGAGGGGTACAATGGCCCTACGCCCGTGGAGATTTACATCAAGAAGAACACGCTCGTAAAGGTGGTAATGCTCAAAAGTCAGGAGACACCGAAGTATAATGCCCGTGTGAAGCAACTGATGTTGCCTCGGTACGAGGGTGTGAAGGTGACGAAGAAAAGCACTCCCGCCGTTGACGGCGTGACGGGTGCAACGTTTACGTCGAATGCCGTCAAGGAGAACGTAAGGCGTGGACTGGAATATTACTGGAAACATAAATAATATTATTCACTAACAAAAAGCAATTATGAAGAAACTGATGATGATGGCTGCCATGATGGTGGCAGCGGTGGGTGCAAACGCCCAGAACGAAGTGGGGGGGGGTAACATTAAAACCTATGGCGGGTGTTAACCTCGCCACCATGACGTCAACTGACGGCAGCAAGATGCGAGTAGGTCTTGTTGCTGGTGTAGAAGGTGAGTACGGTGTAGCTGAGAAGTTTGGTGTAACGGCTGGCGTACTCTATTCCATGCAGGGTGTGAAGTTCAATGCGCTTGGCGTTGACTTAACCTATAAGCTGGATTACATTAACGTTCCTATCTTGGCAAACTATTACCTCACTAAAGGGTTGGCTATCAAGGCTGGTTTACAGCCAGGGCTTAATGTCGCCAAGAAGCTAAAAGCTGAGGCTGGCGGCGTTAGTGCAGAAGAAAGCCTTGGCGAGGGAGTGAATAGTTTTACCTTGGCTATCCCTGTAGGTGTTTCCTATGAGTATAATAGTTTCGTATTGGATGCCCGCTATAACCTTGGCATAACCTCGGCATTAGATGTAAGTGGCTCGGAACACTCAGTGTTCTCTTTCACACTGGGTTACAAGTTCGGCCTATAATCAGAATATAAGAAAGCAAATGAAAGCTGCGCTCCCAAACGGGGCGCAGCTTCTGTTTATCAGTTGGGCCGAGCTTAATAGTAAAGTACCAGTCCGGCCAGCGCACAGTATAGTATCATGCGGATGGGGTTGAGCTTGACGAACTTAACACCTACGAAGGCAGCCAAAAACAACAGGCAACTGCTGATAAACTGCCAAGGGTCTTCCGATGGGGTGGAGAAGTTGTCGGGGGTCATCAGCAACAGGGTGGCGGCTGCCAGCAGACCAATGACGGCTGGGCGCAATCCCGTAAAGACGGACTCAACGGTGCGGGTGTGCATATAGCGCATAAACAGCTTGCTAATCAGTATCATCAGGATGAGCGACGGCAATATCAAGGCCACCGTGGCGGTGGCAGAGCCGAGCACGGCCATTGGCATAGAGAACCCTGCGTTCTTCACCGCCGTATAGCCTGCGTATGTAGCCGAGTTGATGCCGATAGGGCCCGGGGTCATCTGCGAGATGGCCACGATGTCGGTAAACTCGGCTGATGATAGCCACTGCCAGTGCTCCACCGTCTCGTGTTGGATGAGCGACAGCATACCATAGCCACCGCCGAAACCGAACAGCCCAATCTCGAAGAACGTAATAAATAGGTATAGAAAAATCATGCTGTAATCCTCCCATATATATAGCCGCCAATGCCGGCAATGATGATAATCCAGATGGGTGACACGCCTAAAAGCCAGATGGCCAGTGCCGACACAATGGGAATCCATACGGTAAACTTATTCAGTTGGGCTCGTTTGGCTAAGTTAAACGTTGGTACGGCAATCAACGCCACCACGGCAGGACGGATGCCCTTGAACATGGCAGCTACAACCCTGTTGTCTTCAAACTGATGGAAGAACATGGCGATGATGAGGATTATCAGGAAAGAGGGCAGTGCAGTGCCGGCAGCAGTGGCCAGTGCCCCGCGTACCTTATTTAATTTATAGCCGATGAAGATGGCAATGTTGATGGCGAACACACCCGGACAACTCTGGGCTATGGCTATCAGGTCGGGCATTTCTTCCTTGCTCACCCATCGGTGGCGGTTGACTACCTCCTCCTCAATAAGCGGAATCATGGCATATCCACCCCCAAGGGTGAATATGCCAATCTTAAAAAATGTGCGGAACGACTCCCAATAGATATTGCTCATTGCTTCTCTATCCATTGGCGGGCATTCACGAATGCTTCAATCCACGGCGTAACCTCTTCCATGCGGCGCTCCTGCGGATACCAAGCGCACTGCCAAGGGAAGATGGCACGCTCCAAGTGGGGCATCATGGCCAGATGGCGACCGTCGGCAGAGCAGATACCTGCCACGTCGTAGGCTGAACCATTGGGGTTGGCGGGATAGCCGTGATAGTTGTACTTTGCAATCACATGGTATTCACTCTCAGCCTCTGGCAACTGGAACTTACCTTCTCCGTGGGCTACCCACAGACCCAGCTTGTTGCCGCTCAGCGAACCGAACATAACGCTGTTGTTCTGCGGAATGGTCAGTGTGACGAACTCGCTCTCAAACTTGTGCGAATCGTTATGCAGCATCTTTGCGCCTGATGCGCCAGTGAGACCGAGTTCGACCATCAGCTGGCAGCCGTTACAGATACCCAGCGAGAGAGTGTCCTTGCGGGCATAAAACTTGTCAAGTGCTTCTTTCGCTTTGGGGTTAAAGAGGAAGGCACCTGCCCATCCCTTGGCTGAGCCTAACACGTCGGAGTTGGAGAATCCACCGCAGAACACTATCATGTTGATGTCCTCCAGCGTCTCGCGACCGCTAATCAAGTCGGTCATCATCACGTCCTTCACGTCGAAGCCGGCCAGATATAGCGAGTAAGCCATCTCGCGCTCGCCGTTAGTACCCTTCTCACGGATAATGGCAGCTTTGATGCCTGTACGTTCCCGACGGTCAGCCGACAGCTTGTATTGGCTCAGCATACCCGTGAAGTTCTTGTTGAACTTAACCTCCAGCGGTTGCTGCTTATAGTTCTCGTAGCGTTCCTTAGCTTTGCCGTTGAAGCTCTGCTCGCAATCCAGCAGGTAAGAGGTCTTATACCATATATCTCTCAGCTCGTTAATGTCGAAGCTCAGCTCCTTGTCGCCAGCCTTGACGATGAGGCTGCGAGAGTCCTCTACGGGATAGCCTATCTTGGCAAAGCCAACGCCCTGTTTCTCCATGAACTTAGCGAACTCCTGCTTGTGCTCGTCGCTGATTTCAACGACTACGCCAGGGTTCTCGGCAAACAGTGTCTTCACCACATCACCGTCGGTACAGAGGTTATGCAGGTTGATGTGCATACCACCCTTGGTGTTGGCAAAGCACATCTCCAAAAGGGTGGTTATCAGTCCACCGGCAGAAATGTCGTGACCGGCCATTACCCAGCCTTTCTCTATCAGTTGCTGCACAGCCATAAAGGCATCGGCAAAATATTCAGCACTCTTCACTGTTGGTACGTCGCTGCCTACCTTGCCTAAGCTCTGGGCAAAAGCAGAACCGCCAAGGCGCTGCTCGTCGAATGAGAAGTCGATGTGATAGAGTGAAGCGTGCTTGTCGTTGACAACAACGGGGCTTACCACCTTGCGAATATCCGACACCTCACCGCCAGCACTGACAATAACTGTTCCCGGCGAGATAATCTTCTCACCATTGGGATATTGCTGGGTCAGGCTCAACGAGTCTTTACCTGTTGGTACGTTAATGTGCAGGTCGCAGCAGAAGTCAGACAGCGCCTTGACACCGGCATATAGACGGGCATCCTCACCTTCCTGTGAACGGCAGGGCCACATCCAGTTAGCCGATAATGACAGCGAACTCATGCCGTCAGCCAGCGGAGCCCATACGATATTGGTCAGTGCCTCAGCAACCGACAGCACGGAGCCAGCCTCGGGCGAGGCCAGTCCAGCCTGCGGGGCGTGTCCGATAGCAGTGGCAATACCCTTTTGGCCACGATAGTCCAGTGCTACGACACCGCAGTCTGACAAAGGCAACTGTATTTCACCCTGACACTGCTGGCGGGCAATCTTACCCGTCACGCTACGGTCAGCCTTATTGGTCAGCCAGTCTTTACAGGCCACAGCTTCCAGCTGAAGCACACGCTTCAGATATTCCTCTGCCTTATCTTGTGTATAGGTAATGTCCTCGTAGTGGTGCTCAACGGTATTGTCGCGCATAACAGTCTTTGGTGAGTGCCCAAACATCTGAGCAACGTCCAAATCGAAAGGCTTCACACCATCGCCCTGCTTGAATGAGAAGTGGGCATCGCCTGTCGTTTCACCAACCACGTACATCGGGGCACGCTCGCGCTCTGCAATCTTCTGTACGTGTTCAATGTGCTTCTCGTCAATCAGCAGTCCCATGCGCTCTTGGCTCTCGTTGGCGATAATCTCTTTCGACGACAGCGTCTTGTCCCCAATGGGCAGTTTCGTCATATCAATCTCGCCACCGCATTCCTCTACCAACTCCGACAAACAGTTCAAGTGGCCTGCGGAGCCGTGGTCGTGGATAGAAACTACAGGGTTGGTATCTTCTTCGCAAAGAGCACGCACAAGGTTATAGGCACGCTTCTGCATTTCAGGGTTAGCACGCTGGATGGCGTTCAACTCAATACCGTTGCTGTAACGGCCTGTATCTACGGACGATACAGAACCACCTCCCAGGCCAATGCGGTAGTTGTCACCACCGACCACAACCACCTTGTTACCTTTTTGTGGTTCTTTTTTCAGGCAGTCGCGCTTTGTGCCGTAGCCCACACCACCAGCCAGCATAATGACTTTATCATAGGCATACTTGGTGTTGTCGTCACTCTTTTCCTGATGCTCAAATGTCAGCACCGAACCCGTAATCAGCGGCTGGCCGAACTTGTTGCCAAAGTCGCTGGCACCGTTTGATGCTTTAATCAGTATTTGCTTGGGTGTCTGATACAGCCATTTGCGAGCTGGCATAATATCCTCCCAGTCGCGTATATTCCCATCTTCCTCTAATCTTGGATAAGCTGTCATGTAAACTGCTGTTCCTGCGATAGGCCATGAGCCGACACCACCGCCCATACGGTCTCGAATCTCACCGCCTGTTCCCGTAGCAGCTCCGTTGAAAGGCTCCACCGTAGTCGGGAAATTGTGCGTCTCAGCTTTCAGTGAGATAACGCTCTCAATATCTTTGATGCGGAAATAGTCGGAGGTTGATTGGTCGGCAGGTGCAAACTGCTCCACAACAGGGCCTTGTGCAAAGGCTACATTGTCTTTGTAGGCTGAAAGAATCTTATTGGGGTTCTCCTGGGTTGTCTTCTTAATCATGGCGAAGAGGCTCGACTCCATCTCTTTGCCGTCAATGATGAATGTTCCTCCAAATATCTTGTGACGGCAGTGCTCTGAATTGATTTGGGCAAAGCCGAAAATCTCTGAGTCGGTCAGCGGGCGACCGTTCTCTTTCTCTATCTTGTGCAGATACTCTATCTCTTCAGGCGACAGAGCCAGTCCTTCCTGTTCGTTGTATTCCTCCAGATTGCCAACGTACTTAATGGGCTCAGGCTGGATGTTGATGGTGAAAATGTCTTGGCTCAGACTGTTGTACATACGCTGTAGCATCGGGTCGTGCTCTGCGTCTTCCGACTGCACAGGGAAATATTCCTCAATGCGCAGAATGCCGCTAAGTCCCATGTTCTGCGTAATCTCAACGGCATTCGTCGACCAAGGGGTGACCATTTCACGGCGCGGCCCAACATAGTAGCCTTCCAGAGATTCGTCGCTTAACAGCTCGGCTCCGTCGTAAAGCCAGCACAGTTCTTTTACTTCTTCTTGGTTGAGTTGGTGGTCCACTTGCGTGGCAATAATGCTCTGCTGTGGAGTCTTAAAAAAGAGTATCATATCCTTCTTTACCTTATTTAATATTATAATTTGGGGGCAAAGTTACTTAAAAATATCTAAATTGATGCAACTTTCGGACAAAATATGCGTCTAATCATTAACTTTGCACCGTCAATGCGACGTGAACATAGTATAAACTAATTATTGGAAATATGAAAAAGAAAGTATTTATGATTTCGTTGGCAGCTGGTTTGCTGCTGACAAGTTGCGCTTCAAAGAAAGAGCTTCAGGCCTGTCAGGAGGACAACAAGGCTTTGCAGACAAGTTATCAAGACACAAAGGAACAGCTGGCTGCTGCCAACACACGTGTAGCAAGTTTGCAGGAGCAGTTGGCTGCTATTCAGCAGACCAATGCCACTTTGCAGAAGTCGCTCGACAAGAGCTTGACGAATGCCAGTCAGAACAACATCAGTATTGAGAAACTAGTTGACCAGATTAACGAATCTAACCAGTACATTCGTCACTTGGTAGAGGTGAAGTCGAAGAGTGATTCACTCAACATGGTGCTCACCAACAACCTGACCCGCTCGCTCTCGAAAGAGGAAATGAAAGAGGTTGACGTTCAGGTGCTGAAGGGTGTGGTCTACATCTCGTTGGCTGACAATATGCTCTATGAGAGTGGCACTTATAAGATTAACAGCCGTGCTGCCCAGACTTTGTCGAAGATTGCCAAGATTATCAAGGACTATAAGGATTATGATGTGCTTGTTGAGGGTAACACCGACAATGTTCCCATCTCTCGTGAGAATATTCGTAACAACTGGGACCTCTCTTGTCTGCGCGCAAGCAGCGTGGTTCAGGTTCTACAGAATGAGTATGGCGTAGACCCGAAACGCCTGACTGCTGGTGGCCGTGGTGAGTACAATCCTCTTCAACCCAATACCACAGAGGTTGGTAAGATGCGTAACCGCCGTACCCAGATTATCATCACTCCGAAGCTCGATGAGTTCATGGACTTGATTGGTCAGGCTCCAGAAAACTAATGTTTTATATTTTGTAGCACAAAGAGTCACGAAGACACAGAGGGGAAGTTCCTTTTCTCTGCGTTTTCGTGACTTTGTTTTTATATAGTGGATTATCAAAGTTTATTTATAACTAATTTTTATAGTAAAGTAATGAGAAATGTACAGCAGACGGTTGGCAATATGGCCGACAAATTGAAGACAGCGTTTATCGGTTCAATAGACGAGCAAGGCTACCCTAACATCAAAGCCATGCTTCAGCCCAGCAAGCGCGAAGGGATTAAAGAGTTTTATTTCTCGACCAATACTTCTTCCATGCGTGTAAAGCAGTTTATGAATGATGACAAGGCTTGTATTTATTTCTGCGACCGCCGTTTCTTCAGGGGGGTAATGCTTCGTGGAACGATGGAAGTCCTTACCGATATCGAGAGTAAAAGCATGATTTGGCATGAGGGCGATACTATGTATTATCCAAAAGGAGTGACAGACCCTGATTATTGCGTTCTTAAATTCACTGCCGTTTCTGGTCGTTTCTATAGCAATTTCCGTTCCGAGGATTTTGAAATTGACAGCTTATAACTGCTTAAATAATTTAGTAGTTTGTCTTTCTCGCGCGCAATAATATAAATAAGGTAGTCCCGCTTTTGTGGTTGACATACGTCAAGAGTGTTAGGCATTTCCTTGTTTATTTTCAATTTTTCCTTCAAAAAGTTTGGTATATTGTATAAAAGTCGTACCTTTGCACCCGCTTTCGGACCAAACGTGGTTGCTGAGGCAAATT
>CAMWKZ010000050.1 GCA_947174945.1 uncultured Prevotellaceae bacterium | reverse complement strand
ATCGTAGGCCGTCTGGCGCTCCTCGGGGGTGTCTAACACTATCTGCTCCGTACTATATAAATAAGGTTCTTTGTCAAGCAGGCCGGCACGCAACTTATAGCGCAACACGTCCTTAACAGCACGCTCAAATGCCTCGGGCTTGACCAGCCCTTTGTCTATTGCCTGCTGCAAATATTGGTAATTGGCTCCAAACGGGAAGTCTACGTCGTTACCGGCATTGATAGCGGCGGCGGCTTTTTCCATCGGACTGGCCAGATTGGGCAGCTGGTCGATGGCTGTATAGTCGCTGACCACCATACCATCAAATCCTAAATAGTTGCGCAGAATGTCCTGCAATATCCTACCGTTGGCCACGCAGTTCACCTGCTCGCTCGTGCTATCGGCCATTGCATGATAGCCCGGCATGAGCGCACGGCTACCCGCCAAGCGAATCATCGTCTCGTGGGGCAACAGTATTTCCTCCATCAGTTCCTTTTCATCAGCATCGCCTCCACCGCCATAGCCAAGGTAGTGCTTAGAACAGGCTCCCACTCCCTTCTTGAGGTCGCCCTGCTGTAGTCCACGGACAAAAGCTGTGCCCATGACTGCCGAAAGATAGGCATCCTCGCCATACGACTCCTCCAGACGGTTGAAACTGGGCACACGGCACACATCAACCATCGGCGACAGCGACAGCACGCCCCCCATCTTACGCATGGTAGTACTCGTCTGCCGTGTCTTCAGTTCTGCCAATTCAGGGTTAAAAGAGCAAGCCTGCCCTATCTGCTGCGGGTAGATAGTAGCGCCACGGGTGTTAATGCCCGACAGCACCTCCTCATGGAAAAGAGCAGGAATGCCACTGGGCGTGTGGTGAATGAGCCAGTCTTGCACGGCAGCCACCTTGTCGCGTAATTCATTTGGGTCTATCGGCTTCTGACTGGCATACTGCGAGAAGTGACCAATGCCATTAGGTATTAGCTGACGACACTTAGCAGTGTCTAACGCACCTTGTTCATTAAAGAGGTCGTCCATATACATACTCCTCAACTGGGCAATGCGCTCCTCCTGCGTCATCCTCCCATAGAGCTCATCAACCTGCTGTTCCACGTCAACAGCCGTGTTGCAACCAGCCAGTAATGCAGTCATACATACGGTCAGTATCTTCTTCATTAGTTTTAGTTTTTGCTTGCAAAGGTAGCAAAAAAGGCCCATACAACCTATTCCTTGTGTATCATATACTTTCGCAAATGAAACACAAGAATACGAATACAAACAAGAGCAACTACGATTGGGGTTAATGAAAGAACGGTTCCTTCTGGGAGAAAGAACCGTTCTTACTACCGGAAAGAGCCGTTCTTTCCAATGGTAAGAACGGCTCTTTCTCCGAGATGTTTACTTAACTACTACCTTACGCCCGCTATGGATGTAGATGCCACGCTGTGTAGGACGGCCATAAAGTCGACGGCCACTGAGGTCATAGTAAGCCTCATCAACCACGCGACTGTCCTCACGAACAGGGCTTATAGCCGTAGTGGCATTCTTCAGCGTACAGAATGTGAAGTAGGTCGGAGCCTCGTATTCAGCTTTCTGCGTATCTCTGAAATAACGACCCGTGCCTATATTCTTCAGAGAGAAGCCACGACCGGCCACATATTCAATCTGCCAGACGGCACCATTCTTGATGTCCTGACCGTTCTTGTCGCTTAGCCCTAACACGAAACAACTGAAATTGCCTGAGTTTAGATAAGCGTCACTGCCCCAGAAGTTATAGCCCTCACCGTTGAACTTGATACAGCGCAACAGGTAACAACCTTCCACTGGAGCCGTCTCCAGACGGAAATGGACGGCAACGTTACTGGTGACAAGTGCCTGGTCGTAGTTGTCGTAATACAGGAACTGGGGATTCTCTGTAGCACTGCGGACATAAAACGCCTTGCCTTCCGTCTCGTTGACAATGGCAAAAGGCGTGGTACCTATCTCTGCCAGCGAACTGAATTTATGGTCGATGGTCAAGTCGCCACTGGGAACCTGCGGCTCGTTAATCTCAGCCTCAATGCCCATCAGGTGCAAAGCCTGCTTGGCATAGCGCTGGCCCATGATGCGATAACCCTGAGCGGTGAAATGCAGATGGTCGTCACGTCCGGGACAATTAGCCGATGAGATGACATAGCTATTGGGAATGACCGACGGCAGATTGGCTATCACGCTGTTATGTCCCCAGCAGGCACCGCCCGCCGACTGGCTCAGCATCTCGCCAACCAACAGGGGCACATCGGCAGGATTCAGTCCGAGGTCGGCCATCAGACGGTCGTAGATGGTCTTCACCTTCTGTGGCCAGTCCTGCTGGCAGTTGTTGCTCTCACCCTGATGCAGCAGGATGCCCTTGATGACACCCGACTGCTGGGCTATCTTAGCCATATCCACCAGTCGCTGGTAGGGATTGTTGTCATAGGCGGCAAAATAGTTCTTCAGCCAGTCGGCCTCTGGCTTTAGATAGTCTTCCACCTTCTCAGGCATGAAGCCCTCAATCTTCGTTCCGCCAATGGCTACGTCTACCACGCCTACACGGACATTTTCGGGCAGGTTTTCCACCATCGTGCGACCAAAATAATCGGCCATGCCCAGTCCCGTCCCTTGGCGCACAATAGGAGGATAAGCCGTGTACCACTGCCCCATAGTGCGTGCCGGACTGGTAAAGTTGACACAAGCCAGCGTCTGGAAGCGAGGGTCAACATACGTCTGGTCCATAGCTTCCGGCTGGGCATTACCCTCCATGTTCGACTGTCCGAAACAGAGATAGACATAGAAATTAGGGTCTACAGCAGCTTTTGCTGCAAGAGCTGACATCAGCATCAATAAACTAATTAGCGTGTATTTCTTCATAACTACTTATTTGAGCACAATTTTACGTCCATTGTGTATATAAATGCCGGGACGGCTGGGCTTACCGCTAAGCGGACGACCATCAAGTGTGTAATAACGGGTGTCAGTCGGGCGGTCGCGCTTCACGTCAGCAATACCACTCGTTGCGCCAAGGGTACAGAAGGTGAAATAGGTCGGCTCGTCATACTTGGCAGAGGTTGCATCATGCAGGTATTTGCCCGTGTACATATTCTTGAGCGTAAAGCCCTTATCGGCAACATAGTTGATTTCCCAGACAGCACCATTCTTCACATCCTGTCCGTTCTGGTTGTTCAGTCCCAGAATGAAGCTACAGTCAAGTTGCGTAGAGTATCCGTTCAGATAGCCCGGAGAACCCCAGATGCTGTACTCACGGCCCGCAGGTGTTATCAGTCGTAGCAGATAACAACCAGCAACGGTGCTGCGCTCCAGTTTGAAGAGATAGCCCGTGTTGACTTCATCGAATGCCGTCGCATAATCAGCATAGCGTAAGTTCTGGTTGTCTGAGCCATAGATGGCCTTACCCTCCTGCTCGTTGACAATGGCGAAAGGCGTAGAGCCTATCTCTGCCAGCGAGGTAAAACGCTTAGAGACAGCCAGCGGTGCTTTCACGGTGAAAGCCGACAAACGCTCATATTGTGTGCCGTCGGTAGTAACTGTCACGGCCTTCAGGTCATAGCGTCCGGCATCTGTTGGCGTGTAGCTAACGGTATAGGGAGCCGATGTCAGCGTCTGATAGAGCTGGCCATTGACATAGAAGTCAATATGGTCAATGGTCTTGGTCTTCATCCTTGCCAGCACCTCTATAGACATTGGGGTGTTCAACTCTCCACGCAACGATTCGGGCTTAACGTACACCGAGGCTTCCTTCTTCATACCCGGGAATGGACTCTTGGCCTGCTTGGCCTTATCGGTCTTCATATAATCGCGCAACCACTGCAGGGCTGGGCGTTCCTTACCATTGCGAATAAGACCGCTGTCGTCTACCCACGTCATTTCGTGGTGCCAGCCCCACAGCGTAACGCCAGCGCAATAGTCGGCTTCCCACATCAAGGGGATGTGCTGCTGGTAGTTCCAATTCTGATTGCCGTCGTTGCCGTCGGAAATATCATACTCGGTAATGTACATAGGCATCTTCAGCTCGTTCTGAATGCGCTGCATCACAGATGCCAGACCAGTCCAGCCACCCAGCTCGTGCGACTGACAGCCGTAGGCATCTACGGGTGCGCCGGCATTGCGGATAGTCTTCACCAAATCAATAAACTGGTCAACATTCCACTGGAACGTATTATAGTCATTATAGATGAGAATAGCATCAGGCCAACGCTCGGCAGCCATTTCAAAGGCTTTGATAATCCAGTCGTAGCCCGTTTCACCGCCACCACCCAAGGCTTCCTTGATGTAGTGGGTATCAGCCTGATGACCCTCAACAGCCTCGTTCACCACGTCAATCAGTTGCAAGTCAGGAAAATGCTTCTTCACCTGGTCCATCCATTTCACTATAGCCTCGTAACGCTGCTCAACCGACAGGTTCTTCAGCCACGCAGGAAACTGTGAGCCCCACACCAGCGTATGAAACTTAAACGGGAAACCATGCTGACGGGCATAGTTGGCAGCCACATCGGCATTCCACCAGTTGTACTGTCCGCGCGTGCCCTCTACACACTCCCACTTAGTGGCATTCTCGGGCGTCACCTGATTCCAATAATCAGAGAACTTATACCCTGCATAGTCCATATTAGTCCACCCTGTGGTGATATTACCTAAGAATTTGTCCTTGTTGGTTGACAGCTGAGCATGGATAAGAGCAGGTAGCGCAGCCAGTGCCAACAGCAAGCTAATCTTAAAACGTTTCATATTCTTTTAGTTCACTAAATAGATTTTCTCTTTTCCTTGATATACACACTTCACGGTAGCACGTCCCTCCGTAATGGGACTAATGGTAATCTGCACCCCAGGCACATTGGCTGTTGCCTTCAGCACAGAGCCTGCCTTCAGCGGGGCATACACCTGATAGCGGGTCAGGTCGGTATAGCCATTCTGGTTGGTAGTGCGAATAGGCTCCGAGGGAACTTTCAGCAACTTGCCATCGGCTGTGATAGACACCTGCGGAACAACAGGAGCAGCTAAAGCCTGTCCTGCTTTCGAGAAGCCAATGCCATGCAGGTTGAAAAGCGCGTCGCTGCCTCCCTCTGCTACCAAATAAACGGCATGTTTACCTGTCAGTCCTTCGGCTGCTGGTACAGAAGCCTGATACAGCTGAGGTTGCTGGGGAGCCTGTGCTGGCACTTCAACAACAGCCACCTCTTGACCATTCCAAGGATTATCGAGCAATACGTGAATACGGAATGCACCATGACCGCAAGGAGTCAGATTGAGGTTGAGCATCGTGGCATCACCTTTCCGCGTACCTTCAAACGGGCGAAGTCCTTTTTTAGCTTCCGTCAAGCCACCGAAGCCGAAATACTTGAAACCAACGATGCCCTTGTTCGTAATACCAGTCAGGTCCATTGAGTTGTTCCACACATCGAAGTTATCTTGCAGCCACTGCTGGTCAGTCATAAAGCAGGCAATACCAGCCGAATAATACTGGTAGGGAGGCAGACCGTAGATTTGGAAACCCTCACTGGTCACCTCGGCACCTGTATATTCCGTACCGTCGTTGGCTCGGGCTATCGTCTCACCCGTTATGCGCACCTTACCGCCTTTGCTTACAGGACGCTTGTCCCATGTAATGTTGACAGGAGCTACCATTGCCTGACGGGCATAGCCAAAGCTACGGGGCGGACGATGATAGAACACATACCACTGACCGTTGATTTCCTGCAGCGAGCCATGAGTATTATGGCCGGCATTCATCGTGATAAGACGAGAACCGTCCTCATTGACCACCACACCACGCGAGTCAACCAGCACACCGCCAGCCGTCCACGGTCCTAAAGGCGTATCACCATAGGCATAGCGCAACGTTGAGTTGCTAACCCCCAGCCCATATTCCGGGCCGCTGAATCCTGAGTAAATCATCACGTACTTATTGCCCACTCGCCGAATGCTGCTGGCCTCGAAGAACTTCATGTCATCGGGAATGAAGCCGTTGAGCACCTCGCGCCCCTCACGCTTCAGATACATTGTCTGCTGGTCGAGTTCAAAGGCTGACGAACGCTGGAAGCCGTAATAGACATAAGCACGATAGCCCACGGCATAGTCTGGGTCTTTCTTATTAGTAACAGGCTCTATAAACACCGACGGGTCGAAATCAATCATCGAACCGGGCAGGCACTTCGTACCGTCAGCCGTCAGGTTGACAGGTACAAAAGGACCATTGGGGCGGTCGCTCTTGCATACCATCGGCACACGCTGCCAGCCACGACTATGGGGATAAAGCCAATAGGTCTTCTTAGCCGTGACCTTGTCAACCACTTCCACTAAGTCAGGGGCAAACATCGTGTCCCACTGTCCGTTCACGAAGTAAGTGAACAGCGGGCCTTCATCGCGCCACTGCGTCAGGTCCTCCACTGGAGCCGACCACATACGCACGTCGTTGCCACAATACTGGGTATAATGGGTATCGTGCGAGCCAATGATGTAAGCACGCATCTTGCCCGGATTGTCTGGGTCTTCAAACACACGGGGTTCACCGTCGGGCACGTGCTCCCACAACGGCAGGTAAGGATTCTGTGCCGTAGCTATCGCAACAGCCGACAGCGTTAATAGTTGAATGATTAGTCGTTTCATTTTTCTTATTTGAATGTTATTATAGTGTCTTCAGGTCTTTGTCAGCAGAGCTATTGCCATAAAGCACGTCATACCGGCCAGGCTTCACCCGCATAGTGTTGGTCTCGGGGTCAAAGAACTCAAAGCTGTCACGAGTCAGTCGTAACACAACGGTCTCAGTCTGACCCGCCTTGACGACAACACGCTGGAAAGCGCGAAGGGTCTTTAACGGGGCATCAGGGTCGGAGTTTTTCTTGATATACACCTGTACTATCTCTGTACCATCACGACGGCCAGTATTGGTAACGGGGATGGTAAGAACCATGTCATCCCCATCTGTTGAGCTTTGAGCTTTGCCTATCTCAAATGAAGTATAGCTCTGCCCATAGCCAAAGGGGAACAGCGCATCGTTGAAATAACGGTAAGTGCGGCCTTTCATCGAATAGTCCTCATAGTCAGGCAACTGGCTGGTACGTTTATAGAACGTGACAGGCAGCTTGCCACTAGGATTGACATCGCCAAACAACACGTCGGCAACCGCAGTGCCGCCCTCCTGACCAGGATACCAAGCCTGTACGATAGCATCACAAGTTTCAGTCTCGGGTTCTAAGGCAATAGCCGAACCAGAGCAGTTGACAAAGACAACCGTCTTGCCAGCAACCTTTAATGCCTTCAGGAAATCGCGCTGTACGCTGGGCAGTTCAATGCTGGTACGGTCGCCCCCCTTAAAGCCTTCGATGTTGACGGGCATTTCCTCACCCTCCAGACTGGGAGCAATACCACCGCAGAAGATAACCTTATCAATGCCTTTCAACTGGGCAATAGTCTTCTGATAGTCAATAGGCAGTTCACGGGCAATGTTAATCTTCATACCAGCTCCCCACGTCTTAACGGTCTGGAAGCGTACCTCTATCTGGAACTGCTGTCCCTTTGCGGCCTGCAAAACGGTACGAGTGGGCGTAGAGCGCCAAATATGATGGGTAAACTTCTTCTCACCATTGATATAGAGTTCGAAATGGCCCGTTCCCTCCACATTAACCACATACTCGCCAGCCTCACGAGGAGTGAAGGTAGTTTCATATTTAGCAGAGAAGTCCTCAATGGGCAGCCCCGTTGCAAAAACGTGCATACCATTGGTCGTTACGGCAAGTGGTTGGGTGTAATACTCGGTAGTAAAAGGCTTGCCCTCCATAGTCGTATTAGTCCAGAACGTGCCTTTCAGTCCCTTTTTCCCATCGGGAGCCGTACATTCCGTTGCCATGTGGCACTCCATCACCTTGTCATAGGTCAGGTCACAACCGGGAAGATACACCAACTTCTTTTGCTTCGCCTTGATACCGTCAAGAATAGTGACGGTATGGTTGGGCGTACCATTATAGTTGCCCCACATCATAGATTCGTTATGAGCATTAGGACCGATAACGGCAATCTTCTCCGCTCCACGCCTTAAAGGCAGGACATTGCCTTTATTCTGAAGCAGCACAATAGTCTGGCGAGCCATATCCAAAGAGATTTTGGCAGATGCCTTCGTAGACATGGCAGAATAAGGAATCTTAGACCATTCAACCAATGACGGGTCGTCCATCTCGCCCAAGTCGAAACGACCCTCCAACAAGCGGATGACGTGCTTGTCAACCTCTGCTTCTGTAATCAGTCCACGACGTACAGCCTCAGGAATACTCTTATAGGCATAGCCGTAACCACACTCCACATCGGTGCCCGCCAGCGTAGCCTTGGCTGAGGCAGTGATGGGTGATGAGGAACTCTTATGCGAGGTATAGAAGTCGGAAACGGCACCACAGTCGCTAACGACCAGATACTTAAAGCCCCACTCATCACGCAGAATCTGCTGCAACAAGCGGTTAGAGCCACAGCAAGGGTCATCGTCCAACCGCTGGTAAGCACACATCACCTCACGCACCTTACTTTTCTGCACCAAGTATTTAAAGGCAGGCATATACGTCTCCCAGAAGTCGCGCACTGGCACATTGGTAAGGTTGGCCGAATGGCGGGTGTACTCAGGGCCACTATGTACGGCATAGTGCTTGGCACACGCCCATAGCTTTCGATACTTCGATGTCTCTGGTCCTTGCAAGCCACGCACCACGGCATCTCCCATAACAGAGGTCAGATAGGGGTCTTCGCCATAGGTCTCCTGTCCCCTGCCCCAACGGGGGTCACGGAAGATATTGACATTAGGTGTCCATACCGACAGGCTGCGCATCTTCATGTCCTCACCACCAAGGTCGTACAGGCGGTGGTTATACTGGGCACGCATCTCGGTAGAGGCTACGTCGAAGCACTTATACAGCAAGTCAGGATTGAACGACGAGGCCATAGCCACCGGCTCAGGAAAGACGGTGACATTGCCCATGTTGGCAGCACCATGCAGTGCCTCACTCCACCAAAAGAACTTCTTGATACCCAACCGAGGGATGGCGGGCGATTCGTCCAGCATTAACTGGGCCTTCTCCTCCAGCGTCAGGCGTGAGCACAAGTCAACGGCACGCTCATGAGCCGTAAGACTGGGATTCTGATATGGCAGCTGCTGAGCCAAGACCGACAAGCGGCAAACGATACAAGCAGCAAGGAATAGTATTCTCATTGTTTTATTTTAATTACGTTTTACTGGGGATTCTTCTCCGAAGAGATATTGTGACTGGTAGCCACCAAAGTCGACCACCAGCTTCTCGAACACGATACCCGGATGGCATGGCACCAAGGTCAGTTCGTGGAAGGGCGCATTGGCAACGGGCAGCTCCACCACTTTCTCAACCACCCGACGGGCTACAGCGGGATAATACTCAGAGTACATATAAGGCTGGCGGTCAAGCAAAGTCTTGTTGAAGTTGACCGTCTGGGGCTCAGAGCCGTCTAAGCTAACGGTGTACTCATGGCCACCCACGTTGAGGAAGTCAAGCGTCGACTTGACGATGACGTGTATCTTTACCTTGGCAGGCGCATCAGCAGGCAACGTAAAGCGGTAAGTCAGGCTGGCACCATCGACGGCCTCAGTATAGGGAGTCAGCACCACGGCACTGCGCGTGCGGCCATAGTCTGGATAGACCGACCACTGCGTGGCAGCCGACGATGTTGTTGCACGATAGAAATGCTCTGCCTCCATAGCGATATAGCCCTGCGAAGGGGCAAAGACATAGCCTCCAGGCTGCACATCACCGATACGGCGCACCTCAGGCATTCGGTCGGCAGGGAAGTCATCGTTCCATGAGGTATAACCGATGTGCTTCTGTGTCATCATGCCGTCCCACTTGCCATTGGCGAGCACCTTATTGTAATCATGGCACAACTGGGCATCGCGGTGGAAGCACTGCTCCACGCGGTCAGCCCACTCATTGCAGTCGGGATTGCCAGCATCAGCCAGCACGCGGTTCATTGCCTGTGCGTAATACATATCATAGAGGTTAGCCATAGCCTGCACAGGGAAAAGAACAGCCTGCTGATAGGCATCGCGAGCCTCATAGGGCACCTCGGCAAATAAGCGGAGCGCCCTACGCTCCAGACGGGCATAGTCATCTGCCACACGACGCCACTCTCCCGTTGCCACATTGTAAGTCTGGGCATCCAGCATCTCCGGGGTCACACGCGCCATGTACTGGCAGTTGCGGTTGAAGATGTCGGCAGCCTCTGTGGCTATATGCTCGTTAGCCGAACTCCCGAGCACGGAACCGAAGAAGCGGCGGGTATGGTCGGTGACGTTCTGCTGTGTGTACTCCTTAGGATTCCATGCCATGTCCATGAACAACTGGATAGGATATTCCATTGGCTTCAGGTCGCCCACGTTGAGTATCCACATACGCTGGATGCCGTAGTCGTAGGCCAGCGAGAGCTGCTCAAACATCTGCTGGGTCTGAGTGACGTTGAGCCACTTGGTATTGCGGGGTGCGCCAACATAGTCGACATGATAGTAAAGTCCCCACCCTCCGGGATGCTTGCGCTCCTTGGCGTTGGGCACACGGCGCACGTCGCCCCAGTTGTCGTCGCACAACAGCATGATAACATCATCAGGCACGCGCATACCCTTGTCGTAATAGTCAAGCACTTCCTTATACAAGGCCCACACCTGTGTCGTCTTGTTGGCAGGCTTGCGGGTAACCTCCTTGATGATGCGGCGCTGGTTCTCAACGATACGCTGCAACAACCGGGTATCAGCTTCTTCGCTCATGGCCTCGTCACCGTCACCGCGCATACCAATAGTCACCATATCCTCAGTGCCACGCATCCGCTCAATGCCTTCGCGGAAGAAGCGGTCGAGCTGTTGCTGGTTCTTCTGATAGTTCCACGGGCCCCACTCCTTGCGGTGGCGGGCATACTCCTGATGGTTGCGAGCCATCGGCTCGTGGTGGCTGGTGCCCATGATGATGCCCATGTCATCGGCAGTCTTTGAGTTTTCTGGGTCGTCGGCATAGAAAGCCCAGCCCCACATGGCCGGCCACAGCATATTGCCTTTCAGGCGCAGGATAAGCTCGAACACCTTGGCATAGAAGCGATGGTCGCCATAGTCGGTGCCAAACGTATGCTTCACCCACGACGTAAGGCACGGAGCCTCGTCGTTGAGGAACAAGCCGCGAAACTCAACAGCAGGCTCGCCATCGGTATACTGGCCGGGCAGAATGCCTGCATAGTCGCGACGGGCGACAGGTACGTCCATCCACCAGTACCACGGTGACACACCGAGCTGACGGCTCAGCTCGTAGATGCCATAGACGGTGCCGCGACGGTCGCTACCCGCAATGACAAGCTGCCCGTCAATGGTGGCCACAATGTATTTCTCACGCTTACCCTTTAAGTCGGCCAACCGGCGGCTCTTCACCAGCTGGTCGATACGACTGTTGCAGCCCACCGTACCGATGAGGAGCGTAGGCTGTTCGCTCCGCTGAGGGGTGAAGCCCATCACGCGCTGGAAGTCCTGCTGCAAGCTGCCAATGGCCAGCTGTACGGCCTTGGGCTCTTGTTCGCTAAAGCCAATGGTGGCTCCACTGAGCGACAAGGCTCCAGCCTGCTGAGTGAACGTTACGAACTGGTCAGCAGCACAGAGGGGCAGCATGGCCAAAAGGGTCAAGAAGAGTGTCTGAATGCGTTTCATCATGCTCATCCGTTACTTCTTAAACAAATGGGGAACAAACTCTCTAAGTCCACGACGCCACGTGAGCCACTCATGGTCTGTACCTACAGACTCATAGTAATGGGCGTGGATGCCCTGTGCGTTCAGTTCGTCAACCAGCTTCTTCGTACCGAACATCTTATCCATGCCCTCGGTACCGCTCATCATGAAGAGGTAGTGTATCTGTTTGTTAAACTCGTCAGCACGGGTAAAGACACCATTATAGGCCGTCTTCACGTCAAGGCCGAAGATTGCGCCACTGAACGTGCCCATGTAACTGAACTTGTCCATGTGCTGCAGCACGACATCGAAGGTCTGATGCCCCCCCCATGAGAGGCCAGCCATTGCGCGGTGGTCACGGTCTTTGAGCGTGCGGAACTGGGCATCGATGGTTGGTATCAGGTCGTTGAGCATGACCGTATAGAACGAGTTGCCATAGGTGCTGAAGCCCTGACGGTTATCACCGCCACGGAAGGGAGCCTTGATGTCGCCACTCTCCATGACCACAATCATCGGCACCGCCTCGCCCGAGGCTATGAGGTTGTCCATGATGTGCTGCATACGGCCCTGTTTGGCCCAACCAGTCTCGTCCTCGCCCATACCGTGCTGCAAGTAGAGCACGGGGTAACGCTTCTTGCCCTTTTCATAGTCGGCAGGAGTATAGACCATCGCATGACGCCACTCGTTGGTACTCTTGGCATAGTAGTAGAAGCTACGCACCTGTCCGTGGGCTACGCCCTCCTGCGGACGGTAGTAGTCGCCCTCGCTGCCCTCGGGAATCTCGATGCCACCCGACTCACGGTTGCAACCGAAGAAGGTCTCGGTGGCAGGGTCGATAACGTTGACACCGCCGATGCGGATAAAGTAATAGTGGAAGCCCACTACCAACGGGTCGGTAACGGCGCACCACACACCCTGCTCGTCGCGGCGCATATCATACTTCTTGCCGCAGATGTCTACCTGCACGCGGTGAGCCTCTGGGGCGTTCACACGGAAGTAAGCACGGCGCTCGCTGTCAACCTTCGGGAACTCGTTGCCGGGAACGGTAGTCTCAGCCACCACGGCATCGGCAGGCACCGTAAAGGGTGAGCGCACCTGATAGCCTAACAACTGGAGCATCTTCTCGCCATAGCGGCGACCCAGCTCACGATAGCCGGCAGCGTCGAAGTGCAACTTATCGGGGCCGTTGCTGCAACCAGTCGACGAGATGACCTGTGCGGTGTGCAGCGTCTTGGGCAACTCACGTATCTGTTTGTTCATGGCGATACACTGGCCCTCACCATTGGCCTGCACCACCTCACCAGCCAGCAGGGGCACTTCCTCGGGCTTCAGCTGCAAGTCGCCCAGCAACTGGTCGTACACCTGCTGCACCTTGTTAGCCCACTCAGGGTCGCCCGTGTTCGACTCTCCTTGGTGCATCAGTACGCCCTTGATGACACCGTCCTGCTGAGCCTTACGGGCCAGCGTGACCAGTCGCTCATAGGGATTGTTGCCGTAGGCTTCGAGCATTCCCTTCATCCATCCGGGAGCCGTCTTCACGTATTCCTTGTTTTCGCTGGGCATGAAGCCCTCGATGCGGATGCCACCGATAGCCACGTGGATAACGCCCACACGGATATGCTTCGGCAGCGTCTCAATCATGGTACGGCCAAACCAGTCGGCAGGGGTCAGTCCTGTATTGGGTCGGCAGAGCGGAGCCGATGCCTCGCACCACTCGCCCATCTTCCTGCCACGCTGCGGGTCGTCAACGGCAGGGAGCAGCAGGAACCGGGGGCCGGGGCTCTGCAAGTCCTCTGCCTCAGGGCGAGCAGCTCCTTCCATGTTCGACTGCCCGAAGCACAGGAAAATGTAAAAGTTAGGGTCAACGGCTGCAAAGCCCTTGGCAAAGGGCAGTACGGCCAACAAGAATGTCATTAGGAAATACTTTTTCATCGTTGTATCTATTTATAGTTATTTATTTTATTGCTGCAAAGATACGATATTTCCCCCGGAAACACGACACTCCCGTGTTTCATTTATTTTCGCCTGTGTATCATCGTAAGTTTGCTCTCTCGGGGAAAGAACCGTTCTTTCCCCCAGTAAGAGCCGTTCTTACCCTTGGAAAGAACGGCTCTTTCCAAGGGTAGTCGCAGTTCAGTTCTTCAAACAAAAAGGCAGCGGATGTCGGTGACATTCCGCTGCCTTGATTCATTCAACGTGGCTTCTTATTTATAGCAAGCCTTAAATACTCTTGTTTTTCCGTTGCTTTGGGTTACTTTCACCAGATTCAGCCCACGCTGCGGCGAACCCAGACGGCGACCGTCTAATGAGTAATACTCGCGAGCCACCTCTTCTTCGCCACTCTCCGGCGTTAAAATTTCCGTTGGGGTCTGGCCGTCGTCGCTCAGATACACCTTATTTATATATATAGGGGATGAGCCATAACTCCAGAAACCTACGATGTAAATGTGCGACGGGTCTAAGCGCTTGCCCGTCTCATCCTTCATGTTTTGCAGGTCAACCATCAGTCGGGTGTTGTTACCAAAGTTATACATGGCAGGTTTATCCCAGTAGTTATTGACATCGAACAGGCGGAACGATGCACCACACGACTGGGTTCGCTTCAGCTCAACCACCAGATATTTCCAAGTGGAAAGGTCGACACCGCGCGGGTACTGCCAGCCGCCAAAGCCATACTGGCCAGTCTTCAGGCAGCCTGTAGCCTCGTCGAAGGTACCTTGCTCCCAGATATTCGGGTTAAACCACTCGTCCGTCAGCGAGAATAGCGGTTCTTCCTTGATTTCAGGACGATAGTCGGGCTGGTTGATAAGGTCGCTATACTCCTGCGAGGCATAGTATTGGAAACGGCGGTAGCAAGGACGCGGACAAGCCTCGGGGTCTGTCAGGAACGTCTGGCCGTCAGGCGCATCGTCCTTATAGCGCGCCAGCAACTCGCCTCCCGTAAAGGTGAGCCAGCTGACATTGCGGGTCTCGTCGGCTATCTTCATAAAGTTAGCACCAAAGCCAGTCTTGCCTTCTTCACCTGTATTCGACTTGCCCCACGACGAGTTGTACTTAGACGGAGCCCAGTCCATTTCGGTCACCACCACGGGATTGGTCACTGCCACGGGCAGAATCTGCGCATCCCATCCGCGCTTAAACTCCCGATAGTTGACCACCACGTCGCCATTGCCATGCCCACCATTATACCAGCCGGGATAGCAATGGACGGCATAGCCAATGTTCTCACCCTGAATAGGATAGTTGGCAAAGCCAGCATAGCTTGACTGCCAGCCCAGTCCGGGGATGAGCAGGATATTGTTGCAATGCTTACGCATAACGTCGACAATCTTCTGGAAATAGGCCGTCATCTCCTTGTCGCCAGCCTGCGTGCCATCAGCATTCTTGATGCGAACGGGCTCGTTGGCCAGCTCAAACATGATACAACCGTTATTCTTCAGCTTGGGGTGCTGGGCAACGTGCTCCCACACCTTTATCAAATACTGCTGATAGGCATCGCCTATGGTGATGTCCTCCGGACAGACACCCGGCGGGCGCATCACGACATACAGCCCTTTGCCTATGGCGTATTCGGCCATCGGCACAAACACTTCATCGAGGTACTTCTTGAAACGCGTGAAACTGAAGGCTGAGATGTCGTTCTCGCCGTTCACCTGCACCCCCGGCGTATTGCTCCAGTAGGGGTCCATGTGCTGGCGGACAAAGGTCATCTGCCACCCTGCATTCATAATGCCGTCAAGGATGCCCTTGTTGTAGCGAAGGCATTCTGCAACATTATAGTTATTCCACTTCGACCCCTGCTCGTTGAACCAAGGGCTGAAAGTCTGGGCAAACCCGTGCAGATTATGGCGCTTGCCGTTTTCGTCGACCAAGAACGGGCCTTCCACATGAAGGGCTGGAAGCGACTGTGCCAGAACCGAGGAGCTGCACAATATCGCCAAAACCGTAGCCAGTAAATACTTCCTTAATATATACATATTACCCAAAATGATTTAGTAGAGTGCAAAATTACCATTTTCCCCGCCAACGGCGGCACAAATCTGTTACTCTCGTTTTGCTTTTTGTTACATTTATTTGGTGATTTCAGCGGAAAGCACTACCTTTGCATAGTATTTGTAACCTAAAGCAAAATGGAGAAACGTAAAGTTCTGATAGCAATCCTATGCTTTCTAACTAACTTATATGTGCAGGCTCAGATGGGTAGGCACTTTGACGCCGACAAGCAGATGTCGAGCAGCTTCACTGCCCAAATCTACCAAGACCACGATGGCTTTATCTGGGTCGCCACACGTAACGGCCTGAACCGCTACGATGGCTACCAGTTCCGCATCATTAAGAAAGAAAAGCCAGGCAGTGACGGCATGGCCAGCAACTATGTCAACTGCATCATGCAAGACCGCTACGGACTCTTTTATATAGGAATGTACGGAGCTTTCCAGACTTACGACGGCGAGCAGTTTCAGGACATCAAGATTCTGGACCTCAAGGGGAACAACCAGTCAGGGTACATCACTTGCCTGCTGGAGCGGAAGAACGGTGACATCTTAGCTGGAACCTCAGGGCACGGACTGCTGAGGATAGCCGACAAGCGCACGGCTCGTCAGGTGGGTGGAGCACTCAAGGACATACAGACCGTCAACTGCATGACGGAAGACAGTCGGCAACGCCTGTGGCTGGCAACAGAGGACAACGGCCTGTTGCGATACGACAATCGGAAGGTTAAGTATTACTTCAACAATGCCAACCAGTCAGGCACGGTGCTTGACATCTGCGAGGGACACGACGGCCACATCTATGTAGCGACCTCCAATGCCGGCCTGTTCAGGATGGACGGCGACACGCCCGTACACATCGAGGCTACTGGCAACAAGCATATCTCTACACTTCATGTCTGCCACGACGGAAGCATCATCGTTGGCTACGACGGTCTGGGAATGGCTATCTACGACCCCAAGCACAACACGCTGAAGGACAACCCCTTCTATAGCTGCGACGTAGACCTTAGCTCGGCAAAGGTTTGTTCCGTCTGCGAAGACCAGAACGGCAACATCTGGCTGGGACTGCTGCAAAAGGGCATCTATATGCAGCCTGCCAAGACGACAGGATTCAACTACATGGGGTACAAGTTGGGTACGCGCAATGTCATCGGAACGGCCAGCGTCACCAGCGTCATGAGAAGCAGAAACGGGTACAACTGGATAGGAACAGACAAAGACGGCCTTTACTGCCTGAGCCATGACGGCAAGGTACTGCGCCATTTCAAAGAGCACTTCCCCTCAACCATCCTCGGCATTGTTGAGGACTGGCAGGGGCGCATCTGGATAGGTAGCTATAAAGAAGGATGTGGATGGATTGACGCTGCTTCGCTCACTTATCACCCTTACCCTCTCCCACAAGGCAGTACGGTCAGTGTGTTTGACCTGGAAGCAGACCAACAAGGGCACATTTGGCTGGCCACCATGGGACAAGGACTGCTACGAGTGTCGCCTGAGAGCCATGAGGTAAAAGCATTCGTCATGGCTGACAAGGCAAGTGAGCAACGCAACATCAACAGCATTGCCAACAACTATATCGCACAAATATCCATCTCGCCAGACGGAAAGCGTATCTATGCTGCCACGTCGATGGGTGTCTGCGCTATGGATATGGCTACGGAGAACTGGCTATCCGTCTTCGGTCAGAATTGCCTGAACTACAGCACACCAACACGTATTGCACGTGAGTTTGAGAATATTCTCCACGTAGGGACCAACGACGGACTGGTATGCTACGACCTGAAAACTCGCAAGACATACCTCCATGCCATTGAGAGCGGACAGGGTAACAACGGCATTTCGTCTATCGAGCAGGACGACATGGGACGGCTCTGGATTTCCACAGACCACGGACTTTGCTGTTATGACATGAAGACAAAGAAGGTCACCAACTATTTTGTAGACAATGGCTTGCAGAGCAATGAGTTCAGCGACGGAGCTTCTTGGAAAGCCTCTGACGGCAGTATGCTCTTCGGCGGACTGGGAGGCATTACGTGGTTCTCGCCGAAAGATGTTAAGCAGCACGAATGGAAAGCCGAGGTAAAGCTGACTGGATTCTCCGTCAATGGCGAGCCTGTCACTCCTGCTACCATGTCAGGGCTTTGGAATGTAGTGGACACTGCCGTGATTGCAGCCAACCGCTTTGTGCTTGGCCCCAGCGACAATACGTTTGCCTTGCAGTTCTCTACGCTTACTTACGACACCCCAGAGCATATTATTTACAAGTACCGCATCAATAACGAGACATGGGTGCGGTTACAGCCAGGCATCAACGAAATCACTTTCAGCCATCTGTCGCCAGGCAAATACAACTTCTGCGTAGTAGCTGAACAGAATGGCATTACCACCCCAGAGCGGTGCTTTACGGTTGTCATCCATACTCCTTGGTATCGTACCCCACTGGCCTATATCGTTTATATCCTAATCCTTGCAGCCATCTTCTGGCGATACCGCCAGATGCAACAGCGCAAGGAGCAAGACCACCTGCGAATACAAGAACATATCCATGCAGAAGAGATGGCTGATGCCAAGCTGCGCTTCTTCATGAATATATCACACGAGATTCGCACGCCTATGACACTGATTATTACGCCCTTGCTGTCGCTTATCAAGCAAGATACTGACCCTCACCGCCGAAGCATCTATGAAACCATCCGCCGCAACGCGGAGCGTATTCTCGGACTGATTAACCAGATGATGGACTTGCGAAAGATTGACAAAGGACAGATGGTGATGCACATGTGTGAAACCGACCTCATCAGCTTCGTGGGTGACATTCACACTTTGTTTACCCAACAAGCAAAAGCTAAGAACATCAAGTTTAGCTACGAGCACGATGCCTCGCTCCTACCCGTCTGGATTGACAGGGGGAATTTCGACAAGATTATAGTCAACATTCTTTCTAACGCCTTTAAGTTCACACCTACTGGTGGCGAGATACGCATTCGAATTACCCAAGACGCACAGAATGCAACAATAGCCATTAGCGACAACGGGGAAGGAATACCTGAGGACAAGCTGGAGCGCATCTTTGAGCGATTCTACCAGTCACCTTCCAGTGCTAACGACCGAAATATTGGCACAGGCATAGGACTTGACCTGACACGTTCACTGGTAGAACTGCACCACGGAACCATTGAAGCACACAACAATCCTGACGGGCACGGCTGCGAGTTTATCGTGAATATACCGATGGGTTGCAACCATCTGAAGCCTGAGGAAATGATGCTGGAGAAACAAGACGTGGCACATTGTGCCAGCCTCATAGAGGACGATCTTATCTTTGACATTCCCGCAGAGACTACAGAGGCGCCCAAGCGCCATCGCCGCCAGAAACTTGTCATTGTGGAAGACGACACCGAGATACGCGACTACCTAAGTACGGAACTCAGCAACGACTACGACATCACCAAGTGTCAGAACGGCATGGAAGGACTACAGGCAACACTGAAGGAGCTCCCAGACTTAGTTATCTCCGACATCATGATGCCTGAGATGGACGGCAATATGCTTTGCTCGAAAATCAAGACTAATGCCACCACCAGCCACATACCTGTTATCTTACTGACGGCAAAGAGCCGTGAGGAAGACCAGCTGGAAGGACTGGCAACAGGAGCAGATGCCTATATTATCAAGCCGTTCAACATGGATATCCTGCGGCGTACTATCGTCAACCTTATCCACTCCCACCAACTATTGCAACTAAAGTATGGACGCAACGACCAGTTGGAGGAACTGGTGGAAGACATCAAGATGAAATCGCCTGACGACAAGCTACTGGAGCGTGTCATGTCCGTCATCAACAAAAACTTAGGTAACAGCGACTTAAGCGTTGACAAGATTGCCGAGGAAGTAGGTATTAGTCGCGTTCACCTACACCGTAAGATGAAAGAACTGACAGGCCAGACGCCACATGATTTTATCCGCAACATTCGACTGAAAAAAGCAGCAACCCTACTATCGTCAGGCAGCATGAACGTCTCAGAAGTCATGTATGCCTGCGGATTCTCGAATGCCGCCTCTTTCTCGACAGTGTTTAAGAAACTCTATGGCATATCGCCACGCGAATATATGAATGAGCATCAGCGCAGAAACTCTGACGAATAGTCGTCGTCAGAGTTTCTCACCATAGCACAGGTCGCCACAGTCGCCAAAGCCTGGCACGATATATTTGTGCTCATTCATACCTGGGTCAATAGCAGCACACCAAATAGTGGCATCCTCAGGCAAGGCATGACGTACCACCTCAACACCCTCAGGAGTAGCTATCACACAGCAGACATGAATACGCTTGGGCTTTCCCGTCTTGAGCAATGCCTCAATGCTGGCAGCCATAGAACCACCCGTAGCCAGCATCGGGTCGACAATAACAAGTGTCTTTCCTTTCGCACTGGGCGAGGCCATATACTCGGTATGCACACCCACCTCAGTATGTTCACGGTTGGTGTACATACGGTAAGCAGATACAAAACCGTTTTCTGCTTTGTCGAACACATGCAAGAACCCTTCATGGAAAGGCAGTCCTGCACGCAACACCGTAGCCACCAGCAGTTCATCTTTAGGCAACGAAACATCAATCGTCCCTAAAGGGGTAGTCACCGTCTTCACCTTGTAATCCAAGGTCTTGGAAAGTTCATAAGCCATCATTTCACCGATTCGCCCGACGTTATGTCGGAACAAGAGGCGGTTTCTTTGATAATTCTTGTCGCGCAATTCAGCCATGTATTGGTTGATAACACTGTTTTGCTCAGAGAAATTAATTACTTTCATATAGTTAACAGGATTTTTACGATGCAAAAGTACATTTTTTTGCCAAGTCTGCGTAGCAAATGCGTTGCACACACATGAGATTTTGAATACTTTAACCTAAAAAGGAGTTTGGTAACGTGAATATTTCTTAATTCTTAATTCTTAATTCTTAATTTCTTCGTAACTTTGCAGTCGACAAATAATAATAGGTAATAGTAAATTCACAATAAAAACAAGTTTAAGTATTATGGCAAATTTAGATTTGACAAAGTATGGCATCACTGGTTCTAAAGTGATTGCACACAATCCGTCGTATGAGTTCCTCTTTGAGGAGGAGACCAAAGCCAGCCTGACTGGCTATGACAAGGGTCAGAACACTGAGCTGAACGCTGTCAACGTGATGACTGGTATCTACACTGGCCGCTCGCCTAAGGATAAGTACATCGTTGACGATGCACAGAGCCACGACAAGGTTTGGTGGACGACCGAGGAATATAAGAACGACAACCACCCCATGAGCGAAGAGGTTTGGGCCAAGGTTAAAGACATCGCTATCAAAGAGCTCTGCAACAAGGAGTTGTACGTGGTTGATGCTTTCTGCGGTGCCAATGAGGGTACCCGTCTGGCTGTCCGCTTCATCGTGGAAGTTGCTTGGCAGGCTCACTTCGTAACGAATATGTTCATTCAGCCTACCGCTGAAGAACTGGAGAAATTTGAGCCAAACTTTGTCATCTACAACGCTTCAAAGGCTAAGATTGAGAACTACAAGGAACTAGGACTGAACTCAGAGACTTGCGTTGCCTTCAATACCACTACTCGTGAGCAGTGCATCATCAACACTTGGTATGGTGGTGAGATGAAGAAGGGTATGTTCTCAATGCAGAACTATTATCTGCCTCTGCAGGGTATTGCTTCTATGCACTGCTCAGCTAACACCGACATGGAAGGTAAGAATACTGCAATCTTCTTCGGTCTGTCTGGTACGGGCAAGACCACATTGTCTACTGACCCGAAGCGCCTGCTGATTGGTGACGACGAGCACGGATGGGACGACGAAGGCGTATTCAACCTCGAAGGTGGTTGCTATGCCAAGGTAATTAACCTTGACAAAGAGTCTGAGCCCGACATTTACAACGCTATCCGTCGCAACTCACTGCTAGAGAACGTAACCGTTGATGCTAACGGCAAGATTGACTTCGCCGACAAGAGCGTTACGGAGAACACCCGCGTCAGCTATCCTATCAACCACATTGAGAAGATTGTTCAGAAGGTAAATGGCAAGAGTGCAGGTCCTGAGGCTAAGAACGTTATCTTCCTCTCTGCCGACGCATTCGGTGTACTGCCTCCCGTATCTATCCTGACCCCAGAGCAGACAAAATACTACTTCCTGTCTGGTTTCACCGCTAAGTTGGCTGGTACAGAGCGTGGTATCACAGAGCCTACTCCTACTTTCTCGGCTTGCTTCGGCCAGGCTTTCCTCGAGCTGCATCCTACCAAGTATGCTGAGGAGTTGGTAAAGAAGATGGAGAAGAGCGGCGCCAAGGCTTATCTGGTAAACACTGGTTGGAACGGTACAGGCAAGCGTATCTCTATCCGCGACACTCGTGGTATCATTGATGCCATTTTGGGTGGTGCCATTCTGAACGCTCCCACGAAGAAGATTCCTTACTTCGACTTCGAAGTGCCCACAGAGCTGGAGGGTGTAGACACCAACATTCTCGACCCACGCGACACCTACGCTGACAAGAGCCAGTGGGAAGAGAAGGCCAAGAACTTGGCAGCCCGCTTCATCAAGAACTTCAAGAAGTATGAAGGCAATGAAGCTGGTAAGGCACTGGTAGCTGCTGGTCCAAAGCTCTAATTGGGTTTTGACTTACATCAAAATAAAGGGTGGTTTCTCAGGAAACTACCCTTGTTTTTTTGTTAACACCCACTTACATTCTATCTTTGCACCCCGTAATCGAGAGTGATTACATTCATGTTATTCATATAGGTTAGTAGTTAATTAACGTGAGTTCGACGAATTTTAATTGTCTGTAAATTTGGTGATTAGCGAAAATT
>CAMWKZ010000049.1 GCA_947174945.1 uncultured Prevotellaceae bacterium | reverse complement strand
TCAAGTCAAGACTAGTAAGGGAAGAACAACCACTGAACATATTCCCCATATTCGTCACGTTTCCAGTATTAAACTTACTCAAGTCAAGACTAGCAAGGGAAGAACAACCCCAAAACATACCATACATATTTGTCGCATTAGATGTATTCAAATAACTATCCCCCGTAATAATCTTCAGATTCTCAAACCCATAGAACCATAAAGCTGTGCTGGTCACCATGGTATCATTAGCAAACGACAAATCAAAAACCACAGAGGTTATCTCTTTACTATTATCGTCCCATTCTCTTTGTGATGAGAACCCTCCTTCTCTGAACGGTCCAATACTCATACCGTTCCTCTGCTGTTTGTTACTATCATAATAGAAAGTCAAAGTCTTACCACCGACGCTATCAGCAGTAAGTACCGCATACGCTTCATTTTCCTGCGCCCATCCTAATAAGGGTTGCAGAATATATAACAAGATTAATAGAATTTTCTTCATATCAATTTATCTTCAAATGATATAACTACTCACGAATCGGAGCCAGCGACGGGTTGGGATTATCGCTATTATCAGGTTCACGGCGACCCTCGCCCGCCTGCTCCACAAGGACGATGCGCTGCTGGGGGTTCTTCGAGCCGGACACGATGACGATGGCCGTCAGGCGGTCGCTCTCGCTCGTGTTGCGGTCGCAGCGGATGCCCAGTCTGCCGTCGCCGGTGCCTGAGCCGTCATGGGAGACACTGGTTGAGTCAACTGTCTCGCCGAAGTGCAGCCATGTGACCGACGACGGGATATAGGCCACCCACTGGGCGTTGCACTCCACGGGCAGCGTCTGCTCGCCGCCCTCTGCGTTGAAGCGGCCCAGCTGCTCGGGGGCGCTGAGACGGATGTCGGCCATGCCCTCCTGGGTGACCGTCACCTCGGCACTCTTGTCAGAGCCGTAGAGCACGACCAGCGTCGTGGTGCGCACGGCGTCGGTCACAGCGGGGTCGGCCGTCAGCTGCACCATCCCGGCACCGGCACTGCCGCTCGTCTTGTCAAGGTGCAGCCAGCCGGTGCCGTCGGGTATCTCGATGCGCCAGCTGGTGTTGCTGGTAATGACCAGGGGCTGCGCCTCCGCAGGCACTGCCTCGAAGGAGAACGAGCCCCTCGACAGGTTCATGCCGTCGCCCGAGCCTGTCTGCGTGACGGTGACCCTCTGCCTCAGCCCGCCGTCGGAAATCAGCGTGAACGAGGCAGTGCGGTTGGCCTTCGTCGTGTTCTGGTCGGTGCCCACGACCAGCGTACCGTCGCCGATGCCCTCGCGCGGCTGTACCGTCAGCGCGCTGCCGAAGTCGCCGGCGTCGAGGTCCTGCACCCGCCAGTGGCAGTCGGCGGACACGCTCACCACCGTGGTCTCGTCGCTGGAGCGTATCTCTATGTCGCCGCCCAGCACTCTCAGCATCTCCTTGGCGGGCCTGGCCGTCAGCTCGTCGTCCGACTTGCAGCCCGTGAATCCTGCCATGACGGCCAGTGCGGCCAGTATGGCTATGGTGTTTCTTGTCTTCATATCGTTCAGTCTTTTATATATTATCGTTAAGGGTATGGGTTAGAAATTAAGGATGGCTCCGGCCGTGAGCATGAAGCCGCCGGCGGTGATGTCGCTGTTGTCGGCTATGCGTGTGAAATTGTCGTCCTTGCTGACAGCCACCGAGTAGGAGGGGCTGGCAAACAGGTAGAGGCGCTGCATGGGGGCGAAGAGCAGCTTGGCTCCCACCGACACGCAGGTGGCCGACGCGCCGTCGCCGTAGGCGTTGGTGCCGCTGGCCACCGTGCCCGCGAGGCGCTCCATCTCGAGGCCCGCCTGCGGGGTGATGCCCAGACGCTCGGTCAGCTCAAACTGGTAGCCCAGCCTGACGGCCACCGTCGACCGCTTGTAGGTCATGGAGCTCAGGTAGGTGTCGTTGCCGTCGGTGGAGTACCACGGCACCCCGGCGGAGGCGGCGAGACCGAGGGTGTAGGAGGCCTGCAGGTCGATGTTTCGGTAGGTGACGCCAGCCAGTGCGGTCACGCCGCCCTGCGAGCGGGCGGTGTAGCCTGCGCCGAAGTAGAAGGCGCCGGGCTTGACGTACTTGATGCGCTCCAGCGTGATGGTGTCGCGCGTCGTCTCGTTGTGGCGCACGGTGTATTCAAGCCCGCTCCGGCTGACATAGCCCTTGCGGCTCAGGCTGAGCTGGTAGGTGCCGACGGGCAGCGTCTGCGCCTCAGTCAGGTCGATGGGGTGGTCGCCGTTGTAGGTGGCCACGGCATTGCGAGGGCGGGTGTACAGGCTCAGGCGGCCCGTGTGGGGCACCGGCTGGGCGGCCTGCACGTTGTTCTGCCGCTGGGCAACGACCGTGAACGATGTCTTCTGCGGGTCGCAGTCGGCCTTGCGCGTCTCCACCACGTAGGAGCCCTCGCGCAGCTGCGTCTGCCACGAGCCGTGGCCCTCGTTCCTGCCCTCGAACCATATCTCGGCGTTGTTGTCGACCGTCACCGTCACGTCGCCGAAGTGGTCGGACATGTCGCGCTGCTCCACGTTCACGAGGCGCAAGCCGGGGTCGTCCTCGGTGGTCAGCATGAACGATGTCTCGCCCTCGAAGCGGTCCTTCAGGGCGCGCACCGTGTGGCGGCCGAAGTTCAGGTACTTGTGGTTGACGGGCGACTGGCCCACCCGCTCGCCGTCGACGTAGATGGTGGAGCCGGCCATCTGCGAGGTGATGGTGACGTAGCGGCCAGTGCCAATGTCGAGGTACATCTCATAGGTGCGGGCGCCCTCCACGGGAACGGGGTAGTAATACTCGCGCAGCACGCCGTAGTCACGGTGCTGGATGGTCAGCTTCTTGGCGCGGCGGGGGACGTACAGCCAGATTTCGCCGTCGTGCTCCTCGCTGGCGACGATGCCCAGCGAGCCGCCGTTGAACGTGAACCCGCGCTCGGGGGTCTGAATCTTAATCAGGGCGGCCTTCTCGCCGTTCTGGTCCAGCTTCTGCGTACCGTGAGTGTTGGCGGTCATGTCCTTCTCAAGACGCTCGAACTTCAGGACCTTGATGTTCTGTGCACTCAGGCACACAACCAATAGACTTAGCAAAGTCAGTAAAGATAGTTTCTTCATATTCATAATACGGTTTTTGTGACACACTATTCAGGGACAAGTTAATATGTTAAAATACCTCTTTTCCCTTCTTCTCTATACCTTATTTATATATATCATGCACTCCTCTTGCTCAGAGGTGTGCATGATGCTATATTGCTGAAGCACATCTTTTTGCAATTTGTCATTTATAGGTGCTAAATGTAACTTTAGGACAAGTTTTTTTGCATTTGTTAAATATTTGTTGTAACTTTGTCGCCAAGTTTGTACCAAAAAAGTGTATACCTCTGAGCAAGAGGTGTACACTTTATTTATTGAGCTTTGCTTTTTATCCGCTAATCGGCAGATTCTATGTTATCAGGTTTTTATTCTTTGGGAAAGAGCCGTTCTGTCCATGAGTTAGAGCCGTTCTACCCCTTGGACAGAACGGCTCTAACTCAGTCTAATTATTACTCTTTTTACTTCCAGTATCTCCTTCGGGTTGCTTTAGTATCTCTTTCGAGATGCTCCAGTATCTGTTTAGGGGGGTAAACAGATACTGGAGCAGGTCAATGTAGATACTCGAGCAACCCGAAAGAGATACTGGAAGTTGGTACTACTGCTTGTTGGCTTTCTTGCGTTGGTCGTGGTCAAGGATGATTTTACGCATACGCATGGACTTGGGAGTAACCTCTACCAACTCGTCTTCCTTGATATACTCCAGACATTCTTCCAGCGACATGACGACTTTCGGAATGATGCGGGCCTTGTCGTCTGTACCTGAGGCACGCACGTTGGTCAGCTGCTTGGCCTTGCAGACGTTCACGACGAGGTCGTTGTCATGCACGTGTTCGCCAACCACCTGTCCCATATAGACATCCTCACCCGGGTCGATGAAGAACTTGCCACGGTCTTGCAACTTATCGATGGCGTATGCAAAGGCGTTGCCCGTCTCCAATGCAATCATCGAACCGTTGACACGGCGTTCAATCTCTCCCTTGTAAGGCTGATATTCCTTGAAGCGGTGAGCCATGATAGCCTCGCCCTGCGAAGCGGTCAGTACATTGGTACGCAGACCGATGATGCCACGCGAGGGGATGTCGAACTCGATGTTGGTGCGTTCGCCCTGGCTCTCCATTGAGGTCATCTCACCCTTGCGGCGCGTCACCATGTCAATCATCTTCGAGGCAAACACCTCTGGCACGTTGATGGTCAGTTCCTCGATAGGCTCGCATTTCTGACCGTCAATCTCCTTATAGATAACCTGCGGCTGTCCCACTTGCAACTCATAACCCTCGCGGCGCATGGTCTCGATGAGTACCGAGAGGTGGAGCACACCACGCCCGCTGACAATCCAGCGGTCGGTAGCATCCTCGTAAGGCTCTACCCGCAGGGCCAGATTTTTCTCCAGCTCCTTCTCCAGACGGTCGTTGATATGGCGCGAGGTGACGAACTTACCCTCCTTGCCAAAGAAGGGAGAGTCGTTGATGGTAAACAGCATCGACATGGTTGGCTCGTCAATGGCTATGGGCGACAGCGGCTCTGGGTTCTCTGCGTCGCAGATGGTGTCGCCTATCTCAAAGTGCTCAAGGCCAATGACGGCACAGATGTCACCACAGTCTACACAGTCCGTGCGCTGATGGCCCATGCCGTCGAAGGTATGCAGTTCCTTGATTTTAGTCTTCTCCATCGTACCATCGCGGTGAGCAATGGTCACCTGTCGGCCATCCATCAGCTGGCCGCGGTGTACGCGACCAACGGCGATACGTCCTGTATAATTGCTATAATCCAACGAGGTTATCAGCATCTGGGGGGTACCCTCTATCTGCTTGGGGGCAGGAATCACCTCCAGTATCTTATCCAACAGGTAAGTAATGTCGCTGGCAGGCTTCTTATAGTCCTCGCCCATCCATCCGTTCTTTGCCGAACCATAGACGACGGGGAAGTCAAGCTGGTCTTCAGTGGCATTCAGCGAGAACATCAGGTCGAACACCATTTCATACACTTCCTCAGGACGGCAGTTAGGTTTGTCTACCTTGTTCACCACCACGATAGGCTTCAAACCAATTTGCAAAGCCTTTTGCAGCACAAAGCGCGTCTGGGGCATCGGGCCTTCAAAGGCATCAACCAACAACAGACAGCCATCGGCCATGTTCAGCACACGCTCTACCTCGCCTCCGAAGTCAGAGTGTCCCGGAGTGTCGATAATGTTTATCTTTGTCCCTTTCCAGTTAATACTGACGTTTTTTGAAAGAATGGTGATGCCACGTTCACGCTCCAAATCATTGGCATCCAGCACCTGGCTTGACAGGTTCTGTCCCTCACGGAACAGATTTCCAGCCAGCATCATCTTGTCCACCAGCGTTGTCTTGCCGTGGTCCACATGTGCGATAATCGCAATATTCCTGATATCCTGCATAGCTTTTTACGTAAAATCGGGTGCAAAATTACTACTTTTTTTCGAGAAACGCTTGCTATTATAGTGAAAAAGTTGTCAAGTAAACCTCATACAACAAGAAAAGGTTGCGCACCATAAACAGTGCGCAACCTCTTTTTCCAGTCTTATGCCTTATCGCCTTATCTGATAAACAGCAGTTCGCGGTACTTCGGCAGTGGCCAGAGCGAATCGTCGACAATCAGCTCCAGCTTATCAATCTGATAGCGAATGTCATCGAGCTTCGGCTCTACGGTGTCGTGATAGGCAATAGCCTTCTCGTGTTCATCGGTGAGCTTGTTAGCCAACTTACGGGCATTCACCAGCTCCTCCACGCCCTTCTCAATGAGCGAAGTACGCTCGGCAATCTCTTCAATGAGCTTGACGTTACGGGCTGAGAGCTTCTCGGCACGGTCGGCAGAGAAGACGGCAGCCATATTCTCTGCATTCTTCAGCAGTGCCGACTGATAGCGGGTAGCCACGGGAATGATATGGTTCATAGAAAGGTCGCCCAGTACGCGCGCCTCAATCTGTATCTTCTTCGTATAGGTTTCCCATTTCACTTCGTTACGGGCCTCCAGTTCCTTCTTCGTCATGACACCCAAACTCTCGAACATCTGGATGCTCTCTGCATCAAGATAGCGTTCAAAGATTTTCGGGCACGACTTCTCAACATCAAGCCCACGCTTGGCTGCTTCCGTCACCCACTCATCGCTGTAGCCATTGCCGTCGAAGCGGATGGGCTTGCAGGTCTTGATATCCTCGCGAAGGACATCGATAATGGCGTGGAAAGTAGCACTGTGAGTGGTGTCCTTGAGCTGTTTCTCCAGTTCGGGAATGCGGGCATCGACACGCTGCTTGAACGAAACGAGAGCCTCAGCAACGGCAGAGTTCAGGGCAATCATGGCCGAAGCACAGTTGGCCTCAGAGCCTACGGCACGGAACTCAAAGCGGTTGCCCGTGAAGGCGAAGGGACTGGTACGGTTGCGGTCGGTATTGTCAATCAGCAGTTCTGGAATCTCAGGAATATCGAGCTTCATGCCCTGCTTGCCGTCCATGCTGAACAGGTTGTCCTTGTCGCTCAGTTCAATATGGTCAAGCAGTTCGGAAAGCTGCTTGCCAAGGAAGCTGGAGATGATGGCAGGGGGTGCTTCGTTGGCTCCCAGACGATGAGCATTAGTAGCCGACATGATGCTGGCCTTCAGCAGACCATTGTGGCGATAGACACCCATCAGCGTCTCGACGATGAACGTGGCAAAGCGCAAGTTCTGCTCAGCTGTCTTGCCCGGTGCATGGAGCAACACGCCCGTATCGGTAGACAAACTCCAGTTGTTATGCTTACCAGAACCATTGATGCCTGCAAATGGTTTCTCGTGAAGCAGAACGCGGAAGCCATGCTTACGAGCCACACGCCTCATCACAGACATCAGCAACATATTATGGTCGACGGCCAGATTGGTTTCCTCGAAAATAGGAGCCAGCTCAAACTGGTTTGGTGCCACCTCGTTGTGGCGCGTCTTGCAAGGAATACCCAGCTCAAGAGCTACGACTTCCAGTTCCTTCATGAAGGCAGCAACGCGCTCGGGAATGCTTCCAAAATAGTGGTCGTCCATCTGCTGGTTCTTGGCAGAGTCGTGTCCCATCAGGGTACGCCCCGTCAGCAACAGGTCAGGACGGGCATAATAAAGTCCTTCGTCCACAAGGAAATACTCTTGCTCCCATCCAAGGTTGGATGTAACCTTCTTCACCTGCGGGTCGAAGTAGTGGCAGACATCGGTAGCAGCCACATTGACCGCATGAAGGGCACGGAGCAACGGAGCCTTATAGTCAAGAGCCTCACCCGTATAACTAATGAATACAGTGGGGATGCAAAGCGTATCGTCGATAATAAACACAGGGCTGGTTGGGTCCCATGCCGAATAGCCACGAGCCTCAAAGGTTGAGCGGATGCCACCAGAAGGGAACGACGAGGCATCGGGCTCCTGCTGTACGAGCAACTTACCCGTAAACTCCTCTACCATACCGCCCTTGCCGTCGTGCTCGACAAACGAGTCGTGCTTCTCGGCAGTTCCTTCGGTCAAAGGCTGGAACCAGTGCGTATAATGAGTGACACCGTTCTCTGTTGCCCATTGCTTCATGCCAGCGGCCACAGCGTCAGCAACACTTCTGTCAAGACGTGCCCCGTTATCCATCACGTCAACCATCTTTTCATAGACATCCTTGGGCAGATACTTGTACATCTTCTCACGATTGAACACCTTACAACCGAAATACTCACAAGGTCTACTGCTTGGTACTTTTACGTCGAGCGGTTTCTTCTTGAAAGCCTCGCCGACAACCTGAAATCTTAATGTTTCCATAAATCCAATTTAGTATTTGACAATTTATTATTTACAATCTGTTTCGCTACTGGCCTACTGAGCCGCCCAGCGGGCAATGCGGTCAAGTGCCTCCTCTGTACGCTCATGAGTTCCAAAGGCCGTAAAACGCACATACCCCTCACCGCTGGGGCCGAACCCTACTCCCGGGGTGCATACGACATTAGCTCCGTAAAGCAACTCCTCAAAGAACTGCCAAGACCCTGTGCCGTTGGGAGTGCGGAGCCAAATGTAAGGTGCATTCTCGCCTCCATAGCACTCATAGCCCAGAGCACGGAAGGTGGTCAGCATCTTTTGCGCATTCTGCATATAATAGGCTATGGTCGCGTTGACCTGCTGACGGCCTTCTGGAGTATAGATGGCCTCAGCAGCACGCTGGCTAATATAGCTGGTACCATTAAACTTGGTAGACTGTCGACGGTTCCATAACGGGTTCAGCGGGATGCGCTCGCCTTGCAACGTGGCAGCCGTCAACTCCTTAGGCACAATGGTATAGCCACAACGGACACCTGTAAAGCCTGCCGTCTTGGAATACGAATGGAACTCAATGGCACATTTGCGGGCACCGCGAATCTCATAAATGCTGTGCGGGATGTCTGGGTCCTGAATATAAGCCTCATAGGCTGCATCGTAGAAGATAAGCGTATCGTTCTTCAGCGCATAGTTGACCCATTTGCGCAGTTCATTCTTTGAGATAACCGTACCCGTTGGGTTATTGGGATAGCAGAGGTAAATGACATCGACACGACGGTCGGGCAGCTGCGGCACAAAACCATTCTCGGCATTGCATGGCAAATAAACAACATTTGACCACCGCCCATCATCTCCTTTTATTCCGGCACGCCCAATCATGGCATTAGAATCAATATAGACAGGATAAACGGGGTCAGTAACGCCAATGCTGTTATCCCACCTGATAAGCTCCTGAATGTTTCCTGTGTCCGACTTGGCTCCGTCGTTGATGAATATCTCATCTATATCAAGGTGAATGCCACGCGGCAGGAAATCGTTCTTCAAAATGGCTTCACGCAGGAAGTCATAACCCTGCTCGGGGCCATAGCCACGGAAACTTTCAGCCGTGGCAAGTTCGTCAGCAGCACGGTGGATGGCCTCTACCACGACAGGGCACAGCGGCTGGGTAACGTCGCCAATGCCCAACGATAGTACATCGGCCTTAGGATTCATGACACGGAAGGCATTTACCTTTTTAGTAATGTCTGCAAACAAGTAGTTGTTTGGCAGCTTTAAGAAATGTTCGTTTACTAATGCCATATATTACATATACAATTTGACTATTTACTATTTAATATTCTATCTCACCATCGAAGGCAAAGGCAGCTGGTCCCGTCATATAGACGTGGCCATCGGATTCGTCCCAGCGAATAGTTAGCACGCCACCGTCCATGACTATCTGCGACTGCCGACTCGCACGACCTGTAATAGCAGCGGCAACAGCGGTAGCGCAGGCACCTGTCCCACAAGCCATGGTGACACCACTGCCACGCTCCCACACACGGGTTCGGATTCGGCCATCGGCAAGCACTTGGGCCAGTTCAATATTGCAACGTTCGGGGAATGCAGGATGCTGTTCCAATACAGGGCCTATGCTTGTTACAGCATCAACATCATCGGTGAAGATAACGTAATGAGGATTACCCATAGAGACAAACACCCCCTGCTGAGGTTCCTGCGACGGTATAAACTGCCGCTCATTCTCCAATACTGGAGCCAGCATGTCAACGGTAACACTTTCCACAATATTATCAACAACATGCAGGTTAAGGGTCTTAATACCAGAGAGGGTAAGCAAACAGACAGTAGTCTTATCGGTCAACCCACGCTCGTAGACATACTTGCCAATACAGCGCGAGGCATTGCCGCACATCATGGCCTCAGAGCCATCGGCATTAAAAATACGCATGGAGAAGTCTGCCTCAGGAACGGAAGAGCGGTCGAGCAGTACCAATCCGTCAGAACCAATACCCCTATGACGGTCACTCCACAGCCTGGCAGCCTTAGCTGGGTCTGCTATTGTATATTGCATGGCATTAACATAAATATAGTCATTGCCACAACCATGCATCTTAGTGAACTTGATTTTCATTTCGTCAGGTATTCATTAACTTTCAGTGCCGTCTGCTTGCCACTGGCCAATGCCCTTACAACCAATGACGCACCGCAGGCAGCATCGCCACACACAAAGACATTATCAGGATACTGGGGATGTTCTGGTCTGAGGAATCCCATAGCCAAGAGGACAAGTTCGGCCTTAATAATCTCAGGCTCCTTGCCTTTCTCCTGCACACGAACTCCTGTCAGTTTGCCACCCTTACCGATAAACTCCAATGTATTGACATTCCATCGACGGACGCAACCTTCCTCATGGCTGCTGGTCGTCTTGAGAGTGCGAGGATAGGCTGGCCACGGATTGTTCGGGTCTTCAGGGCCTTCGACAGGACGGGGCATGATTTCAATCTGTGTAACGCTCTTGCAACCCTGACGATGGGCAGTGCCAATACAATCAGAACCAGTATCGCCACCACCAATGACAAGCACGTCCTTGCCCTTTGCCGTAACGCGTTCCTCTTTGGGAATATCTATTCCCGCTAAGATGCGATTCTGCTGAGCCAGCAGTTCGAGGGCAAAGTGAACGCCCTTTAGCTCGCGCCCTGAGATGCTGAGGTCGCGGGCTGTCGGTGTGCCTGTGGCAAGGACAACAGCATCGTACTGTCCTGTAAGCTGCGACGGAGTTACATCCTCACCATAACGGAATGTGATGCCCTCTTGTTCCAACAAGGCAATACGCCGGTCGATGATGGCCTTGTTGAGCTTGAAGTTTGGAATGCCATAGCGAAGCAAGCCACCAGCTGCTTCATTCTTCTCGAAAACCGTCACTTCATAGCCCATTAGGTTGAGGTCGTTGGCAGCAGCAAGACCAGCAGGGCCAGCACCGATGACAGCGATGCGCTTACCATTGCGCTTGGGGTGGTGTATCGTGATATAACCCTCACGGAAAGCAGCCTCGGTAATGGCGGCCTCGTCTTCGCGGTTGGTAGTCGGTTCATGCTCTACCAGATTCAATATACAGGACTTTTCACACAATGCTGGGCAAATACGACCTGTGAACTCAGGGAAAGGATTGGTAGCGGTAAGCAACTGGTAAGCCGTCTCCCACTCACCTTTATACAGAGCATCATTCCACTCAGGTGGTTTGTTGCCCAACGGACAGGCCCAATGACAGAACGGTACGCCACAATCCATACAGCGACTGGCCTGCAATTTACGTTCACGGGTATTCAGCGTTTGCTCTACCTCGCCGAAATCGTGAATGCGGTCATGAACAGGACGATAGCCTGCCTCTTGACGATGTATCTCTAAAAATGCTTTTGGATTTCCCATTTCAGTTTATCATTTGATGATTTACAATCTATACCTTAATAATCACGCTGCATATCAGCTATTTTCTGGCGCAGTTTATTCATCTGCTCCTCTTGCAGTACACGTTTGTACTCAATAGGTACCACTTGTATAAAGTCCTCTATGTAACGAGACCAGTCATCTAACATAGTACGAGCAAGTTTAGAGCCCGTGTAGAGATAATGCTGGCGAACAAGTTCGTGTAGTTCCTTGCGGCTTGTGCTGTCCTCTACCAGATTGATTTCCACCATATCCATATTGCAGAAATAGTCAAACGTATGATGTTTGTCCCAGACATAGGCCACACCGCCCGACATACCCGCCGCAAAGTTACGGCCCGTCTCGCCCAGCACGACCACACGACCACCAGTCATATACTCACAACAATGGTCTCCGGCTCCTTCTACCACAGCCACGGCACCAGAGTTACGCACGCCAAAACGCTCGCCCACCTTACCGTTGATATAAAGCTCACCTGAGGTGGCACCGTAAAGACCTGTATTGCCTGCAATGATATTGTCTTCCGCGGCAAAATTGCTGCGCGTTGGGGGGAGAATTGCAATACGACCACCACTTAGTCCTTTTGCGTAATAATCGTTGGCCTCACCTTCCAGTTTAAACGATACGCCATTCACCAAGAAGGCACCAAACGACTGACCTGCAGAGCCCTTGAAGCGTACATTGATAGTATCATCGGGTAGCCCTGATTGGCCGTATTTCTTAGCAATAGCACCAGAAAGCATAGCACCCACGGCACGGTCTGTATTCTTGATAGCATAGTCAAGACTCACCTCGCTTTGCTCCTCAATAGCCTTAGCTGCTGCGGTGAGCATCTGCTGGTCAAGCACCGTAGCCTGCATACCAAGTGGAACGGCAGGTTTCGTGACATCACCTGTAAAATGTAACACACCATCTTCTTTGTTCAGCAGACGAGAGAAGTCAAGTACCGATGATTTCGTTTCGATAAGGTCTGTTCGTCCAACGATTTCGTTCAATGACTTAAAGCCCATTGCTGCAAGTTCTTCACGCACTTCTTGGGCAATAAACGTGAAATAGTTGACAAGATGTTCACTGCGTCCCAAGAAATGCTTGCGCAGTTCTGGATTCTGCGTAGCCACACCCATCGGACAAGTATTCAGGCTACACTTACGCATCATAACACAGCCCAGTACGATAAGTGCCGCAGTTCCGAAACCGAACTCGTCCGCTCCCAGCAAGGCCATAAGTACAACATCGCGTCCTGTTTTAAGCTGGCCGTCTACTTGCAAACGAACTTCTTGTCGCAGGCCATTGCGTACCAGTGTCTGCTGGGTTTCGCTCAATCCGATTTCAGGCGAAATACCTGCAAAGCGCATACTTGATGCGGGACTGGCTCCCGTACCACCCTCAGCACCAGAAATCACTATCAAGTCGGCTTTTGCCTTAGCCACGCCTGCCGCAATCGTACCCACTCCACTCTCAGCCACCAGCTTTACGCTGACAGCTGCAGTCGGGTTGACATTCTTCAAGTCGAAAATAAGCTGAGCCAAGTCCTCTATCGAATAAATGTCATGATGGGGGGGAGGTGAAATGAGCGAGATGCCCGAAATGGAATGACGCGTCTTAGCTATCACTTCGTTAACCTTAAAACCGGGCAATTGGCCACCCTCACCAGGCTTAGCCCCCTGTGCTACCTTTATCTGTATTTCTTCGGCATTTACCAGATATTCCGTCGTCACGCCAAAGCGTCCGCTGGCTACCTGCTTTGTCTTAGAACTTAAACTAACTCCGTCAACCATGGTGTGGAAACGCTCTGAGTCTTCGCCGCCCTCACCGGTATTGCTTCGTGCGCCAAGTTTATTCATAGCCAAGCAAATAGCCTCATGCGCCTCTTTCGACAAGGCTCCGAATGACATAGCACCTACCACAAAGTGTTTCACTATATCGCTGACAGGCTCTACCTCGTCAATGCTAATAGGATTGCGTTTAAATCCAAGGAAATCACGAATAAAGATTGGTGCTTCCTTCTCGTCTGACAATCGTGTGAATGCCTTGAACTTCTCGTAATCTCCCATGCGGGTTGCCTGTTGCAGCGTAGCTATTGCCTCTGGGGTCCAAGCATGGCGAATGCCATCACGCCGCCAGTGGAACTGGCCTTGGTTTGTCAAATAGGTGGCAGTGGTTCCGCACTCTATTGCCACACGGTGCATGGCTATGGCATCCGCTGCAATTTTCTCCAGCCCTACTCCACCAATGGTACTTACTTCTGTTCCAAAATACGTCTTCAGCAAGTGCTCGCTCAGTCCAACTGCCTCGAAAATCTTAGCTCCGCGATACGAGCGAATGGTTGAGATACCCATCTTCGCCATAATCTTAAACAGTCCTTTCTTGACGGCTTTGATATAGTTGCTCTCAGCTGTAGCATAGTCCTGCTGTACTTTGTGCTTTTTCACAAGGTCGTCGAGAATGGCAAACACCATGTAAGGACATAGTGCCGAAGCACCATAGCCCAACAACAGGGCTGCGTGCATCGTTTCACGTATCTCACCGCTTTCTACAATCAATGCCGTCTGCACACGCTTGCCGACACTAATCAGATAATGATGGACGGCACTGACAGCCAACAACGACGGGATAGCTACATGGGTAGCATCAACATCTCGGTCGCTGAGGATGATGTAATTATATCCGTCATCCACCGCTTGCTCTGCATCCTTACACAACTTATCAAGTGCTGACTTCAAATCATCGGTGAAAAGGATGGGCAGTTTTTTCGTATTAAATCCTTTATACCTAATATTACACAGGATATCCAACTGCGTGTTGTTCAATATTGGATGGGGCAAACGCACCATCTTACAATTGGTTTCATCGGGAGTCAAGATGCCAGTACCTACCCGACCTATATATTCCGTCAGCGACATTACCAATTCCTCACGGATTGAGTCAATGGCAGGATTTGTCACCTGTGCAAACTGCTGGCGGAAATAGTTAAAGAAAGTCTGTGGTCTTTCCGACAAAACGGCAAGTGGCGTATCGTTACCCATTGAGGCCGTAGGCTCCTGGCCATTGACTGCCATCGGAACTATGGCCATATCAATATCCTCAGCTCCATAGCCAAACATCATTTCCTTTTGCAGTAAATCAGCAACGGCATTCTCCACATGACGACCCGACTTCAGTTTCTCCAGCTGAATACGGTTGGTTGACAGCCACTGACGATAGGGATGCTCGTCAGCCAGCTGGCGTTTAAGCTCCCCATCATAATATATTTTGCCCTCCTGCGTATCAATCAGCAATATCTTACCAGGCTGCAAACGTCCCTTCTCGGCAATTTCCGTTGGGTCGAAATCCATGACACCAACTTCACTTGCCACCACCATCATATCGTTCTTCGTGATGGTATATCGAGCTGGACGAAGTCCGTTGCGGTCAAGCATTCCACCAGCAAACCGTCCATCTGAGAACAGCAAAGCAGCAGGGCCATCCCACGGTTCCATCAAAATGGAGTGATACTCATAAAATGCCTTCAGGTCTTCACTGATTGGATTCTTATCATTGAACGACTCAGGTACCAATACGCTCATAGCATGAGGCAGAGAGAGTCCTGACATGACAAAGAACTCCAGCACATTGTCAAGTGATGCCGAATCAGACATTCCCGACTGTACAATAGGAGTAATCTGCTTAATATCGCCCAAGACCTTGCTTGACAACACACTTTCCCGCGCCTGCATCCATCCACGGTTTCCTCGGATAGTATTAATCTCTCCATTATGAGCTAACAGGCGAAACGGTTGTGCCAGCCCCCATGTAGGGAATGTGTTCGTAGAAAAACGCGAATGCACAAGTGCCAGTCCACTGGTCAGATATGGATTCGTCAAGTCAGGGAAATATTCGCGCACCTGCATACTTGACAACATTCCTTTATAAATAATATTGGTGTTGCTCAAAGAGCAAATATAAAAATCCCGATGCGTCACACGGCGCTCAATCTTTTTCCTTATTATATATAAGGTACGAGGGAACGCCTCAACCCTATCGTCTGACACGCCTGTTATGAAGACTTGCTTGATGTCAGGTTCTGTGCCTAATGCTCTTTCACCCAAACACGCCGAATTAGTAGGTACCGTGCGCAGATACATCAGTTGCAACCCCTCACGTTCTATTTCTTCTATCATAATGCTCAGTATCTCGTCCTGAGCTTTCTTGTCTTTCGGTAGGAACACTAATCCCGTACCATACTTCCCTTTCTCTGGCACTGGAATACCTTGCAGCAAGATGAACTCATGCGGAATCTGGAGCATAATACCTGCTCCATCACCGTCTTTTCTAAGATTCGCATCACTCGAACAAGCATCACTTTGTGCCGAACTGCCGACCTCAGCACCACGATGCCGCATATTTTCCAGCACCTTAAGCGCATTGTCTACCAGCTCGTGGCTCTTATTACCGTGAATATTTACTACCATTCCCACGCCACATGCATCATGTTCATACGCTGGCTGATAGAGACCTCGGTTATTACTTTTTGTCATATTATCCCTGTTAAATCTTACTTTAATTCTGTTTTCGTGTGCAAAGATATAGCAAAACGACATAACAGCAAAGGAATATTTTACTTTTTTAAACCAATCTTAGAAGAAAAGTTTCATTCTGAAAGAAAAGCAAAGAGATAAGTTTCGAAAATAACACACAAAGCACCAGTTTGCTAACAGTCTATTACTTTCCGTCATTTTTTACCTTCAAAGTAAAACATTCTCCCGTCCCTTTTAAGCAAATTGCATTACCTTTGCCCCCGTAAATATTCTGCAGAATGCTTCGTTAAGTCGAAGAAAGACCAACACAAACAGTATAAATAAAAAGTATTAAGGTATGAAGAAGATTGAAGCAATTATCCGCAAGACCAGATTTGAAGAGGTTAAGGAAGCCCTGCTATCGTCAGACATCGACTGGTTTGAATACCACAACGTGCACGGTATCGGGCAAAGCCGCGAAGAGCGCATCTATCGTGGCGTACAATACTCGACCGACGTCATAGAGCGCGTGGCCGTCACTATTGTGTGCCGCGACCAATTTGTAGAGCCTACCGTCCAAGTTATTCTGCGCGTAGCGCATACGGGCGAGATTGGCGACGGGCGTATCTTCGTCAGCGACGTAATAGACACCTATTCCATACGTACAGGCGAGAATGGCGACACCGTCTTGAGAGACAAGAAATAACAGGAAAACAACACAAAAACACATCAATATTATGAACGAAATTGGATTATCAATCGATACCGTATGGATGCTTTTGGCAGCTATGCTTGTCTTCTGGATGCAGCCAGGGTTTGCCCTGTGTGAGGCAGGGTTTACCCGTAGCAAGAACACGGCCAACATCCTGATGAAGAACTTTGTCGACTTCATGTTCGGCTCACTGCTCTTTTTCTTCCTCGGTTTTGGCTTTATGTTTGGCTCTGAAGGAAACGGCTTCATCGGTATGCCTAACTGGGGCAACCTGTCATTCTATAAAGGCGACCTGCCTGTAGAGGGCTTTTTGATTTTTGAAACAGTGTTCTGCGCCACCTCGGCAACAATAGTCAGCGGAGCTATGGCCGAGCGCACCAAGTTCTCAACATACTTGGTCTATAGTGCCGTCATCTCACTGTTTATCTACCCTGTAGAAGGCCACTGGACATGGGGAGGCGGATGGTTGTGCAACGACGCTGCCGATGGATTTATGATGACAACGTTTGGTCATGTGTTTCACGACTTTGCCGGTTCGGCTATTGTACATAGCGTTGGTGGAGTGCTGGCACTGATAGGTGCGCTCGCATTAGGGCCACGTTTGGGTAAGTACACCCATGACGGTCAGAGCCGTGCCATCCCCGGCCACAATCTGGCTATGGCATCATTGGGTGTGTTTATCCTCTGGCTTGGCTGGTTCGGCTTCAATCCCGGTTCTCAGCTGGCAGCTTCAGGTGAAGTAAACCGCATCGCCATCTCGCACGTGTTCCTGACCACCAACCTCGCTGCCGTTGCTGGCGGAACAGCCACGATGTTCCTTACCTGGCTGAAATACGGCAAGCCATCGCTTTCGCTAACACTGAACGGCATACTGGCCGGACTGGTAGGTATTACAGCAGGCTGCGACGTGGTATCTCCCGTCGGTGCCGTTGTCATCGGATTGCTTTGTGGATTGGTGCTGGTCTACGCCATTGAGTTCATCGACCATCGCCTGCATATTGACGACCCAGTAGGTGCTTCGTCTGTCCACGGCGTGTGTGGCATCCTTGGCACACTGCTGACGGGTCTGTTGTCAACCAGCGACGGAGCTTTCTATGGCTACGGATGGGGATTTTTCGGTGCCCAGTTGTTCGGCATTCTGGTCATTGACCTATGGGCTGCAGCTTGCGGCTTTGTTTTGTTCTACGGCATTAAGAAGATTTACGGTCTGCGCGTTAATGCCCGTATCGAGGATGAGGGACTGGACATCTACGAGCACGGTGAGACTTGCTATAACTAAACAAGAACATTAACGGAGAGGGATTATTATGAAAAAGGTATTAAGATTGTATGGTCTCACTGCTTTGCTGCTCATCGGAGCAGCAAGCGCTGAGGCTCAGGAGAAGGTTGAGACAACCATCAGCAGTGATTTCGTGAACGAATACATCTGGCGCGGTCAGAAGTTAGGCGATGCGGCTATACAGCCGACCCTCAGCGTGAGCTATAAAGGGCTGAGCCTGACAGCATGGGGCAGTTACGGGCTAACCAATCCCGACGACACCAAGGAGTTTGACCTAACACTTGGCTATACCATCGGTGGACTAAACATTGGCATTACCGACTACTGGTTCAGCACAGGACTTGACCTGGAGGGCCGTTATTTCAAATACGACGCTCACGGAACAAACCACGTATTCGAGGCCAACATCGGCTACGACTTCGGCCCCGTTGCCCTGCAATGGTACACCAACTTCGCAGGTAACGACGGTACAAACAAGGACGGCAAGCGCGCCTACAGCAGCTACGTCGAAGCAACTATCCCATTCAGCCTTGCAAGCGTCGACTGGACTGCCACGGCGGGTGCCGTCCCTTTTGCCACCACGTCATACGGCACGAGCGGTTTCGCCGTCACCAACCTGTCGCTCCGTGCGACGAAGGATATCCGCATTACCGACTCGTTCTCTATTCCCATCTTCGGGCAGGTGACAGCCAACCCCTGCTCCCAGAAAGCCTACCTGGTTCTGGGTTTTACGCTGCAACCATAATCTTTGCCAGGTACACCTCTCTCCTTGTCATGAGCAAGGAGGGAGGTTTTTGTTGTTAATACCATCTTTAAATTATATATGGAGACAAAGTACATTTTCATTACAGGAGGCGTAGCCTCGTCGTTGGGCAAGGGCATCATCTCGGCATCGCTGGGGAAGCTGCTGCAAGCCCGAGGCTACCGTATTACTATTCAGAAGTTCGACCCCTACATTAACATCGACCCCGGAACGCTAAACCCATACGAGCACGGCGAGTGCTACGTCACGGCAGACGGCATGGAAACCGACCTCGACTTAGGGCACTACGAGCGGTTTACGGGAATAGAGACATCACGCGACAACAGTGTCACCACCGGGCGCATCTATCTGAGCGTCATTGAACGGGAACGGCGAGGCGACTACTTGGGCAAGACAATTCAGGTGGTGCCTCATATCACGGACGAGATTAAGCGGCGCATTCTCCTCAACGCTTCCAAACAACCACTGGACTTTGTCATCACAGAGATTGGCGGCACCATCGGCGACATAGAGAGCCAGCCCTTTCTGGAGGCCATCCGACAGCTTAGATGGGAACTGGGGCCACAACGCGCCCTGAACGTTCACCTGACATACATCCCCTATCTGGCAGCAGCAGGCGAGTTGAAGACAAAGCCCACACAGACCAGCGTCAAGCAGCTACAGGGGCTGGGCATCCAACCCGAGGTGCTAGTGCTGCGCACCGAGCACACGCTGAGCGACGAACTACGTCAGAAGGTTGCCCACTTCTGCAACGTTGACGTGGCAGCGGTCATACAGAGTCAAGACCTGCCAAGCATTTACGAAGTGCCTGTCAATATGCAGCGCCAAGGGCTGGATGCCGTCATCCTCAAGCGCATGGGCGTGGAATCCAGTCCTGCGCCCGAGCTCGGGCCGTGGCTGTCGTTTATGGAACAGCGCAAACGGGCAAAGGAGGTCGTCAACATCGCACTGGTAGGCAAGTACGACCTGCAGGACGCTTACAAGAGCATACTCGAGAGCCTGACCCATGCCGGCACTTACAACAACCGAAAGGTCAAGACCCATTTCATCAACAGCGAGCACCTGACCCGCGAGAACGTAGCCCAGCAGCTATCCGACATGGCAGGCATTGTCATTTGTCCGGGCTTCGGCAACCGCGGTATAGAGGGTAAGATTATCGCTGCGGAGTACGCTCGAATCCACGATGTGCCCACCTTCGGCATCTGTCTGGGTATGCAGATGATGGTCATTGAGTTTGCCCGCAACGTGCTGGGCTTCGAGGATGCCAACAGCAGCGAGATGGACAAACAGACGACGCACCCCGTCATTGACCTCATGGAGGAGCAGAAGGCCATTACACGACTGGGAGGCACCATGCGACTGGGGGCCTACGACTGCGAGCTGGTCAAGGGCAGCCGCACGTGGGCGGCCTACGGTGAAGAAACGCTTATCAAGGAGCGTCATCGCCATCGGTACGAGTTCAACAGCCTGTACACGAAGGAGTTTGAGCAGCATGGCATGACGTGCGTGGGCGTCAACCCGTCGTCAGAGCTGGTGGAGATAGTCGAAGTTCCCAGCCACCGCTGGTACATTGGCACACAGTTCCACCCCGAATACTCATCAACGGTGCTCCACCCCCACCCGCTCTTCATGAGCTTTATCAAGGCATGTATTACCAACAATTCATAAACAGCAAAGCAGTATGTGTGGAATAGTAGCAATCCTTAACGTAAAAGAGCAGACGCAGGGCCTACGAGAAAAAGCCTTGCGCATGAGCCAGAAGATACGCCACCGCGGCCCAGACTGGAGCGGCATCTATTGTGGTGGCAGTGCCATCCTTGCCCACGAGCGACTGAGCATCGTCGACCCCGAGTCAGGCGGGCAGCCGCTCCATTCGCCCGACGGTCGGCAGGTGCTGGCCGTCAATGGCGAGATATACAACCATCAGGAACTCCGCAAGAAGTATGCCGACCAATACGATTTCCAGACGGGCAGCGACTGCGAGGTCATTCTCGCCCTCTACCGCGACAAGGGCATCGACTTCCTCGAAGACCTTAACGGCATCTTTGCCTTCGTGCTCTACGACAAGGAGCGCGACGAGTTCCTCATAGCCCGCGACCCCATCGGCGTTATTCCCCTCTACATTGGCTACGATGCCGACGGCACCGTCTATGTAGCCTCCGAGCTGAAAGCCCTTGAGGGGCAGTGTGAGCGCTACGAGCCGTTCCTGCCCGGTCACTACCTGTCCAGCCGTCAGGGGTTGGGTATGCAGCGATGGTACAAGCGCGACTGGTTCCAGTATGATGCCGTGAAGCAGAATGCTGCCAGCGTAGAGGCCATTCACGATGCGCTCGAGGCTGCCGTGAAGCGACAGCTGATGTCCGACGTGCCATACGGTGTGCTGCTATCGGGCGGCCTCGACTCCAGCGTCATCTCTGCCATTGCCGAGAGGTACAGCGAGATGCGTATCGAGGACAACTCGCAGACCAAGGCCTACTGGCCCCGACTGCACTCCTTTGCCGTCGGTCTGAAGGGCGCACCCGATTTGGCAAAGGCTCGGCTGGTGGCTGACCACATCGGCACCGTCCACCATGAGATAAACTATACGGTTCAGGAAGGGCTCGACGCTCTGCGCGATGTCATCTACTTTATCGAGACCTACGACGTCACCACCGTCCGCGCATCCACCCCGATGTACCTGCTGGCCCGCGTCATCAAGTCGATGGGCATCAAGATGGTGCTCAGCGGTGAGGGAGCCGACGAGATTTTCGGCGGCTATCTCTACTTCCACAAGGCACCCTCGGCTCAGGCTTTCCACGAGGAAACGGTGCGCAAGCTCTCCAAGCTGCACCTCTACGACTGTCTGCGCGCCAACAAGAGCCTGTCGGCATGGGGTGTCGAGGGGCGTGTGCCCTTCCTCGACAAAGAGTTCCTCGACGTAGCCATGCGCACCAATCCCGATGCCAAGCTATGTCCGGGCAGCACCATTGAGAAGCGCATTGTCCGCGAAGCCTTTGCCGATATACTGCCAGAGGCTGTGGCATGGCGACAAAAGGAGCAATTCTCTGACGGAGTGGGATATTCATGGATTGACACGCTCAAGGCGGTTACGGCGGCAGCGGTCAGCGACGAACAGATGGCCCATGCTGCCGAGCGGTTCCCCATCAACCCACCGAAGAACAAGGAGGAATACTACTACCGCAGCATCTTTGCCGAGCACTTCCCCAGCGACTCTGCCGCCCGCAGCGTGCCCAGCGAGGCCAGCGTGGCCTGTTCGACGGCTGTGGCGCTGGAGTGGGACGAGGCGTTCCGCCACATGAACGAGCCCAGCGGGCGTGCCGTAACAGGGGTTCACGAGCAGGCGTACTAAAGAAAACCGCAAGAAAATTTGGCTGTTTGGCAGAAAAAGCGTACCTTTGCAGCCGCATTTGAAGATGTACCCCACTGCTTGATGACGGTGGCAGGCATCAGAAGGATGTAAATAATAACCATTTAAAATCATCAAAGTTATGTATTTAGACCAAGCTAAAAAGGTTGAGATTTTCACTCAGTACGGCAAAGACGCCAAAGACACCGGCTCTGTTGAGAGCCAGGTAGCCCTGTTCACCTATCGTATTCAGCACCTTACGGAGCACCTGAAGAAGAACCACAAGGACTTCGGTACCGCTCGTGCACTGACCAAGATGGTAGGTCGCCGTCGTAAGCTCCTGAAGTATCTCTACAACAAGGACATCACCCGCTATCGTGCGCTGATTAAGGCTCTCGGCCTGCGTAAGTAATCACGAAGCGACCAACAAGGTAAGAAACGAGGATATGTCAACGTTGACATATCCTCGTTTTTATATAGCCCTATTATCCCTCACGCGGAAAGAACGGCTCTTTCCAGCGGAAAGAACGGGTCTTACTCATGGAAAGAACGGCTCTTTCTCGGGGTAAGAACGGAGCCTTTCCTGAATAAGACCCGTTCTTACCCCGAAAACACAGGAATTAGGAACAAAAAAGTGGCACTTTACACAGTGTAAAGTGCCCCGCTTATATTAAGAAGGCCTTACCCCACTGGGGTATAAACAAAAACCGGCCCACCAGACGGTGAGGGGT
>CAMWKZ010000048.1 GCA_947174945.1 uncultured Prevotellaceae bacterium | reverse complement strand
CCCCCGACGAAGCCCCTCCCCCCTTATATACTGTCCCCCTTATAGGGGGGACTTACCTATATAAGGGGTGGGCTTCATCACCCCCCCAGTGAACGGTGTGAAACGGGGGTAAACGGAATTAACAGGAATTATCGTGCATTATCACGCCTTATCGTGCCTTAAACTGCCTTAAACGGACATTGGGCTGCACGAATGTGCTACCTTTGCAGCGGGACTGAAACATTTAGGGGCAAAACCGATGACAGGCTGCCACCCCAGCCGTCATTACAACGTAACCACAAAATTGGCGCATGACACTAAGACGAGCACTCATCACGACACTGGCTCTGCTGCTGGCAGAGAGTATTTTGGCACAGGGGCAGGACGACGTATTGCCCAAGCAGCTGCCACCCATACCCGACACGCCTGCCCGACAGGAGGTCAACACGGTGAGGATGGCCGACCCGGACACCTTCATGGAGGAAGACCTCGGGCTGGCTATCACCGACGGGCCGTTCCGACCCAGCTGGGAGTCGATAGAGAAGAACTACCCCGGCACCCCGCAGTGGCTGCGCGATGCGAAGTTTGGCATCTGGGTACACTTCGGGCCGCAGTCGGCTGGCGAGAGCGGCGACTGGTATGCCCGCAACCTCTACAAGCAAAGGCACCGTGCCTACAAGAACCATCTGGAGCGATACGGCCACCCCACGGAGGTGGGCTACAAGGACGTGCTGCGCACATGGAACCCACAGTGGCTGGACCCTGAACGGCTGACCGCCCTCTATCAGAAGGCGGGGGCTCGGTTTCTGATGCTTCAGGGCGTACACCACGACAACTACGACCTGTGGAACTCGCGCTACCAGCCTTGGAACTCGGTGAACATAGGGCCTAAGCGTGACCTGCTGCGCGAGTGGGCCGACGCCTGTCGCAAGCACGGGATGCGCTACGGCGTGACCTTCCACCACGAGTACACATGGTGGTGGTGGCAGACCGCCTTCGGCAGCGACAAGCAGGGCGACAAGGCGGGACAGCCCTACGACGGGCGGCTCACAATGGCCGACGGCAAGGGCACATGGTGGGAGGGGTACGACCCTCGGCTGCTCTACGGCATCGACCTGCGCGACTATGAGACGGTGGAGGAGAAAGCACACACGGGATGGTCGCCCCCCAAGGCGGGCATCTTCTGGCGCCACCTTGACTACGCCCGCTGGTATGCCACCCAATGGGCTCTGCGGATAATGGACGTGACGGCACACTACGACCCTGACTTCATCTACACCGACGGCACGGTGGAGGGGCCTTTCACGGGCAACGGCACGGGCACGGGCTTCAAGTGCAACGCCATGCAGACCGTGATGGCTGACTACTACAACCGCTGCCTGAAGAACCGTGGCGAGGTCAACACGTTCAGCATCATCAAGTTTCGCCATCCGACCAACGGGGCGGTCAACACGGCTGAGTTCAGCTTCCCCGACACCATCAATGCCGTGCAGCCGTGGATTCGCGAGGCTCCCGTGGGCGACTGGTTCTATGCGCCGGGATTTACCTACGATGCCGCATCAATGGTGCGGTTCATCATCGAGTCGGTCTGTCGCGACGGCAATGCCTGCCTCAACATCTGCATAAAGCCCGACGGGAGCATAGAGGAGGCATGTACCGCCATGCTGGAGCAGGTGGGACGGTGGATGTCGCTCAACGGCGAGGCTGTCTATGGCAGCAAGGCATGGCAGACACTGGGCGAGGGCGAAATGGTGAAAGGCAAGCTGAAGACACTGCTGGGCGGTGGACTGGGCAAGCGCCATGCCGAGTTCAGGTTCAATGCGCAGGACATCCGCTTCACCGAGGGCAAGAGCGGTGCGCTCTATGCCTTCACGATGGAGGTGCCTGCCGCAGGGCAGACGGTGGCCATCCGCTCTATGGCAAAGGGCTCGCCACACCTTCGGGGCAAGAAGCTCAAGAAAGTGTCGCTGCTCGGCTACGACGGCAAGCTGCACTGGCAACAGACAGCCGACGGGCTGCTGGTCACCTACCCCAAGGATGCCAGCCTCAGCATTTCGGCGGTATTCCGCATCGACACACGCCCTTAACTTTGCATCAATAAACTTAAAAGCAATACAATGAAACAACGACTACTCTTTGTCTGCCTCGGCAACATCTGCCGCTCACCGGCTGCCGAGGGCATCATGCAACGGCTGGTGGATGAGCGCGGACTGACCGACCAGTTTCACATCGAGTCGGCAGCCATCGGCCCGTGGCACGTCGGCGAATTGCCCGACAGTCGTATGCGCCGCTGTGGCAGTCGCCACGGCTACGACTTCAGCAGCCGTGCGCAACAGCTGGACAGCTCGTTCTTCGGGCGCTTCGACCTCATCATCGGCATGGACCACGAGAACATCCGCGCCATCACGGCCAAGGCCCGTACCGAGGCCGACCGTCAGAAGATTAGGCTCATGGCCGACTACCTGCGCCACCACCCTGCGCAGCCCACCATTCCCGACCCCTACTACGGGACAGAGCGCGACTTTGAGCGCGTCATCGAACTGCTGGAAGATGCCTGCGAAGGGCTATTAGAGGAGCTGACACAACAATAGCGATGCCATCAGCACCGCTATTGTTGTGGTGGAAGTGGAGGGAATCGAACCCTCGTCCACACGAGGAAACCATACGCTTTCTACATGCTTATTCCAGCCTTCGTTTTCGTGTTGCAGCAAGACCTGGACCACCAACTGCGACCTTAGCTCCTAAATCTTCATCCACCAGTCGGAGCGCCCGACGGACTATTCCCGATTTTCCTGCACCGCTTGACCCTCGGATTCGGAACAACATCCTTGGAGCGATGTCTCGTTCCCCTACCTTGTAAGGGAATTAAGCCAGTAAACTACTGTACTTCGTTTAGGCAGCGAGAGCGTACTTGTTTTCGCCAATTAAATTTCTGACCGACGTGATTAGGGAGTCCACAGTCGTCACTCCGCATGCTTACGCACCATCTCGGCTCGCTGTCAAATCCAGTCACCCCCAAGATAAATACCGTAATCGGACTGCAAAAATACAACTTATTTCCGATACAGCCATCGTTTTTCGGAAAAAAATAGCTAATTTTGCACAATATTTCCCCCCGTATGGGGTTTTTATATAAATATTATGCGAATGATGAAAAGGATTGCAATGATAATAGCCTGTCTGCTGATGACGGGCACCGTAGCGTGGGCACAGTCGGGCATGACTGACAATCAGGTGATGGACTACGTGACAGAACAGAATGCCAAGGGCGTGTCGCGCCACCAGATAGTTACCCAGTTGCTGCAACGCGGCGTTAACGTCGACCAGCTTCGGCGCATTCAGAAGAAATACCAGAAGCAAATCAACAACGGCGCACTGGGTGCCGACGACATCACCGCTGGCTCGAAGGCCGTCAAGACCCGTATGCGCGAGGCCAACGGAGAGCAGCGTGAGGAGCAGGCCAAGAAAGACCAGAAGAGCGCATCGCAGTTCCGCGTCAAGGACGGCAAGGTGGAGAGCTACAAGCGCCAGCATCGCGTCAGCGACAAGGACATTGACGAGATGGACGAGGCGATGGATTTCATGATGCCCGACTCGCTGAAATACCTCATCAAGGAGGAGAACGACGGCAAGCGCAAGATATTCGGTCACGATGTGTTTAACAACAAGAACCTGACCTTTGAAAGCTCGATGAACCTGGCCACCCCGCAAAACTACCGCCTCGGCCCGGGCGATGCCGTCAACGTCGACATCTGGGGAGCATCGCAGGAGAGCGTCACCGAGACTATCTCGCCTGACGGCACCATCACGATTGAGGGCATTGGGGTCATCCAGCTGGGTGGCTTGTCCGTCAGTCAGGCCAAAGCGCGGCTAAAGAAAGTGCTTGGGCCCCGCTATCAGGGTTCACAGATTGACCTGACACTTGGGCAGACCCGCACCATCACCGTCAGCGTGATGGGTGAGGTGAAAGTGCCCGGCACCTATACAATGTCGGCCTTTGCCACTGTCTATAACGCCCTCTACATGGCTGGCGGCCCCAACGAGATTGGTACGTTGCGCAACGTCAAGGTGTTCCGTCGCGGTCGGCAGATTAGCAACGTCGATGTGTACGACTTCCTACTGAACGGCAAGCTGTCGGGCGACGTCCGCTTGCAAGACAACGACGTCATCACCGTCAGCCCTTATGAAGCACTGGTCAACATCACTGGTAAGGTGAAGCGCCCCATGTTCTACGAAATGAAGAAGAACGAGAGTGCCGCTACCCTGCTCCGCTATGCTGGCGGATTTACGGGCGATGCCTATACCAAAGCTATCCGCATCAACCGCAAGGCGGGCAATCAGTATTCTGTGTTTAGCATCGGTGAGTTTGACATGAGCCAGTTTAAGCTGATGGATGAAGACTCCGTTAGCGTAGACTCGACGCTGAACCGCTATCAGAATATGGTTGAGGTGAAAGGTGCCGTGTTCCGCCCCGGTATGTATCAGGTAGGTGGCAACATCAGCACCGTAAAGGCTCTGGTCGAGGCTGCAGCCGGACTGACCGAGGGAGCTATCTCACAACACGCCGTCATGCACCGCATGAAGGCCGACCGCACACTGGAGGTGCTCAGCGTTGACATTCGTGGCATTCTGGAGGGAACAACCCCTGACGTTCCCCTGCGCAACGAAGATGTGCTCTACATTGCCAGTCGAGAGGAGAAGAACCAGCAACAGACCGTTACCATCACGGGTGAGGTGCTCTACCCCGGTGTCTATAAGTATGCTGACAATGAGACCGTTGACGACCTCATCCTGCAAGCTGGCGGCCCCACTGATGCCGCCTCGCTCGTCAAGGTTGATGTAGCCCGCCGCCTCACCAATCCCAATGCCACCGAGGCCGAAGACCAGATAGCACAAACCTTTAGCTTCCGTCTGACACCTGACTTCAGCATTGCCGACCAACCTGACTTCAAGTTAATGCCCTTCGACGAGGTATATGTACGCCGCAGTCCTAATTACACCGAGCAGCAGAACGTAATAATCGAGGGCGAAGTGCAGTTTGAAGGCACTTACGCCCTGTCTAACAAAGGCCAGCGTCTTAGTGAGGTCATCAAGCAAGCCGGTGGACTGACCAAGCGCGCCTATCCCGAAGGCACCAAGCTGCTGCGCCTGATGACACAGGAAGAGCGCGACATGATGGAGACTGTGCTCCGCACCGCCCAGCGCAACTCTGGCCGTGACTCTATTGACGTGCGCAAGCTCATGGTCAACGCCAACTATCCCGTAGGTATCGAGCTGGACAAGGCACTGAAGAACCCCGGCAGCGACGACGACCCCATCCTGCGTGAGGGCGACCGCATTGTTGTGCCACGCTACGACGGCACCGTTAAAATCAACGGTGAGGTGCTCTACCCCAACACCGTCTACTTCAAGGAAGGCAAGAACACGGACTACTATATCGACTTGGCTGGTGGCACGACCTCGAACGCCAAGAAGAGCCAGACCATTATCATCTACATGAACGGTATGGTAGCCCGTGCTGACCGTAAGCACCGCCCAGCCCCAGGCTGTCAGATAGTGATTCCCACCAAGCGCCAGCGCCGCGGCCTCGGCCTGCAGGAGTGGCTTAGCATTGGCACCAGTACTGCCTCTCTCGGCACTATGATTGCCACCATTGCCAACCTAACAAAATAACATATCATCTAAAAAGCACAAATTTTATTAATTTAGAATATGCAAGCAATCATTTTAGCTGCAGGCATGGGACGGCGCTTGGGAAAGTATACAAAAGACAACACTAAATGTATGTTGCCCGTTAATGGTATACGCCTCATTGACCGTCTTCTAATTCAATTATCTAGTTTAAAGCTCAACAGAATTATCATTGTTGTTGGTTATAAAGCACAAAATCTAATAAGTTATATTCAAAAGCAATACGATGATAAGCTCGCTATCGAATTTGTAGAGAACCCAATTTATGACAAAACCAACAACATCTACTCTTTGTCATTAGCCAAGAAGTATTTACAAGAAGATGATACTATTTTGGTAGAATCAGACCTAATATTTTCTGACAATCTGTTTAAAATGGTGGTAGCCAGTCCTACCCCCAATATTGCCTTAGTTGCTAAGTATGAACCTTGGATGGACGGTACTGTTGTCCAAATTGACAACGAGAATAATATTCTCCAATTCATTCCCAAAGAAGCATTTAAATACTCAGAAGTAGACACTTATTACAAGACCGTAAACATCTACAAACTAAGCAAAGAATTTTCTGTAAACAAATACATACCATTCTTAGAAGCCTATAGCAGAGCCTTTGGAAATAATGAGTATTACGAGCAAGTATTGCGGATTCTTACAATGATTGGAGATACAGAACTAAAAGCCCTCCCTATTGACAAAGAGAAATGGTATGAAATTGATGATATTCAAGACCTCAACAATGCAGAAACTATTTTTGCAAACCCAAAGGAAATCATCTCCCGATACACCTCTCGCTATGGTGGATATTGGAGATTCCCTAACATTTTGAACTTTTGCTATTCATCCAATCCTTACTTCCCACCGCACAACATGATTGAGGAAATGAAGAATAGCTTTTCTACGCTCCTGCGTGAATATCCTTCTGGTATGTGCATAAACACCCTTTTGGCAAGTAGGTATTTTAACATAGACCAAAACTATATAGTCGTAGGAAATGGTGCTACCGAACTTATCAAAAGTATCATGGAAGGATTTGTTGGCAAAGTAGGTGTCATTTACCCCACCTTCGAAGAATACCCTCACAGACTTCGTGATGAGAATATTGTTCGCTACAGTCCCACAACTAAAGATTTTAGCTATGGAATTGAGGAACTTAAACTTTTCTTTTCTTTAACTCCAATCAAAAGACTGCTACTGGTAAATCCAGACAACCCATCAGGCAACTATATTCCCAAGACTGACATTCTTTCATTAGCGAATTGGTGTGAAGAAAGGGAAATGGAGCTTGTTGTCGACGAATCATTTGTTGACTTTACCAATGATTTTATGCACAATTCACTCCTTGACAACGACATTCTGAAGGCTCACTCAAATCTAATTGTAGTAAAAAGCATATCTAAATCTTATGGTGTACCGGGCTTAAGGCTTGGAGTTATTGGTAGTTCAAATGAGAACCTCATCAAAAACATCAGGAAAGATGTTTCTATTTGGAATATCAACTCATTTGCTGAAATGTATCTCCAGATTTTTGGGAAGTATGAAAAGTCTTATACAAAAGCATGTGAGCTATTCATTGCTGAGCGTAACCGTTTTTTTAATGATTTATCTAAGATTCCTTATCTTCGAGTGCTCCCGTCACAGGCAAATTACTTCCTATGTGAATTAACTGCCAAATTCACTTCTAATGAGTTAACCCAATTACTCTTATACAAATATAATATACTTATCAAAGACTGTAAAACTAAGACTGGGCTAACTCACGGGAACTTCATTCGTATCGCTATCAGAGAAGAGAAAGACAATAAAACTCTTAGCAACATCTTAAGTTCTTTATAATGGTAAGCAAACGAGTTAAAGCAGGAGTTGCATACACTATTTGCAACGTGATACTTAAGGGTATCTCTTTCTTTAGCGTACCTATTTTTATCAGGCTCCTATCACCGGCAGAATTTGGGAAATACAACATATTCATATTGATAGAAGGAATTCTTATTATCCTCAGTGGTTTAGCCATTCATTCTAGCATCAAAAATGCTTTTTACGACAAGAAAAGTACATACGATACATACATTAAAAACTGTGTCTATATAGATATTGTTGTTAGTATTTTAATCGGAGTCATAGCAAATCTTTCATGTCTATTCTTTTCCGAATCTATTGACTTGACATACACAGAAGTCAACCTACTAACCATTTCTGGATTTTGTCATTCACTTATATCCATCTACACCTCCAAACTGATTATGGAATACCAGCCCAATGGGTTTATTGTAGTTTCATTTATCACAGTCATTTGTGGAATAACATTATCGCTCTTCTTTATTCTTACTATTTTTGACTATAATCACTATTACGGACGTATATGGGGAGCTGTATCGGGGCAAATCATTGCAAGTATATTTGTTATAAGGAACTTATTTAAGGATGGGGTTGCTCCATTTAATTTACAAGATTGGAAGTACGGCCTGAAGATTTCTCTTCCTATTGTGCCTCACGGTATTTCTCAAATTATTTTAAGTTCTTCTGACCGACTCATGATTAAATATATTCAAAATGTTGTTTTTGCAGGAATATATAGTTTCACCTATACTATTTCACTCGTCCCTCAAGTTTTGTTTGCCTCATTATCAAACGTATGGGAGCCGTGGTTTTTTGAGCAAATGAACAAAGCAGACCATAAGACCCTAAAAAAAGGAGCAAACCAATTTTTCCTGCTTATTTCCACCATTTACATCTTAATGGCCTGCATCGTGCCTGAAATAGTAAAGATATTAGCTACTAGTGATTATTACGACTCCATTGACATCTCCATTCTTATATTAGGTGGATGCTATTTTGCAACATTATACTATATTCCCTGCGAGGTAGAATACTATTATAAAAAGACTAAATATATTGCTATCTCTACTATGTGCTGTGCTGTTTTGAATATTATACTAAATTATTGGTTACTTACTCATTACTCTTATAAGTCAGCAGCATTATCAACCTTTGCTTCATATCTAGCCTATTTTCTTTTTCACATGACCATGTCAAAAAGAATCAGCCACCAATGGCTGTTTGACATGAAAGTAATCATTATAGGTATTATAATAACCTTAAGCCTAATGGGTACAGCGCTCATTTATATTAGCAACATATTTATCCGAGGTATAATCTTCATTATTGTCATCGGATTCCTATATTATCAAAACAGAGATTATATACATTCAAACATTCATAAGTTATGGAAACAACGTATAAACAATTAAGAAAAGCCACGCCATTAATTTGCCTGACAAGATGGAACATTTCCGAGCATATTTGTTTGCTTTTGAGTCCACTTTTTTCGGTTCCTTTTATCAAGCATCGTATCAAGCCTAATACCATCACGATGATGATGATAATTTTGGGCTTCATTGGCGGTATTCTATTTGCCCTACCTTGGCTTATTTGTAAGATAATTGCAGTATTGGTCTATTGGCTTTGGTTTATTCTCGATTTTTCAGATGGCGAAGTGGCTCGCTATACAAAGACATTCTCCAAATATGGCAAACAACTTGACTGGATGGCGCATTTAATTTGTCATCCACTCATAGTCACTGCTACATGGATTTCTTTCAGACAGGCAGGGGTTCCTTACCTTGACGTACTATCTGTTCTATCCCTTCTTTTTATTTCTTGCGAGTTAATAAGACGTAACCAGATTGCTTTCGACACATTCTTATCTGTTAATACAGAGATGGGTATCCAATCAAGAAGCCAAACTCTCCCTCTCCACAATTGGCTACTGGCACAAATCATGTATTTTCCTAATTTCGTGTTTTTTTTCCCTATCCTATATGTCATTAGTTTCAGTTTACACTGGGAGGGTATTGTCTATATCTATATAATATGGGCAAGCCTAAATTGTCTTTATGTCATTAGAGATATTATCCGATACACCCTTTTTCTCTACCATAGTTAATAAATATAATAAAATTTATGAATACAGAGCATAAGTCTTTAAACGAAATGAACATACATGACTTTAAAAAAGTTGTGGTGTCGCAAAAGAAATTATATTTCACGACTTGTTCTATTGCTATTGTCATTGGACTTGTCGTATCATTCAGCATTCCCAAATCTTACAAGAGCAAAGTCATGCTCTCACCAGAGACCAGCTACAGCACCAAATCATTTGGCAATTTAGGAACTATTACATCTATGTTAGGAGCCAATATCAACATGGGGGAAGATGCAATCAACCCACAATATTACCCAAATGTGCTACAATCAAAAAAATTTCTGGTTAGTTTGTTTGACATTGAGGTAGAATCCATTGATGGTAGTATTAAAACCTCCTTATATGATTATTGCAAGAATTATCAGAAAGAGCCATGGTGGAGTATACAGAATCCTTTAAAAGCCCTCTCTTCAAAAAAACAAAGTGAAGAGAACAACGGGAAAAAAATGCCAACAGCATATCTTACAAAAGAACAATCGAAGGTTGCAGACATGATTAAGGATATGCTGACCTGCAACATTGACCCTAAGGATGGATTCATCACAATCACAGCAACGGCTCAAGACCCTCTGATTAGCACCGAATTAGTTGATTCCGTCAGCAACCGGCTTCAGCAGTTCATTATTGAGTATCGTACCTCCAAAGCTCGCCATGATTTGAATTATATTAAGAAACTTTATGAAGAGGCTGAAAAAAAATACAAAGAGTCTCGTATCCGCTATGCAAGATATTCCGACTCCTACAGCAAAGTAATTCTAAAATCTTATAGTACGCAAGAAGAAGAGTTAGAGAATCAGATGCAATTAGATTATAACATTTATTCCCAATTAGCCCAGCAGATGCAAGCCGCCAAAGGAAGAGTACTGGAACGGACACCAGTATTTGCAGTCATAGAGGCTGCAACGGTGCCCCTTAAAAAAGATGCCCCTAAAAGGATGCTGATTCTGCTTGCCTACTTTGCTATTGCACTCATGGGGACAACAGCATGGATACTCTATAAGAGATGATATTAAATAATTACAACCATCAATCCATTATCAAATTCATCGGGAACACTTTGTTCTTGATGCTTATTTTTGTCATCTTTATTGACCCAACCAATACTATATTCCATAAGAAAGACATTCTATTCATTCTGTTAACAGGATTCTGCTTTATTTTCTACAAACCAGACTTTTCCAAAATACCCCATATCATTGCAATGGTCTTAGCTCCGCTCATCCCTTGGACGTTCTCCGTCATGAAGATGAGTAATATAGACATAGATTATGTAATTCCCGTTTTCAAATCAATATCACCAGTCATATTATTACTATGGATTCGGGATTTTGACCTTCTTCGCCTATCACGCTTCCCCGTTATTTTATGCTGTCTCATTATGGATATCCTATTCCTTTGTATTCTCATTATTCCAGAGACAGAAAGCGCTATCTACCTATTTGCCTCTATTGATAACGATACTATATTAATGTCACGCAGATGGTTTCTTGGAGTTGAATTTTTCTGCATGTATCTCAAATCAACAGTTGCCATGCTGTTTCCCCTCACCTATTTTACCCATGTGTGTGTTACAAAAGGAAAGCAGACCTACGGAGCATGGATAGCTTTTATTATCATATTTTTCTATTTTATGTTCAGTGGAACTCGAAGTACAATGCTTATTCCTTTCTTTTTGCTTGGTTTATGTCTTTACATATCATACAAAAACCATCCAAAGGCCAAATGGCTGTTCTATCCTATTCTATTTATCGGAGGCATAGGATTCACAACCTTATTAATTGCACTTGCCAGTGATACCCAAGAAGCATCAAACCTCATAAAATACGGGCATATATCATCTTATACATCTCTTTTTGAAAACACCCCTGCAATTTTGCTAACAGGTCAAGGTCCTGGAGCATTCTTCTATAGTGATGGTTTCAATCAATACGTATTGCAAACCGAATGGACATATTTGGAACTCGTTCGGTGGTTTGGCATCTTTTCACTATTTATTATTGGTGTTTTTTTCTATCCACTCAAAATTATGTGGGAACACCGTTCTACCCCTTTGACACACTCTCTTTTCTGGGCTTATATAGCCTATTTAGTCATAGCAGGAACGAATCCTCTAATGCTATCCTCCACAGGAATGATTGCCATGCTAATGGCCTATTCTTACTCCGAATCTATCACAAAAAAACAAATATAGCAACATGAGACCTATCGTTTGCACGCTAATGTCAACATACAATGGTGAAGAATTTCTTCATGAGCAAATTGATAGCATCCTTAGTCAAGAGGATGTTCAAGTCAGACTTATAGTTAGAGATGATGGTTCTTCTGACAAGACATTGAGCATATTAGAGAAATACCAAACACAGAATCAATTAAGATATAGTCAAGGAGAAAATATTGGGCCAGCCCGAAGCTTTATCAAACTTCTTCAAGAGGCTCCCAAAACAGATTTCTACGCCTTTTCAGACCAAGACGATTTCTGGCTAAGCAATAAACTTCGTACAGCAACAGAGTTTATCGGAGAAAGTGCACTTCCCGCACTCTATTATTGCCAAACTCAAATAGTTGACAAAAGACTTTCCCTGCGACCTTCTGTCAAGATAAACCCTATAGGCACTTTTGGGGAGGCACTAATCTATCAGTTTATCGGTGGGTGTACAATGGTATTTAATGATGCACTAAGAAACATCATACTAGAATACATCCCACAATATCTCCCTATGCACGACATCTGGATTTATGATATCGCTATGGCTATAGACGCAAACATATATTTTGATTCAGTTCCACACATCCTATACCGACAACACAATCACAACGTAATCGGTCAAGGATATAGTCAATGGAAAGAGTGGAAGAGGAGAATACGACGAGTCATACTCAATAGAGAACATTTACGCTACAAGGTGGGAGTTGAACTTATGAAAGGATACTACCAAATGATGCCACCAGAAAATCAGGACCTTATACAAACCTTTATTGAAGCTAAGCATAATTTTAAGAAAAGGATATCACTTATGACAGACAAGCGTTTCAAGTGTTCTGATGAACAGACATACCAGAAGTTCGTCTTGTCTATTCTCTTAAATACATACTAAATTAAGCCTATGAGAATATCCATTATCACCATATCATATAATAGTGCCTCCTGCATTGAAGAAACTATTAACAGCGTACTTTCACAAGATTATACCAGCCTTGAGTATATCATTATAGACGGCGGTTCTTCTGATGGTACTATAAGTATTGTTAATAAGTACAAAGACAAAATTGCAACCTTCATTTCTGAACCAGACAAAGGCATCAGTGATGCATTCAATAAAGGTATTAGTCATGCTACTGGCGACATTATTGGAATCGTCAATGCCGATGACACACTACTTCCTGGAGCCTTAACCTACCTTGCCCAATCCTATGAGCCAGAAATTGACATTTACAGAGGTAATCTCATGATATGGAATCCTACAAGCACACAGATGTTTCGAGAAATTCCATCCATGAGGTTCTCACCCACACCATATTTTATACACGTTGCTCATGGGGGCACCTTTGTCACAAAAAAAGCCTATCAGAGATTTGGAGTCTTTGACCTTTCATTAAAATACACTATGGATTTGGATTTCCTTATCAGAAGTTATCAAAAAGGTGCCAAGATGAAATATTTAGACTATGACATGGCTATATTTAAAACCAACGGGGTAACAAGCATTCCCATTATCAAAAAGAAAAGTGAATATATCCATCTGACAAGGAAGAATGGGGCTACCCTATTTCAGGCTTACTGCTATTTTGCCTTTTTATTACTCATAGACTGGGGAAAATCTATTTTAGACATTATCAATCCAGACATAAAAAAAAGATTAAGGTTTAAACATCGCGTACAAAAATCATGAAGATACTACATATTATCACAAAATCAGAACTGGGCGGTGCACAAAGTGTGCTGGCAAACATTGTCAATGCTTTATGCACTGAGCACAAAGTGGCAGTGATTGCCGGTGAGGGTGATGGTAAGATATTCGACAATATTGACAACAATGTGCAAAAGATATACTACCCTCACATGCAAAGAGCTATTTCCGCCTATCACGATGTGAGAACCCTGTTCTTTTTATGGAAGTTTAATAGGATGTTCAAGCCTGATATTATTCATCTGCATTCCTCCAAAGCAGGACTTCTTGGACGATTAATATTACCTAAGAAGAAAATTGTGTACACGGTTCACGGCTTTGATTCCATCCGTATAGCTTATCGAAAACTATTACCCATTGAACGGCTGATACAAAAACAGTGTGCAGCCATCGTTGGTGTAAGTCAATACGATATGAACAACTTACATAGCGAAGGGATTTCGGCAAACACCCACCTTGTTTACAATGGAGTGGAATTGCCTAAAGCTAAAACGCAGACATCTTTCTCTCTACCTACGACTTATTCAAAGGTCGTGCTGTGCATCGCCCGGGTGGCCAAGCCTAAGCGTCACGACATCTTCATCGAATGTGCCAAGCAACTGCCTACCTACGCTTTTGTCTGGATTGGCAACCTTGATGAAATACCAAATACTCCACCAAATGTTTTCTTCATGGGTAACATCCCACATGCGGCAACCTACTGCCAACAGGCAGACTTATTTATGCTTCCAAGTGACTACGAAGGGTTGCCCATTGTTATACTCGAGGCCATGAGCTACGGAAAGCCTATCGTAGCATCCAAAGTTGGTGGCGTGCCTGAGATTGTCGTTGACAGCAAGAATGGGTACACACTACCCAATAATGCTAATATGTTTGCTGAAAAGATTGACTATATCCTACAACACGATGACATATACCGCCAATTCTCCGATTTCTCGCGTAGTCTATATAACAGACACTTTACTGTCAATAAAATGGTTGACAGCTATATGAAAATATATAAGACTATCGTATGAAGACCGTTTTCAAGGCTTTTGACACACTTACTCCTGGCGATGAAAAACATCGACGACTAAATCAAAATTCATTCTCTCTTTCAATCCAGACTTGCGTCCGATTTTACTACCGTATTCAGAGTAAAATCGGACGTTACTTATTGCGGAAAGATAAAGCACAAAAAGAGGAATGGGGCGGGCGCTCCAGTCGTTGAGGGCGAACGCTCGAATGATTAAGGGCGGCCGCCCTTAATCATGAGGCCGTCCGCTCTGCAACCAGCTGGAACGACTGCACACCCCGTCCGCAACGGCTTCGCACCCCATACCGAGCGTCTGTTTACCCCTCCTACAGCGGCTTCGCACAACGTCTCGAGCCTATCGGCACGATGCAAAAACCATATCGGGGCACCATGTTTCCTGCATCCCACACCCAACTAAAATTATATTCCATTAAACTTGCTTTTAGAAAAAACGGGAAAAAGTTTGGCAGTGTAGCAGATTTTTAATACCTTTGCACACGATTTTAAGTCAATTAAACAAATTTTTGTTAATTGAAAGGAGCATAGCTCAGTTGGTTTAGAGCGCTTCAGTCACATTGAAGAGGTCTTGGGTTCGAGTCCCAATGTTCCTACAAAAATAAGTTATGAAAATAATAAGGACGTGGATGCAATAAAGCACCACGACTTTTCGTTTTTATAAGCAAACAAGTGATTATGACAAATATTTACCCTCCGAAATCAAATACAAACATTAACGACCCACGATTCATCACTGACGGCATGAACGAGCTGCAGCGCAATATCAAGCGGATTATTGACTTATTCACCGCTCTAATATGCCTGATAATGTTCTCACCACTTTTTTTAATCTGCTATATTGCGATTAAGCACGAAGACGGCGGACCTGCCATTTTTAAACAGGAGCGCATTGGACGTTTCGGACGACCATTTTATATTTATAAGTTTCGTAGTATGGTGGTCGATGCCGAGAAGGACGGCCCTGCCCTCTACGGACATGAGAATGAGACCCGTATGACAAAGGTGGGTAAATTCCTGCGTGAGCACCATTTAGACGAGCTACCTCAATTATGGAATGTGGTAAAGGGCGAGATGGCCTTTATCGGTCCACGCCCCGAGCGCAAATATTACATTGACCAGATTATGCAGCATGACCCCCGTTATGTCTATCTCTATCAGGTTCGACCAGGGGTTACATCGTATGCCACTCTTTACAATGGTTATACAGACACGATGGAGAAAATGTTGCGTAGATTGGAGCTTGACCTCTATTATATAGAGCACCGTTCACTGTGGTTCGATGGTGTATTACTGGTCAAGACTTTCTTAAATATTGTCTTTGGCAAGAAATTCTGAACATACTTTCAACACTATGGATTACAGAAGATATCTCTATACCCTGATGCTATTACCTACATTGGCTGTTGCACAGGACTCGTTGTCAACTCACGTTAGTTACGACCTGACTGCGGAAACGGCTATTGGGACTGGTGACTACACTGCTTACCAATTGGTAACCAACCGCAACCACATACTAGCAACAAGACCAAATACGGCCTATTTGCGAGGGGCCGTCAGCATAGAGCACGCTTTCAATCCCGGCCTTGTACTATCAGCTACAATGGATGCTATCGGCTCAATACATGCCGACCACAAGGCTTACCTGCAGCAATACTATGCCAACCTATCGTGGAAAGGCTTCTTTATTGAGGCTGGTAGTCGTGAACAGCAGTTTGTAGTGCGCGACAACCAGCTTAGCAGCGGTGTTTTCGCCAAGGGTAACAATGCCAAGCCTATACCGCAGGTACATATTGGCACCAATGATTTTTGGACGGTGCCATTCACAAAAGAATGGCTGCAAGTAAACTTCGACTTCGGATATGGCAAATTCATGGACAGCAGTTTTCGAGAAGACCAGTTCTTCCAATCAGGAGGTGCTAACCAGCAATATTCCAAAGGAGCCTATTACCATCAGAAGCACTTGTACATCCGTACAAATCCCGCCAAACCATTTTTCGTTATGGTAGGCATTGAACATGTGGCGCAATTTGGCGGTACCTCCTATAGCATTTTTGACGGTTTTAAAGAAAAGCCTGCCAATCTCAAGGACTTCTGGAACATCATTCTCCCTATTGGCGACAGCAATTACTTCGAGAACAACGCGATAGAAGATTGGGTATATGGCAACCATATTGGGCAAATGACCATGCAATTAGGATGGAATATTACAAAAGGCCATCAAGTTCAGGCTTATCTGGACAACCCATTTGAAGACGGCTCAGGCATTCGCAAGGGTAACGGCTGGGACGGACTATGGGGCATACAATACAACAACAAGTTAGCAGGACGTCAGTATGTGCGTGGTGCCGTTGTTGAGTACTTTCAAAGCACTAACCAATCAGGCCCATTGCACTGGGACGGTGGCGACTGGCCCGAGCCCATACGCAGCCAGATTACTGATTTTGTAACAGGCAACGACAACTACTACAACCACCTATTCTATAATAGTTATGCCCACTATAATATGGCAATTGGCAATGCGCTCATCCTCTCACCAATATACAATAAAGAAGGATACACAGACTTCCGAGACAACCGCGTGAAAGCGTGGCATGTGGGCATTAACGGTGAACTGACCAGCCATCTATCCTACCTCGTCAAAGGTTCCTATCGCGAAGGATGGGGCACTTATAACAATCCTTTACCTCAGAAACACCACTCTTTTGATGCCATGCTGCAGGGCATTTACCAGATAGGCTCCTGGCAGGTTTCTGCTGCTTATGCTTTTGACAAAGGCAACATTTATGGCAACTGCTCTACGTTTAACTTCAAAATCAACTATCATGGCAAAATACTTTAAGCCCATTCTTTTATTCTTTTATTCTTGCATCCTTCTTTTTTCCTCTTGTCAGGAAGGGGGTGAAGCTGGTGACCTGTTCGGACAATGGCGGATAATAGATTCCGACACCAACTTCATCAGTTTTTCTGGGTCTACAGCATTGCTTAGGGATGTCAGCAAGGGACAAGTATTCGGTAATTTCCAGCACGTAGGCGACAGTTTGTTTATCCAGTGCTATTCCATTTACGGTAAACAAATAGATACCCTGCTGGTAGAAGACTCTTTCGGTTTCCGCCCATTCAACAACATCCGTGCTAAGATTGTGGCACTCGACTCCGACCAACTGATACTCAGCAAGGACGACCAGACGTGGAGCTTTCGTAAATGGTGATGTTTAGGGAAATTCCCCCCAGTGATTAGGGAAAATCCTTTGCATAGCCATTATTTTCTTCCTACTTTTGCATCGTGAACAATTAAATATTTACGACTATGAAGAAAATAATGCTCGCCCTAACAATGATGCTGACGATAGTAGCAACGGGCAAGGCTATGAGCTACGAACAGGCACGCAACGAGGCACTGTTTCTGACGGACAAGATGGCTTACGAGCTGAATTTGACTAACGAGCAGTACGAGGCCGCTTATGAAATCAATCTCGACTACCTGATGGGTGTAACCAGCTACGATGACGTGTATGGAAACTACTGGGAGCGCCGCAATCTGGATATGAGCTATGTGCTGTTTGACTGGCAGTGGCGCACGTTCTGCGCAGCCAGCTATTTCTACCGCCCACTCTATTGGCGCAACGGCTACTGGCACTTCGGCATCTACGCCCGCTATCCCCACCGCGACTATTTCTACTTCGGACGCCCTGTGTTCTATGCCAGCTATCGTGGTGGCCATGCTTGGCACGTCATTGGCGGACGCGGCTACTACTACGGTCGTCGTGACCACTTCCGTCCCACAGGACACTCACACTTCGGTATGCTGGACCGCTGGAACCGTGGCGACTTCAACCATAGCCACGGGCACATTAGCGACCATCGTAACACCTCTGGTGGTATGCGCCACAGCTCTACTCGCACGACGGTCAACCGCCCCAACAATGGGCATGGTTCATTCCACAACAACAATTCTTCCAATGGTAGCACAACCGTCCTCCATCACAACAACACCTTTGGAGGCAACCGCAACACCCCATCTGGAAGCAACCATAACAGTTCATTCGAAGGTAATCGCAATAGTTCTTTCGGAGGCAGCCGTAATAGTTCATTCGGCAGTGGCACTACCCGTAGCAGCGGAAGCAGCAGTTCCTTTGGAGGAAACCGCAGTGGCGGTAGCAGGAGCAGCCAAGGCGGCAGCCGTAACAGCGGAGGCGGTACTTTCGGCAGAGGCCGTTAAGATGCGTACCTCAGCATTAAGCATTCGCTGTACCTCGCGCATCGGACATTGCGCATAAACTGCCAAGATTGCTTTATTGATAATTCCATGACCAACGGCCACCACCCGACCACCCGGATAGGTGGCCGTTATATATAATAAGAATGCGCGAGCCCTCAACAGCAGAGCCTCCTCACTCTCAACATCATCAGGCCAGGCCTCATCCTTCAAATCGGGAATGTAGCGCCCAGTAAAACCACCCCAGTCGCGCTCTCGCAACAAAGGGGTCGTAACAACAGGCAAGTGATGTGGCTCGGCAAGCAACTCCGCTGTCTGAATAGCCCGCCGCAAGTCACTGGCTACAACGGCATCGAGTGACTCACCTGCCAATCTCTTAGCTACCAGCCGAGCTTGTTCCCTACCCTTTTCGTTCAAACAACCCTGTGTCTGTCCTTGCATAATCTGTCGGGCATTATCTACCGTTTCCCCATGCCTCACCAGAAAAATAATAGTCTTCATGCGTGCAAAGATAATATTTTTTTCGTATCTTTGCAAACGAAAGTAATACGAAACAGAGATGAAGATATTTCAGAGTTCCATTTTCCGCGCCCTGTGCGCTATTACGGTTGGTGTACTACTTATCAAGTTCCCCCAAGACGGAGTGACATGGCTTACCATAGCCATTGGTGTATTATTCCTGTTATCGGGCATCATTGCCCTGATAGCCTATCTAAATGCGAGAAAGCACGCTGGCGAATACACCATTACCGACAGTCAGGGGCGCATCATCATGGGTGGACAGCCCACGTTCCCCATCGTAGGGATTGGCAGCGTCATCTTAGGTCTGGTGCTGGCCTTGACACCTGGCGTATTCATCAATGGACTGATGTATATCCTTGGTGCCATTATGATTCTGGGCGGCATCAACCAACTGATGAATCTCGTTTCAGCCCGTCAATTCGGCAGGATTCCTTTTGGTTTCTGGGTGACGCCGTCCTTCATCCTCATCACGGGCTTGTTCGTCATACTAAAACCTATGGAGAGTGCCGAACTGCCTCTGCTTATTCTTGGCTGGTGCTCATTACTCTATGGTGTGACGGAGTTTATCAACGCTTTGAAGATACGCAGCATCCGCAAACTGGCTGAGCGCCAGCAAGAGAAGATGAAACGCCAGCAGCAACTAAATGAGCAGAGCGTTGCTGAGGAAATCAGTTCTGAAATTAACGAAGCACCTACAGAAACTACCACCCAAGAAAAAGAGGAACACCCCGACTTTATTGGATAAACTATGACTACACGTTGGTAACGATGCCTTCGATGTAAGTCTTTAGAATATGTATGCCGGTCTTATTCTCATGCCCCCAAGGTATGATAAGGTCGGCAAACTTTTTAGTAGGCTCTATGAATTGTTCGTGCATGGGCTTTAGCACCTTCTCGTAGCGGTCGAGCACCATATCGACAGTACGTCCACGCTCCACCACATCACGACGGATGTTGCGAATCAGTCTCACGTCATTATCCGTATCCACAAATATTTTCAGGTCCATCATGTCACGCAACTTCTTGTAGTGCAACGTCATGATACCTTCCAAGATGACGACAGGCTTCGGCTCAATATGCACCGTCTCTGCCAAGCGGTTAGAGATGATATACGAATAGGTAGGTTGCTCAATAGCCTCACCGTTCTTCAGCATCTTGATATGCTCCGTCAGCAACTTCCAGTCGAAGGCGTCAGGATGGTCAAAGTTGATGGCCTTCCGCTCCTCGTCGGTCAGGCCTGTCGTGTCGTTATAATACGAGTCAAGAGGAATGACGGCTGCACAACGGGTTGGCAGCACCTTGACAATCTTCTTGACGACGGTGGTCTTTCCTGAGCCCGTACCGCCTGCTATTCCAATAATATACATATTATACAAATAAGAAATTAAACACCTTCTGATAAGCCTCTGCCTTTCGTTCCACAGTCATCGGATAGGCACGAGAACTGCTCGGCATCCGATAGAGGCGCAAGCTGCGATGGTCAAATACAAATTCAGTGTACTCTCCCACCCGAGGCTCTTCTATACCAAACTGCCGACAGGCAACCGTCGTAGCCAACTGCCCTGCCGTCAATAGTGCCTGACACTGCGGTAGCTGCCCAATCATCTCCGACAAGTTGGTTTCCTCCACTATCTCCAAGTCTTTGTCACTGGCCGTGTTCTTGGTTCGGATAATTCGCGTGGCCGTATCAAACATGGCTATGCCCTTTTCTTCCAGAAAGGGGACGATGCGGTCTAAGTCGTAAGTCTTCTCTGCCTGACGAATGAAATACTGCTTATCACCAAAGAAGCAGATACCCATGATACGCCACATATCATTGGTAAAGTTGGGGTAGTAGAACTTCATAGCCCACCGCTTCTCTGCAGGCGGAAATGTCCCCAGCATCAGCAGCTTGGCATTCTCTGGCAGGAAGGGCTTAAACGGATGGCACTCTATCTCCATTAATGTTGCTCCTTTACCAAATAAACCAATGTGGGCAGGTGGTCGCTATAGCCGTCAAGCCATACACCACCAGCATGGGTGCGCAGGGTATTACCTTTATACTTACCCTCCTGCTGGAACAAGTAGTCGCGACGGAATATCTGGGGTTGCCAGAATTTCAGCGTCGAGAAATCCTTCTTGCCCTTTTGGTTAAGCAACGAGTTCGACAGGATAATCTGGTCGAACAGGTTCCATGCACCGCCATACATCAGTGTACCCGTTCCGCTGGCATGAATATCCCACCAAGGGTTATAGAGGTCGGCCAGTTCCTTAGCCTCCTCAATCTTGCGCTTGGCACCCAGTTCCACCGACATTGAGCGGTCTTTCGGGTCGTCATTCATATCACCCATGATAAAGAGTTTCACGCTGGGGTCCTCCTTTATCAGGCTGTCTTTCAACACACGCAGCTGGCGGCCACCCTCCTCACGATAATAGCTGGTAGCACCACGCGAGGGCAGGTGATTGACGACGATGGTCACGTGTTCACAGGCCATCGTACCGCTAACCACAAGGAAACCACGGGTGGCACGCGCCGAATCCTTAGGCAGCTTATATATATAAGGTACGAGCTTCACATCGCGAACCGTAAACAAGTCTGGGTTATAGAGCAGTGCACAGTCGACACCACGACGGTCAGGCCCCTCAATATGGCAGAACTTGAAGTTACGGTCTTTCAACGGTTTCTGATTGCAGAGGTCGGTCAGGCACTTGGCATTCTCCACCTCAGAAACGCCAATAGCAGCACAGCCCACGAGTGGCAGCTTGTCGGTACCCATCTCGGCCAGCACCCGGGCCATGTTGCGCAGCTTGTGGGTGTACTTCAGCCCCGACCACTTATTACGCCCGTCGGGCAGATACTCGAAATCGTTCTTACCCTCGTCATGGCAGGTATCAAACAGGTTTTCAAGATTATAAAAACCTATGGCATACACAGAGAACTTCTTCTCTTGAGCTTGTGCGTTCATCGTCCCAACGAGGAACATGACGGCAATGAGTGACAATACTTTTTTCATATTACTATATTAGCTGCTTAAGCTTATGAATGACTTGATTGGGGACAAAGGTATAACAAAATTCTGAGACAGCAAATATTTATGCCGTTTTTCTTGGCAGCATCTTCGCTTCTCAAATCTATGCGGAGTTCGTTAAGAGCACAAAAACATCACGAAATCAGACAACGGATGTGGCCGTTATCTGTAAAAAGAGATGTACAAATAAGGCGCCTTATTATCATTATTTCATTGGATTTGAAATCAATTAGATTTCATATAATCGTATATCCAAGCTCCAATGACACTTGCAAATACGTTTATAATAAACTATGTTATCATAATTTTATTTTTGAAATTAAACAATAACTATGCCACATCATAGCATTCCCCAGAAAGGCTGGTCCAACTCTCGACCTGTCTTGGGGAATTGGTACAAACACTCATTAACACACAGACACAATCTGAGGCTAACCACGTATTTATTTTAACGTGAGTTCGACGAATTTTAATTGTCTTTAAATTTGGTGATTAGCGAAAATTGTTGTAACTTTATAGTGCTCAATTACA
>CAMWKZ010000047.1 GCA_947174945.1 uncultured Prevotellaceae bacterium | reverse complement strand
CTGTCAGCTGGTTGTTGTTACAATACAGCCAAGTCAATGCGGTAAAATATTCAATTCCTTGAAGTGAGCTAATACCTTTGTCTACTATACGCAAAGACTTTATTTTCTTGATTTCACCCTCAGTCAATCTCCCATCCTTACCATAATACAGCGATAACAGGTAGTTGCGGAAGTTATCATCTGGGAAGTTCGTAGCGTTGATACTCGCAACTTCAACTTCAATAGTGTAGTTCCAGCTGTCCACGTCACTCGTTTCATATCCACCCCTATAGGCAATGGCTTTTAGAGTACAGGCTCGATTAATGATAACGCCTGAAGACGTGTACTTTGTACTGTTCTTTGATGGGGTAGTGCCATTGGTAGTATAATAAATGTCGGCATCTGATACGGTGGAACCATCGGCTGATGCTGTCAGATACACTTTATCCCCAAATATAATGCCGCCACCTGGTGGGGTTGCAGATACTTTCAATTTGGGTTGAGTAGGAGTAACAACCACATCCCAATAGTACTCTACCTTATCGGCATTGACAAATCCCCAGTATTCTAATGTTCCTGAGCCTACCATGTTGCCACGTATTGTGCAGCTTCGCTGCCCTTGACTCACGAAAATAAAAGTCGAGTTGGACTTAGACCAATAGCCAGACTGGGTAACATAACTGCCATAACTAACGTCAACAGAATATTGCTCACCGACTTCCACGAATATTGTTCCTTTGTAAGTCTTTGCATATCCCCCTGCAGGCAACATTAGCATAGCAGAAACAAAAGTAATAATAGTATAAACTAATTTCGTTTTCATTTTGATTTCTTATTGTAAACGAAAAAGGCGCCAACCATTCGATTGCTTATTCTCCTATTCTGGTAACCGCCAAGTGACCATGCTACATAAACAAGCAAGAACAGTTCACGCCCAACGGACGTGAACCTCCTGAACTGCTTGCTCTCTGTAGCGAATATTGGCGGTATTCTGAATAGGAGAGAACAAGAGCAGAAAGCTCAAGTTATATTAAGTAAGTACGAGTGGAGGGTACGACGCACAATTCCATTGTTGTTAATTGTTTTTGTTTGTCTCTTTTCCCTCTTGGGAGTGCCTCGCTGAGCGATGGCTGCGGCTCCCCATTGTCGTTGCGTACTGTCTGTTTCTTAGTTTTTATTTTTAGGGGTTATACATGATGTGAATTAATGTGTTTAGATTGCAAAAGTAAGCATAATCTTCGTAACGGCCAAATGTTCCTGCTGAATTTTCTTAGCCGCATTTAAATTGCGATGACTTTTTGCGGGTTGCGGAAAATTTCGTACCTTTGCCGACATAAACTTAACTTAATCAACGGGTTGATGATGAGAACAATAAGATGCTGGAGTGTATTGGCGTTGATGCTGATAGCCATGAAGTGTGGGGCGCAGGACGGGCTTGTCAGGAATGCGGGCTTTGGAGAGGACTGGTTTGTGCAGGTGGGACTGGATATGTCTCTGCAAAATCCTTACGGCTATAACTTTGCACGGGTGCTGCCGAATGGCAAGTCGTTTGGCTTGGACGTGGCGCTGAGCAAGTGGTTTACGCCACAGGTGGGAGTGAGGGGAAAGTTTAACTGGGAGAACGCCTTGCCTCTGCTGGAGAATGGGCACGCAAACTGGCTGGCCCCTTTCTACCAGCCCAGTGTGAACAGGGAGAAGGGCGGATACGTTGCCATCTACGGGGATGTGCTGCTGAACCTGCACAACCTGTTTGGGACGTATCGGGCTGACCGGACATGGAACACGAGCTTGTACCCCAGAGTGGGCGTGAACTACAACTTTGGCGTGACGAAGGGTTCGCTGCTGGCGGGCGTTGGTCTGCTGGAGACTTACAGGCTGAATGACCGATGGAGCGTGTATGCAGATGTGGCGTACATGATGTCGGGAAGCGGATTTGTGGGAAGTGAGAAGGTGCAGGGCACGGGTACGGGGTCGAACAGCAACGGCTACTTCTCGCTGGGGCTGGGTGCTCAGGTGAGGCTGGGAAAGCTGAAGTCGGGCACGGGCAGTACGGAGGCTCAGGACAAGGGCATCTTGATGAACGGCATCTGGGACAACTGGTTTGTGCAGGCGGGAGTGGACATGAGCCTGCTCAACCCGTATGGGTGTGACTTCGGAAAGGTGATACCGAAGGGCTTGACATGGGGCGTCAATGCGGCTGTGGGAAAATGGTTCTCGCCAGAGTTCGGGCTGAGAGGGCGCGTGCAGTGGGAGAACGGGCTGATAGAGAACAAGAGCGTGGAGTGGCTGCCACCCACGGACAACCCGCGGCAAAACTATCAGGAGGGCGGACTGGCGGCAGTGTCGCTGGATGCGATGCTGAACGTGACGAACGTCATAGCAGGGTATGACCCACAGCGGAGATGGCACACCACGGCGTATGTCAGGGCGGGCATCATCTCGCAGTTTGTAGAGGGGTCATGCTCGCCACTGATGGGAGCAGGCATTCAGGAAACCTACCGGCTGAACCAGCGGTTGAGCCTGTTCGGTTCGGCAGGGTATCAGGTATCAACAAGTGAGGGCATGGGCTATGGTCTTACGGGCATGAAGGTGGCTACGGGCAGCAATGGCTACTTCGACATAGACTTCGGCGTGGTGTACGACCTCGGGCGGAATGGCTTCTATCGCGATGCAGAGAGTAAGCGGCGGGCGTATGCCCAGCCACTGGAGGGGCACAACTGGCCCCGGCTGATGGTGAATACGATGGCGAGTATGTCGGTGGCATACATCGGAAAGACGGCGCTGAAGGCGGTGGTACATGAGGAACGCCCCGACCACTCAGACAACAAGTCGTTCCCCTCGGGCCATGCGGCTATGGCATTTGCCGCTGCACGGTCGCTGGACAAGGAGTTCAGGAGGGAAAGCATCTGGGTGCCGATAGCGGGCTATGCTGCTGCAACGGCGGTGGGTATAGAGCGGGTGGCTACGGACAGACACCATTGGCACGATGTGGTGGCTGGTGCCGGACTGGGCATCGCATCGGCAGAGCTGACGTGGTGGCTGAGCGACAAGGTGTTTAAGAATGACAACGTGGCTGTAGGTATTGCAGGAAACAGCGTTGACTTAGTTGTAAGAATCAAGTAAGTCAACGCTGCTTGTGGCCATACACCGATGGGCTTCGCATCGGTGGGCGTGGTCGTTTAAGATTTCTTCTTGACAGGGTCGCAGGTCAGCCCGCAGCCCAACTTCTTGAATATCTTGCGGTCTACCTCGCTGAGCATGACGGTGGAGTGTACCTGACAGTTGCGCAACTGGGGCAACTGCTCCAAGGCGCGACGGCAGAGCTCGTCGTTCTCAGACAGTACGCTCAGTGCTACCAGCACCTCGTCGGTATGCAGGCGGGGGTTCTTGCCGCCTAAGTATTCAATCTTCGTCTTCTGAATAGGCTCAATCATCGACTGCGGAATGAGCTTGGCCTTGTGGTCGATGCCTGCCAGATGCTTGGTAGCGTTCAGCAAGAGGGCTGCCGAACAACCGAGCAGGGGGCTCGACTTGGCCGTGATGATGGTGCCGTCGGCCAGCTCGATGGCTGCTGCCGTGTGGCCGCTCAGTTCCTGCTTGGCAGCGGCGGCCACGGTGACGCGGCGGTAGGCCGTGGTAATCTTGGCCTGATTGAACAGCAGTTGTATCTTATGCACCTCGCTTTCGTTGTCGGCTCCGTCAGCCAGCTTGTTGGTGGCATCGTAGTAGCGACGTATAATCTCGTCGCGGCTGGCATTGCAGCAAGCCTCGTCGTCAGAGATGCAGAAGCCCACCATGTTGACACCCATATCGGTGGGCGACTTATAGGGATTGTCGCCGTAGATGCCCTCAAACAGGGCGTTGAGCACGGGGAATATCTCGATGTCACGGTTGTAGTTGATGGCTATCTTGTCGTATGCCTCCAAGTGGAACGGGTCAATCATGTTGACATCGTTGAGGTCGGCGGTTGCAGCCTCGTAGGCAATGTTGACGGGATGCTTCAGCGGCAGGTTCCAGACGGGGAACGTCTCGAACTTGGCATAGCCGGCATGAATGCCGCGCTTGTTCTCATTGTACAGCTGTGACAGGCAGACGGCCATCTTGCCAGAGCCCGGGCCGGGAGCCGTCACGATGACCAGCTCGCGGCTGGTCTCTACATACTCATTCTTGCCGAAGCCCTCGTCGGATGCTATCAGCTCAACGTTGTGGGGATAGCCGTCGATGAGATAGTGGACGTATGACTTGATGCCCATGCGCTCCAGCCGGTGGCGGAACTGGTCGGCAGCCCGCTGCCCGTTGTAGTGGGTGATGACGACGGAGCCAACCATGAAGTCGCGCTTCATGAACTCCTCGCGCAGGCGCAGTACATCCTCGTCGTAGGTGATGCCAAGGTCGGCGCGCACCTTGTTCTTCTCAATGTCTTCGGCGCTGACCACGATGACTATCTCCAGCTGGTCGCGCAACTGACCGAACATACGCAGCTTCGAGTCGGGCTTGAAACCCGGCAGCACGCGGCTGGCATGGTGGTCGTCAAATAGTTTTCCTCCTAACTCAAGATAGAGCTTGCCATCGAACTGGGCAATACGCTCGCGAATGTGCTCCGACTGTATCTTGAGGTATTTGTCGTTATCGTATCCAATCTTCATTGCCTCATTACAATATTATGGTTTACAACTTACAGTGTGTTTAGTGCTTGCGCTGTTTCTGCATCTCCTCTGCCTGCTTCTGCAGTGCCTCTAAGCGAGATGCCAGTCCCGACTGCTTCTTGGGATTGTTCTTGTTGGCCTGATAGTTGGCTTCCAGCGTGGCCAGCAGCTTCGCGTCATTGGTGGTCTTGCGCAGGGCGTACATGATGGCTGCCGACATGAACAGCGAAATGAAGTAGTAGAAGTTCAGGCCAGAGGAATAGTCGTTGAAGATGAAGAAGAACATGAGCGGCATGATGTACATCATCCACTGCATCATCTTCATCTGCTCAGCCTGTGCTCCCACCATCTGGTCTTTCTGCTGCTGCATGGAGAACCATGTATAGGTAAGCTGGGCGACGCAGAACAGGATGCAGGTCAGCGACAGGTGGTCGCCGATGCCCCAGATGTTAGTGCTCCATTCCACAATGGGGTCGTAGGTCGACAGGTCGGACATCCATAGGAACGACTGGCCGCGCAGCTGAATGGCGTTAGGCACGAAGAAGAACATGGCCAGCCAGATAGGCATCTGGATAAGCATGGGCAGACAGCCACTGAGGGGCGATACACCGTACTTGGAGTAGAGCGACATCATTTCCTGCTGCTTCTTCATCTGGTCTTCGGGCTTGTCGTACTGCTTGGTGGCCTCCTCAAACTTAGGCTTCAGGACGCGCATTTTGGCAGACGACATATAGCTCTTCTTCACCATCGGGAAGGTGATGCCCTTCAGCAACAGGGTAATCAGGATAAGCACGATACCCATGTTGAAGCCGAAGCCCGTCAGCCAGTCGAACACATAGAGCGTGAACCAGCGGTTAATCCAGCGCAGCAGCCACCAGCCTAAGTCAACCAGTTGCTCTAAGTCGAGTTCCTTGCCAAACTGGCTTTGCTTCTCAACGGCCTGTATCAGACGGAAGTCATTGGGGCCGATATACATCTCAAACTCAGAAGGCTGGGCACCTGTGGGGTCAAAAGCCGTCTTCAGTCGGGCATCAAACTGTTTCAGATAGCCGCTGCCTTTCTGGTCTTGTACGCTGGAAAGGCTGCTGTTGCCTGCAAAGTTGTCCTTGGAAATAAGGGCAATGCTAAAGAACTGATTGCGGAAAGCCACCCAGTCGAGTGCTTCCTCGATGGTCTTGGTCTTGTCCGATGTCTCGCTCAGCTTGTCCGTGCTACCATCATTAGCCTCCTTATAATATAAAGAGGTGTAGCGGTTCTCAAATGAATATCCCTTCTCTTGCTGGCGGCAGTGGTCGTTCCATTCCAGCTCCATCTCCTTATAGGAAGGAGCGAAGAGGTTGGCAAGCCCCTTGGTCTGCAGTGAGAAGTGGAGCAAGTAATCCTGTCCGAGGTGGTATTTCAGGCTTACCTGTCCGCCGTTGCCCGCCACGGCTGTCATCGTGACGGTAGTGTCTGTCTGTTCGGACGGGGTGAAGAATAGGTCGGCAGTAACGATATTGTCCTGCTTGCCAGCCAGCATGAAGTTCAGGTTCTGGTCTTGCTCGTCAAACAGGGTGACGTCGGACTTGTTGTCAATGCTCTTGAAGCCCTTGATAACTGCCTTCTTGACAACGCCTCCCTTGGTGTCAAGGGTCAGTTCCAGCTTGGAGTTCTTCAGCACAACCTTCTGTGAAGTGCCGTTCATGGCCTGATGGAAAAGGGCGGTGGTGTCGTTCAGTGCTGCGGAATCGGCAGCAGCCTGCTGTGCCTGAGCGGCAATCTTTTGTGCCTGAATAGCTTTTTCCTTAGTGACTGCGGCGATGCTGTCCTGTCTGCGTGCAGCTTCTATCTCTTCTGCCGAGGGCTGGTTATACCAGCTAAATCCTATTAAAACGATGGCGATGAGAACGAAACCGATGATGGTATCTTTATTCATTTTACCTTGTTATTTAAATTTCAAGGTGCAAAGATAACTAAAATTTATGAATTATGAATTATGAATTAAGAATTATTTGTATCTTTGCAGTCGATTATGAGGTATAAACAGATATTCTTTTTAGTGCTGGCCGTGATAGCGTCGATGGATGCTTCGGCCCAGCGACGCAGGCAGAAGGCGGAGGAAAAGCTGAACAAGCCCGATACGGCTCAGGTCGTAAAGAGCTATATTGATTCGCTGGCGGTGCTCCGTCGGCAGCTCGATTCCCTGCAGCAAGTCAATCAGAAGATGCGGACGGAGGCTGACGATGGTCGTTACTATCGCTTGTTTGCTCCCACCACGTTCTATCACTCGGGAGCCAATAAGCAGTTGTCGCTGTCGCCTTCGACTGGTGACGAGGTGACCGATGCGGTTGATGAGGTCATGATGAGCCTCTATTTGCGCCGTCCCGACTTGGTAAGAAACAACGAAAGTCGTTTGAAGGAAGTGGGCACGTTGCGTGAGGATGTGAATACGGAGCTGACGCAGAAGGTTGACCTTGTGGAGAAGGTTGAGGTTGTTCCAGAAGAGGCAGAGCCTGTGCCTGTTGCCGTGGTCGTGAAGAAGCCTAATTTCTGGAAATTCAAGGGTAACGGCTATCTGCAGTTCTTGCAGAACTATGTGTCGGACAACTGGCATAAGGCAAGTGAGAGCTACTACTCGGCAGTAGCAGCAGCCACGCTGGAAATGAACTATAACGATAAGGACCGACTGACGTTTGACAATAAGCTGGAGATGAAACTGGGCTTCCAGACTTCCACTTCGGACACGGTTCATAAGTTTAAGACCAACAACGACCTGCTGCGTCTGACCAGTAAGCTGGGCTTGCAGGCTCATAAGCGGTGGTATTACACGATGCAGCTGCTGGCTTACACGCAGTTTGCCCGAAGCCTGAAGGCTAACGACACTAAAACCTATTCGGACTTCATGTCACCGTTCCACCTGACTCTCGGTATCGGTATGGAGTATAAGGTGTCGGCTTTGAACAATCGGCTGACGGGTAGCTTGAACTTCCTGCCCCTGTCGTTCAACTTTGTGTATGTCGACCGTCTGGCGCTCGCCAGTAACAACGGCATCCGTGGCGCGCATCATACGTCGGAGGACTTTGGCTCGCAGTTTACGGCAGACTTGAAGTGGCAGATAGCTGACCAAGTGTCGTGGAAGTCACGCTTTTATGTCAACACGTCCTATCATCGCACTTTGATGGAATGGGAAAACCTGTTTGAACTGAAGGTGACGAAGAGCATTTCGGCTAATCTGTTCCTCTATCCCCGTTTCGACGACTCGAGCAATTGGGATAAGGACTTGGGTTATTTCCAGTTCCAAGAGTGGAGTTCTATCGGCTTGACTTACTCTTTCTAAGTTAGTAGACGAATAAACAAAGAAGCACTGCCTGCGGGCAGTGCTTCTTTGTTTATTTAGCTTCCGTCATGTCGCCTTCAATGTAGAGACGGGTCATTTCGACGGTTCCGTTGGTACGGATGGTAATTGACTTCTTGAAATGCCCCGGAAACTTGCCTGCACCATTGTATGTTACCTTGACCTGTCCCTTCTCGCCAGGCTGTACGGGAGCCTTGGTGTACTCGGGAACGGTGCATCCGCAGGAGGCAATGGCTTGGTTAATTACTAATGGCTGCTCGCCCACGTTGGTGTAGGTGAAGGTGCAAGTCACTTTGGGTTCCTTTTCAGAGAACGAACCGAAGTTATGGGTCGTCTTCTCAAACTTAATCTGAGCGGGCTTCTGAGCCATCGTCATGGTCATGCCGCAGACCAGCATCATGGTCATCAGTATGATTTTCTTCATAATCTTTTCTTTGTTTATAACAGATGTTCGGTACAAAAGTACGGCATTTTCCGCAGAGTCGTATCGTTTGTTATGCGATTTTTAATTATTTTAATATTTGAAAAAGGTATGATGCGTATGTAATTCATAATTATTTAGTAATTTTGCAGGCTAAAGGAAATCAATAATATATATAATAAATGTATAGGACTAAGACTTGTGGTGAGCTTCGGCTCACGGATGCTGGCAGCGAGGTGACGCTGGCTGGCTGGGTTCAGAGAACGAGAAAGATGGGTGGCATGACGTTCGTCGACCTGCGCGACCGATATGGCCTGACGCAGTTAGTGTTTGACGAGTCGAAGGATGCCGCTCTCTGCGAACAGGCTAATAAACTGGGGCGCGAATGGTGTGTTCAGGTGACGGGAACGGTCAGTGAGCGAGAGGCAAAGAATGCTAAGATGCCTACGGGCGACATTGAGATTCTGGCCACGACGCTGAACGTGCTGAGCGAGAGCCAGACACCGCCGTTTACCATCGAGGACAATACCGACGGTGGCGATGACATTCGCATGAAGTACCGCTATCTCGACTTGCGCCGCAACTGCGTCCGCAAGAACATGGAGTTGCGCCACCGCATGACCATTCTCATTCGTAACTTCCTTGATTCAAAGGACTTTATCGAGGTGGAGACGCCTATCCTGATTGGCTCGACACCAGAAGGAGCCCGCGACTTCGTGGTGCCCAGCCGCATGAACCCTGGCCAGTTCTATGCGCTGCCGCAGTCGCCGCAGACGCTGAAGCAGCTGCTGATGGTCAGCGGCTTTGACCGCTATTTCCAGATAGCCAAGTGCTTCCGTGATGAAGACCTGCGTGCTGACCGCCAGCCCGAGTTTACGCAGATTGACTGTGAGATGTCGTTTGCCGACCAAGAGGATGTGCTGGAGATATTCGAGGACTTGGCCCGCCATTTGTTCCGTGAGGTGCGTAGCGTTGAGCTGCCTAAACTGGAGCGCATGACGTGGCACGAGGCCATGCGCCGTTTCGGTTCTGACAAGCCTGACCTTCGTTTTGGCATGGAGTTTGTCGAGCTGATGGACGTGCTGAAAGGCACTGGCTCGTTCCCTGTGTTCAACGAAGCGGAGTATATTGGCGGTATCGTGGTTCCAGGCTGTGCCGACTACACCCGTAAGCAGCTTGACCAGCTGACCGAGTTTGTGAAGCGTCCGCAGGTAGGTGCCAAAGGACTGGTGTATGTGAAGTTCAATGCCGACGGCACGGTGAAGACCTCTATCGATAAGTTCTATGAGCCAGAGGTTTGGCAGAAGCTGAAAGAGAAGACACAGGCAAAGGACGGCGACCTCGTGCTTATCATGAGTGGTGACAAGGCTAACAAGACCCGTACCCAACTCTGTACCCTCCGTCTGGAGATGGGCGACCGTCTGGGACTGCGCGACAAGGACACCTTCAAGTGCCTGTGGATTGTCGATTTCCCCCTCTTTGAATGGAGCGACGAGGAGCAGCGCCTGATGGCAACCCACCATCCGTTCACCCTGCCTAACCTTGACGATATTCCTTTGCTCGACACTGCGCCAGAGAAAGTGCGTGCCGTAGCCTACGACTTTGTCTGCAACGGAATCGAAGTCGGTGGCGGTTCGCTGCGTATCCACGATGGTAAGTTGCAGGAGAAGATGTTCCAGATTCTGGGCTTCACGCCCGAGCGCGCCATGGCCCAGTTTGGCTTCCTCATCAATGCCTTCAAGTACGGAGCCCCCCCTCATGCCGGCTTGGCCTTCGGTCTCGACCGCTTCGTCAGCATCATGGCCGGCCTTGACAGCATTCGCGACTGCATCGCCTTCCCGAAAAACAACAGCGGGCGCGACGTCATGCTCGACGCTCCGGGCGAACTCGACCCCAAGCAACTTGAGGAACTGCAACTGAAAATCGACTTGCACGAGTAATGCCTTAACCCATATTCAACCGAGGACATATCTGGCAACAGATATGTCCTTTTTTCGTTCGCACTCACATCAGCTGGAGAAAGAACGGGGCTTACCCCGGGAAAGAGCCGTTCCTTCCGGGGGAAAGGACGGTTCTTTCTGGCAGTAAGACCCGTTCTTTCCCGGGGTAAGAGCCGGGCTTTCGCGGAGAAGGCTGTGCTGTGACTGGAAATCAGGCTCTGATTTTCTCGGTTTTTCTTTGGCTGATTCAGTGAAAGTTAGTACCTTTGTCGCTGCAAACCCACGCCTATGGGGTGGGGATGCGACTATATATAGAAAAGACGTTTCTGGCGTTTTATCTGTGACATGCTGAACTCGCAACTCACTAATGGTCACATGGTAGAGCAACAAGAGCGTCCGCGGGTATGTATATACAGCCCTTATTGCGGCCATGCTGCAAGGGGAGGTTGTACATATAGGCGTGGGCCTTGCGTTGTTTATCCTTGACCAAGGGCAATGCGAGGCCTAGCATGTGGGATAAGCAACAGAGCAGGTCCCGCTTCTTTTATGTATATGGCCGAGCGACACGAGTAATCATGAACCGTCCGGTTCGGGGCCTTCGGACAAGTAATATCTTTAAAGAAAAACAACATGAGAACTTTATTTACGTTTGTTATTTCTGCTATTGCTCTGTCGGTTGCGGCACAGTCTGCCGGGAACACGGGAAAAGAAGTTGACCTTGGACTAAGTGTTAACTGGTCGGGATGGTATCTTAACGACGGGGACGACCCGTTGAAGGCAGACACCTATGTGTGGGCATCGCCAAACAAAGGCAGTCAGTACACTGGTTACAACGAGTACGTGCCAGTGGGAATGGCGGTAGGAGTGAGCATTGCCGGAACTAACTATGATGCAGCCACGGCAGCGTGGGGCGACGGATGGCGGCTTCCTACCAAGGCCGAGTGCGAGGAGTTGGCAACGCTGCGCCCAGCGTTCACAACGACGGAAGACGGTCGTAAGGGCTTCAACATCACTGGCGCAAACGGCAACAGCGTGTTCTTTGAGGCACTGAACGGCGTGTCGTCAGAGATTGGCTACCACACGACATTCTGGACCTCGGATGCCTGCCTTGAGCCAGATGCCGATTATACCAAGGCATGGGTGTGCCAGATTTCCTTAGGGCGCGATGTCAAGGTGGTGGCCTCCGGGCGCGAGAAAACGCTGATGGGCGTGCGTGCCGTAAGGAATGCTGGCTCGTCGAAGACGGTTGTGACGAGCATTACGCTTCCCGAGCAGGAACTGACAATCGCCAAGTCAACGGAGCAGATTCTTTACGCCTTTGCCATGCCAGAGAATGCCTCCAACAGGTGGCTCAGCTTCAGCAGTTCAGATGACAATGTGGCAACGGTCGACCGCTGCGGACTGGTAAAGGCGGTCAACGCAGGCACCGCCACGATAACGGTCAAGGCTACGGACGGCTCCGATGTGCAGGCTGTATGCACGGTAATAGTTCCGGGAACGGAGGAGAGCTGCGACGTGGACATGGGCGTGAGCATGATATGGGCTTCGCACAACGTGGGTGCCGACAGCGAGAAGGAAGTCGGGAAGTATTTCCAGTTTGCCAACCCGTCGATGGAGCAGGTGAAATGGTCGGCTGCCGCGTCGCCTTATGCGTCAATGTTGAATGTACCAGTTCAGAACGTGGCAGGGACAGAATACGACCCGGCAACGGTGAACATGGGCGAGGGATGGATGACGCCGACGAAGGAGCAGTTTGAGGAACTCTTTGCCAACTGCGACCGAGCAGACACCGCCGACGGCATTGAGCTGACATCTAAAACCACAGGCAATCGGCTGTTCTTCCCGTTTACCGGCTACATGAACGTGTCGGCGCTGAACGCCAAGAGCTATGGATATTATCAGACCGCAGTGGCAAACGGCACCCATATCGTCAGCGACAATTACCCCTGTGCGCGACTTGGCAGCGGCATGGCATTTGAGTTCTATAACCTGAAAATCAATCAGGGTGTAGCAGTACGTGCGGTGAAAGTCTCGCCGACAGCCGGCCTTCACGCCATTAGCACGGATAATTCGGATGAGGCTTTCGAGGTTTACAACACCCTTGGCGTGAAGGTGGCATCTGGAGTGTCAAGGAGTGGACTGAAGGCATTGCCGCATGGTCTGTACATCGCGAAAGGGAACAAAGGAAGTGTGATGAAGATGCAGTTGTAGCCTTTCCATACGGCTTTTACAGGTGGTTGACTTACGTCAAGAATAGGCGCGTAATACGCAAAAATGTCTTAAAGCCAACGGCGTAGCCCTTGAAAAAATCTTAACTTTGCACTCAGAAAAGATTGGGATATCGATTCAATAGTGTATTAACATAAAAAGAATTATGGCAGAAAAGAAAACTACAAAGAAGGCTGCAGAGAAGGTGGCTGAGCCTAAGAAGGCAACCGTAAAGAAGGCTGCAGCTCCTAAGAAGGTTGTTGTTGCTGTGAATGCAGAGAATGCAGGCTTCAAGGCTGGTGATGTTTATCAGGCACTTGCTGCAGCAGGAAAGGCGCTGACCGTTAAGGAGATTGCTAAGGCTGCAAAAATCAGCGAGGAGGAGACTCTGCTCGGTCTGGGTTGGCTCTTCAAGGAGGGCAAGCTCGTTACTGCTGACGAGAAGATTACATTGGCTTAATTTGATTAAGAAGAATAAGAAGGGGCTGGTAAGCTACGAGGCATACCGGCCTCTTTTCGTATCGGAATGACCTACGACAAGCAGATACTTCATGTCCTGACCGTGGCTGGTGAGCAAGGCATTAGCGTGCAAGCTATTGCCAAGCACGTCTATAATATGAATTGCACCTTCTTTACAACTCCCGACCTTGAGGAGATACGTGCATACGTTCAGCAGTATTTGCTGAAAAACAGCAAGTCGCCCCAGTCGCTTATCGGGAGCACGGGTCGGCGTGGCTACTATCGGTTGAATACCAAGGGTTCGGATGATGCGCTCCAGCTGCTCCTCCGATTTCATGAAGAGCAGCAGGAAACGGAAGAAGAGGAGAAGCCTCAGCAAGACCTCTCCCTTGACTTATTTGATGCTTTGGTATAGCTCCAACAGTTGCTCTGCCGTTCTCTGCCAAGAGAACAGCTTGGCTCTTTCCAGCCCAATCTCTTTCTGTTTCTGGTAGAAAGCCTCGTCTGTTTCCAGTCGGAGCATCATGTCGGCAATCTCGTCGCTGTTCTCGGGGGCAATCAGTATGGCATCGGCTCCGCCAATCTCGGGCATCGACGATGTGTTGCTGGTGATGACGGGTGTTCCGCAGGCCATGCCTTCCAATAGAGGGATGCCAAAGCTCTCACGCAGCGAGGTGTACAAAAAGGCAAAGGCATTGTTGTAGATATAGGGTAGGTCGCTATTGACAATATATCCCGGCATGACTATTTGCGTCCGTATGTTCTCTATGTTGTTGCGCGTAATGATGTCGTTCAGGTAGTTGGCATCGAGGTCGGCCATTAGCAACTGGCGCTTTTTACTCGATTTCTTCAGATATTTAGAGTATGCCACCAACGTGCGTTCTGTATTCTTCTTTGGGTCGGTGTTGCCAAGGAAGAAGAAATAGCCGTTGTTCCCAATATACTTTTTATACACGCCACTAACGTCCTCCTTTGGCTTGAACCATTCGTTGTAGCCGTTGTATATCATTGCCATCCGCTCTCGGGGAATGTGCAGTTTGGCAACGATATTCTTCATCTCAAAATTAGAAACGGTAATAATGCGCTTGCATTTGCCCAAGATGCGAGGTACGACCAAACGGCGGTAAAGCCACCCCATGTTCTGGTAGAGTGACTTGTTCTGCTTGTCGCGAGGTTCCAGAAAGATAATGTCGTGGAGGGTCAGTACCAGCGGTATGTCGCACCAGATAGGAGCAGTGTTACTGGTACAGTGCAGAATGTCTACGTGATATTGCTTGGCGGCTCGTGGCAAAGCCCATTGTTCCCAAAGAGGATAGGATGGACAGCTTAGCTCAATGACGTGGACATTGCTCGAACTTTCTACGCAACGGTCTTCGCCGGGTTTTACAAATACAAAATATTCGTTGTTGGTGTCCATCCGCTGCAGTTCTTTTATCTCTTGCAGCACTACATAGTCCATGCCGTGCTTGTTCTTGCGGAAAATACGTTGTGCCTCAATACCGATTCTCATCATGATAAAGTCTTTAGAATTTTGGCGGGTACCCCCCCAACAACACTATGGTCGGGTACGTCTTTTGTGACGACAGCCCCGGCAGCCACTACGCAGTGCCTGCCGATAGTCACTCCCGGCAAGACAACGGCATTGGCCCCAATCCACACGTCATCCCCGATGATGACAGGTTTCGTAGATATGCCTTGCTCGTCAATGCGTTTGGTTGTGTCTTCAAAGTTGTGGTTCAGGGCCGTCACGGTGATGCCCTGTGCCAGATTTACATGGTTGCCAATGCAGACAGGGCCGATAATTGTGTTATGAATGCCGATGCGGGTATGGTCGCCAATCACCACGTCGCCCACCGCGTTGTTAATGCAGCAATATGATTCGATGACGCTCTGCCTGCCCAAGAAGAAACGTCGATAGGGTGGGCAGTCGAGCCTTACGCTGCTGTAGATTTTCGCCCCACGTCCCCTGTGTTGGTACAGAGGAGCCAGCAGCCGTACATACCAGCGGGGGCGTGCATCCCGTTGGTTCATGATGAGGTAGTCCAGCCATCTTTTCAGCTTCGGACTACCCTTCAGCCTTTCACGTATGCTTTCTTTATTATCCATAAATGATAGATTTCCATTGGTCAGTGATTTGGGCGACCTCAAACCTGCAGGCTATCTCCTTTGCCTTGGCAGATTTCCTTTCCCAGTCCAGTTGTGTGGCAGCCTGCAGTTGTAGCGCCAGCCCCTTAACATCCCCATTTCTGAAGTAAAGCCCGAAGTCGCCCATGATTTCCTTGCAGACAGGAAGGTCTGTAGAAACAATGATTAGGCCATGTGTCATGGCTTCTACAAGGACTAAAGGCATTCCTTCCCATCTGGAACTGAGCACATAGACTTGTGCATCAGAGTAGTAAGATTGGATATAGTTGGTAAAAGGATGAATGTGGACCCGTTCCTGTAGTCCGTATTCAGCTATCATCTTTCTGTATAGGGCCTCTTCCACGCCCTCGCCCACAATATCGAGTGTCCATTCTTCGTTCTTCTCTGCAAACAAGTGGAAAGCCTCAATGAGCAAGTCAAACCCCTTATGCAGATGCGAGAAACGCCCTACAGCCAGAAACTTCTTCGAGTTTCCTTGCGATGGGGAAGCAGGCTCTAAGGTCAGCGGATTGTAGATTACTTGCACAGGGAAGTGATATTTGCGGGCATCGTCATGGCAGAGGACAATAGTCTTGTCCAGTTTCTCTAACTGATATTCGTAGTGCTTCTGCAACTCAGGGCCGATGTATAAAGAACCAGCACCAAAGAGAGCCTTGTATGAGTTGTGAATCCACCCAATCAGCCTGACACCTTTTAGTTGTGACTTACAGGTTGACAGACGGATAGCCAACGGAGCATGTACCCCGACAATGACGTCATATCCTCCGTTCTTTAGTTCTGTTGCCAGTGCCTCACGCTTTTCTGACGGGAACGAGCTGTGGCTATACCAGTTAGAAGTTAACTTGTTTTGAGGTAATATCTTTCTATATAAATAACTGTATGCTTTGCATAACAGCCCTTTCCATTTCGGAGTGTCAGGATAAGCAAAAAAACGATATTGAATTTCTGCTTTGTCAAGACCATAAAAAGAAGTGTCTTTTGCAGAAGGATTGTCCAAAGTAACGATAGTGACATTGCAGTCCTTCGCCAGTTCTTTGGCAATGACTGCCGTCACCCGTTGCACTCCTCCATACGAGAAGATAGAATCCATCAGAAAGCAGATTTTCTTCATATCGAGGACAAAAATACGATAAATTCTTGATTATTCCAAGATTTTGTCGTAATTTTGTGGCACTAACTGAATGATTTATGGAGAATAAGCCTATCAAAATAGTTTATGTTACCCCTGCATTGTATATGGCTGGAGGAGTCGAGCGTGTACTGACGTTGAAAGCAAACTATTTTGCAGAGCATTTCGGTTATGATATTACTATCATTCTGACAGAAGGAAAAGGTAAGCCATTGTTTTACCCTTTGAATGAGAATATTAAGGTCATTAATCTTGATATTAATTTTGAAGAATTATGGCACTGCTCCTTTATTGAGAAGGTTTGTCTCTATTTAAGAAAGCAGCGCTGGTATAAGAAACTGCTTACAGCAGAGTTAATGCGCCTCCGCCCTGACATAACTGTTAGTCTGCTTCGCCGTGAAATCAATTTTCTAAACGAGATTAATGACGGAAGCAAGAAAATAGGAGAGATGCATATTAACCGTGCAAACTATCGGAACTTTGAAGCTAATGAGTCCAATATCGTAAAAGACCTGTTTGCGAAGTTCTGGATGCGAAACTTGGTGAAGAAACTAAAAAGGTTAGACCACTTTGTTGTTTTGACAGAAGAAGATAAAAAGGCATGGCCTGAATTGCAGAATATCAGAGTTGTTCCTGACCCTTTGTCTTTCTGTCCAACCAAAAAGAGTTTACTGAAAGATAAGCGAGTTATTGCGGTTGGTCGTTATGTTTATCAAAAAGGATTTGATATGCTTTTGCAGGCATGGAGTAGGATTGAGAAGCAATATCCAGACTGGCAGTTGGCAGTTTATGGTGATGGAGAGCGTACCTCTTATGAACAGTTGATGGAAGACCTGGGAATTGATGCTGCTCGTTGCCATTTGAATGGGCCGACTTCCGATATTCAGTCGGAGTATGTTAATAGTTCACTTTTTGTGTTCAGTTCCCGCTTTGAAGGGTTTGGCATGGTATTAGTCGAGGCTATGGCTTGCGGCTTGCCTGTCGTGTCTTTTGCCTGTCCTTGCGGACCAAGGGATATAATCAAAGATGGATATGATGGCTTATTGGTAGAGAATGGCAATGTGGAGGCATTAACAAATAGCTTGTCAATGTTGATGAATGATGAAACGCTCAGGTTCTCCATGTCGCAAGAAGGACAAAAGAATGTGCAACGTTTCAGAATGGAGCAGGTTGCGCAGCAGTGGAATGCTGTTTTTAAGTTGAACAAATTCCAATCATAGTTATGCGAATATTGTTTTTGGTCTATCATGGCTTTTCAGAGGTCAGCGGCATCTCCAAGAAGATACACTATCAAGTAAAGGGACTGCGTGAAAGCGGGCATGATGTCCGTCTATGTTATTATGGTTTTGCCGAAAACGGACATCGTTGTCGATACATTGATGACAAGGTTGTAAAGGATTATGGAACAGGTAAGTGGGCGGCTGTCCGCCAACGTTTGAACTATAAGTGTGTCTACGACTATTGTATTCGTGAGGGTATTCAGTTTGTCTATGCCCGTTGCTTCCAGAACGCTAATCCGTGGCTTATTCATTTTTTTAAGCGGTTAAAGAAGGTTGGTATTAATACCGTAACAGAGATTCCAACATATCCGTATGATAGCGAATTTGTTGGTTTTCCTATTCAAAATCGAATGGGACTGAAGGTTGACCAGTTGTTCCGTCATCAACTTTACGCTCAGATGGATGCTGTTGTTACTTTCTCTGATGCGACGGAGATTTTTGGCCAGCGTACCATTAATATCAGTAATGGAGTTGATTTCGATAGTATTCCATTGTATGATGGTCAATTGTCAGCAGTTGATTCTCCATTACATTTGATTGGTGTTGCCGAGGTTCATTATTGGCATGGCTATGACCGTTTAATTGCGGGATTGGGGGAGTATTACCAGCAAGCAAAGAAACCACGTGAGGTATTTTTCCATATTGTAGGTGGAGTTGCTAATAGTGAAATGCATGGTTCCGTTCATGCCTCAGGTTTTGCAGAACTGATGGATAAATATCAGATTCGGGATAAAGTTATTCTTCATGGCCAGCTTTTTGGCAGCCAGTTAGATGAGGTGTTCAATCAGTGCCAGTTTGCCGTTGGCTCATTGGGACGCCATCGTAGTGGTATTACTGTCATTAAGACCCTTAAAAATCGGGAATATGCCACGCGTGGTATACCTTTTATATATAGTGAGCAAGATTCCGACTTTGAGCGTATGCCCTATATCGTAAAAGCCCCTGCCGATGAGTCGCCGATTGATATTCAGCGAATCATTGATTTTGTAGATTCATTTTCCATGTCACCAACCGAAATCCGCAAGACGGTGGAACATCTTACATGGAAGATTCAGATGCAACGAGTTATTGATAAGGTAACAGAATAATCAGGAGATAAGCGAACTCATAGCTTGTAGCCATCGTTCCATGATAGCATCTTTCTGGAACTTTTTAGCAGATGCTCTGGCGGCCAGTCCCATACTGAGCCGTTCTTTTGGGTGATGTATCATCCATAATATTTTGTCTGCTAAGTCCTTAATATCACCATTCTTGACCAGTAGACCATCTGTGTTGTCTGTAATAATCTCTTCTGGTCCATAGTTACATCGGAAAGATACAGGGGGAATACCACACGCCATAGCTTCTACTAAGACAAGCCCCCATCCTTCATATCGTGAACTGAAAACAAAGAAATCACTATTTTGAAATTCATCAAAGATATGGTCGGATGCAGGATGGATGAAGATATGTTTGTCAAGATTCTTTTCAGAAATTAACTTTCTTAACTTTTCCTCTTCGTCGCCACTCCCATAGATGTCAATGTGCCATTCTGGGCATTGGTTAGCAATCAATGCGAAGGATTCTATAAGTAGGTCGAATCCTTTTTGTTGGTTTAATCGGCCAGCACAGATGATGCGGTGGTGTGGAGCATTGTGCTCTTTTATAGTAACAGGATAATGTGTTACGGGATTAGGTATAACGTGTATTTCTTTAATATACTGACTCCATCTTTTTGCATCCCCTTTTGTCAGAGCGATAAGTGTGTCAAAATTCTTTACTCTTCTCAACGTGTACCAATCGTAAAGTCTTGCAATTCCTTTTAATAGTAACCTGTCTTTAAAATCGTTTTCTTTTAGGGTTGACTCGAAACTGACATGAGATTCTATAATCTTTTTTGCATAAGTTTTTATATTGAGGATAATGCTGGCCAGGCTTAAGGAGTAGGTTGTTGTACAAATAATGTCGGGTTGTACCGTCTGTACAACCTTCTGCAATTCTCTGGAAAATGTCCGTTGTAGCTGTTTTATTTTAATGATGCGTTGAAACAAAGCATATCTTTTGAGTGCAAAGAATCTGGTATTTAAATCAATGTGCTGAATGTTTTGATGCAAAGGAAAGGATAGCGAGTGGTTTCCTTGCTCGTATGTAATGAGTGTTATTTGGTGTCCTTGCTCTGCCAAATAATTTATCTTGTCACTCGTAACTCGCTCAACACCTGCTTTTGCCGCAAATGATTTAATGATGAAAATAATCTTCATGTGCCTTTTATCTTTGATTCTTAGAACCCGCAAATCTTGCTATTTTTCTGCAAAAATAGGAAGAAAAGTTGATAAGTCCAAATTATTTCGCTATATTTGCACAAACATTTCAAAGATGGCAAACTGGTACGATAAATACATGACAATCTACGGGAAGCCTTTTAGCGAGGTTCCCCAGCCTATTGTTGATGAAACCCGTGAGCGGCTGGCACGACTGCAAAGCCCAGACCCGTTGGCTTCTATTGTGGTCATTGGTTATAATGAGGAAACCCACTTGCAGGCATGTTTGTGGGCTATTAGTGAAATCCAGTGTAAATACCCAGTAGAGATTATTGGTGTTGATAACGACTCTAAAGACCGTACTGCTGAAATCTACGAGAAGTCTGGCATTCCTTATTATACGGAATATCAGCATTCCTGTGGCTACGCCCGTCGCTGTGGATTGCAACATGCTAAAGGTCGGTTCTATTTTGATGTAGACAGCGATACGCTCTATCCTCCCCACTATTATGAAGTTATGCTTGACCATCTATTAAAACCGGGAGTGTCGTGTGCTTCTGCTACATGGGGCTATTTCCCAGATGCCAATCATTCTACATTCGGTCTGAAAATGTTTGAACTCACTCGCGACCTATTCCTATGGCTTCAGCACTTTAAGCGCCCAGAACTGTCGGTTCGTGGTCTCGTGTTTGCTTATAATGCTGACTATGGCCGTCAAGAACCCTATCGGGTTGATATTATTCGTGGCGAGGATGGCTCTATGGCTTTTAATCTCAAGAAATACGGGCGAATAGTCTTTGTTCGTGACCGTCGTTGCCGAGCCATTACAGGCTATGGCACGATAGGGCAGGAGTCGTTATGGAAGAGCTTTTTGAACCATGTCAAGGTTCAGATGAAAGGCATCACCCGCATATTCCATAAGACTGACCATTATGTGGATTCAGAAGATAATTTGGTAAAGCATTAATATTGATAATGAAGATAGTCTATGTCGTAGGAGGCTTGCTTGCTCCCAATGGAATGAGTTCGGTGCTGAGTGCCAAGATTAACTATTTGGCGGAACATACCGATTATGAACTCTATATGATTTTGACGGAAAAAGCGGGACAGGAATGGTATTACCAAATTAATCCAAAGGTTCGGTGGGTCAATTTTGACATTAATTTCGACGAACTGGACACGCTGCCGCTTCCTAAGAAACTGTTTTGTTTTTGGCAAAAGCAGCGCAAATATAGAAAGTTGTTTACTGATTATCTGATGAAGGTTCGTCCAGATATTACGGTGTCAACTGTTAGGCGTGAGATTAATTTTATCAATGATATTCCTGACGGGAGCAAGAAAATTGGTGAGATACACTTTAATCGTACCAATTATCGAGAGTTTAAGAAGAAATGGTTGCCAGACTTTCTAAACCATTACATTTCTCGTCTTTGGATGGGCAGCTTGCTAAAGCAGTTGAAGCGTTTAGACCGATTTGTGGTTTTATCAGAAGAAGATTATAAGAATTGGCCAGAACTTGATAATAAGCAGGTGATTCCTAATTCTATCTCCTATTTCCCTGATTTTTATTCGTCGTGTGATTCAAAGCAAGTTATTGCAGTAGGCCGATATACTTGGCAAAAAGGATTTGACTTATTATTGCAGGCATGGAAGCTCGTGTATGAGAAACATCCTGATTGGCATTTGAATATTTATGGAAGTGGTGAACGTCGTGCGTATGAGCATCTCATTTCAGAGTTTGGTATATCTGATGTTGTATCCTGTCATCCTGCGGTTAGCGACATATATGAGAAGTATCGGGAGAGTTCTGTCTTTGTGCTTAGCTCGCGATACGAGGGCTTTGGTTTGGTTCTTGTTGAGGCCATGTCAACAGGTGTTCCTGCCGTTTCTTTTGCTTGTCCTTGTGGCCCTTCGGATATTATTACCGATGGAGAAGATGGTATTCTTGTTGAGAATGGTGACGTTGACAAACTGGCTGATGCTATCTGTTGGATGATAGACCATCCAGAGGAGAGAAAGCAGTATGGTGAGTGTGCTCGCCGCAATGCTAAACGATTTGCCCAAGATAAGGTAATGGATATGTGGCTTGAGCTTTTTCAAACGCTCACTCTGTAAAACTTAATTGAATAATGTCAGAATCAAGAGTACATAAAACATTATTGAATGCCAAGGTCAACTTGGTGTTTTATTTTCTTTCTTTGTTTTTTGCTTTCTTCTCCAGAAAGATATTCTTGAAATGTCTTGGAGCAGAATTTATAGGACTGACTGGTACACTCGGTAATATCCTTGGCTATCTTAATCTAGCAGAATTAGGAGTGGGTGCCGCCATCAGCTTCCACCTATTCAAACCGATACAACAAAACAACAGACAGCAGATTTGTGACATACTTTCTGTCTTTGGGTATCTATACAAACGCATAGGACAGATAATATTGCTCGGTGGAATTATTATAAGCCTGTTTTTCCCTCTCATCTTCAACAAAGAGGATTTGAGTATGGGTATTGTATATTTTGCGTTCTATTCATTTCTCGGCAGTTCACTGATTGGATATTTTATTAACTATAGGCAGATACTGCTTGTTGCTGACCAGAAGAATTATCTTGTTTCCATTTACTTTCAGAGTGCAGGTCTTGTAAAGACTGCTATGCAGATACTTTTGGCCTATCATTATAAAAATCTGTATGTATGGGTGTTTGTCGAATTCCTGTTTGGTATTATTGGATGTGTTATTCTTAACTGGAAGATAAACAAGGAATATCCCTGGCTCAAAACAAACAAGGCTAATGGCAAGGTGCTGCTGAAACAATATCCCGATATATTGAAAAGCACTAAGCAGGTGTTCATTCATAAGATTAAAGATTTCCTGCTCGGCAGGAGCGATGAGCTATTCATCTATGCGTTTGTATCACTCAGAATGGTTGCGTACTATGGCAACTATATGATGATTGTCGCAAAATTGTCGGTCTTTTTCAGTTCTGTACTTGACAGTGTACATGCAAGTGTTGGCAATCTGATTGCTGAAGGTAACCAAAAGAACACATTAAAGGTTTTTTGGGAAATAATGTTCATACGCCACTTTGTAGCTGGATGTATGGTTTGTTTCTTGTATTTTCTATTAGAGCCATTCATAGCTAATTGGTTAGGCAAGGAGTATCTAATGAATCATTCCATTATTATATTAATATTAATATATCAATATATGAGCGCAAGCAGGGGAGCTATAGATATGTTTAATCATGCATACGGTCTCTATGCAGATGTTTGGGCTGCTTGGACAGAATTGTTTATTAATGTTGGAATAACTATCGTTTGCGGATTACGGTATGGTATAGCGGGAATCCTTTTAGGAAAAGTAGTCAGTGTTGCTATTATTGTAGTTTTTTGGAAACCATATTATCTGTTTCGTTCTGGCTTCCATATTCCATATCTTTCATTTTGGTTGGGAGCCATACGGTTCTATGTTGTTTTTGCCGTATCTTTTGCTATAACCTATTTTGTGAAAAGCAACATGGCAGTCAATCCATACGAGAACTATGTGTCTCTCATTAAATATGGAGCAACACTTGTTCCTACCTATCTTGTCATAAATTTGATATTACTATATCTCTTTACTCCGGGAACAAAAACGTGTATAAATAGGATTAGAATAAAAAGGATATAAATATGAATAACACAAGAAAAACATGGATTGATATTGCACGCATATTTTGTATGCTAATCATTATCGTCGGTCACATGCCATGTTACGAAAAAGTGATATTAGAATATCTTACAACCTTTCATGTTGCGGTATTTTTCATCCTAAGTGGTGTATTATATCATCCTCAGGACTTTTTTAACGAAGTTGGTAAAAGTTTTAAGTCACTAATAATACCTTATATAATATTAGGATTTGTGAACATCGGATATTGGGGGGGGGAAACATATATAAATGACACCTCATTAACGAGCAGTTTTGTTGACTATTTTATTCAACTAATAACAGCAAGTATAGGATTACCAATGATAGGCCCGTTATGGTTTCTCGTTGTATTGTTCTTATTAAGAGTAAGTTTTGTTAAGTTAAAAGACGATAAGCAGATATTGGCTATTAACATTTTAAGCATAATTGCTGCAGTATCAATAAACCATTTCTTTAAGGAATCTTTATTTTATGCACCAGTTAATATCTTTCTTGCTATTCCGTTTTTCTCTTTTGGTTATATAATACAAAAGACCAGAATATATAGTAT
>CAMWKZ010000046.1 GCA_947174945.1 uncultured Prevotellaceae bacterium | reverse complement strand
AGATACTGTTTAAGGTCGAAAGAGATACTCGAGCAACCCCAAGGAGATACTGGAGGCTGAATGAACACAAAATGGGGGGTGTGCGTTGCATCTCATCGCACTGATTGGGATGTTTTTGGGAGGCTCCTCATTGCCCTTTAATTTTGGTTAAAATAATTAATTGAGCTTGAAAAGTGTTAATGCACGTTAAGAAAATATATACTGTTTTAATAAATGGGGGGGGGTAGTGTACTCTCAAAATTTTTTTGTTCCTTTGTAATGCAAACGGAACTGACGAGAGAGTAAGTTCTTCAAACGCCAATAATGATTTTAACAATTAAGGCTGTGCAGAAAACCTAATTCTAACTAACTTATATAACAATTTATGAATCAATACAACTCTTCTTAATTCACTATGGGGCTCGCGCGTACATTAATATATATTAATAGAAGCCGGCTCGGGTATTTTGTGTACCACTCTCTAACGCGATTAATATAAACCAATTAATCTAAATGTAAATACTAAAAGTATGAATCGAAATTTTAGAAAGACAGCGCTGATGATGGGTGCCCTGACCTTATTGGGACTTGGTTACTCGTCAAACGCCAACGCCGTTGGGGCTCCTTTGGAGTTTCAGCAGGCAACCAAAAGGATTACAGGTACTGTAGTCGATGCTCAAGGCCCCGTTATCGGTGCCAGCGTAGTAGAAAAAGGTGCTACGAACAATGGTACGGTTACTGACTTTGACGGTAACTTCTCTCTCAATGTAAATCCGGGTGCAACGATTGTTATTTCATACATCGGCTATGAGACCCAGGAAGTTAAGGTTGGTAATCAAAGCAATTTGACTGTCACGTTAAAGGATGACAATGCCCTCCTCGACGAAGTGGTAGTTGTGGGTTATGGTGTCCAGAAGAAGAAGCTGGTGACTGGTGCCACCGTTCAGGTGAAGGGTGATGACATCGCCAAGCTGAACACCACCAACGCACTGGGAGCCATGCAGTCAAGCACCCCGGGTGTACAGATTACCCAGTCGTCTTCACAGCCCGGTAAGGGATACAAGGTTTACATCCGTGGTATTGGTACCATCGGCGATGCTGCACCTCTTTATGTGATTGATGGTGTGGCCGGCGGTAAGCTCGACGACATCAACCCCAATGACATCGAGAGCATCGACATTCTCAAGGATGCTGCATCGGCTGCCATCTACGGTTCTCGTGCTGCCAACGGTGTAATCCTCGTTACCACCAAGCAGGGTAAGGCTGGTAAGATTGAGCTCAGCTATAACGGAGCTATTGGTTGGTCTAACAGCTACAAGCGTCCGCAGCTGCTCAATGCCCAGCAGTACATGACCATCATGGACGAGTACACCTTCAACACTTCTGGTCAGAAGCTGGACTTCTCGGGTTATGTTCCTCAGGACATTCTCGACAGGGTTGCCAAGGGCTGGGAAGGTACTGACTGGTGGGGCGCTTTCATGAATGACAATGCTGTACAGCAGAATCACTCAGTGACTTTGACCGGCGGTACCGATATGTCTAAGTTCTCTATGTCTTATACCTATACTGGTAACGAAGGTATCATGGGTGCCGACATGGCCTCTTACTACAACCGTCACACCATCCGCATCAACAGCGACCACGTGCTTTTGAAGGCCAAGGACTTTGATGCCATCACCATCGGTGAGAACATCTCGATTGGCTACAACAAGAGCCACGAACTGCCTGAGGATGGTATGTACTGGAGCTATATCCACAGCCTGCTCCAGACCAATCCGCTCGTACCGCAGTATGCTGACAATGGTGAACTTTACAACCATGTGAATAATGGTAAGGGCTGGAACGACTTCTGGTTCAACAACCCCTACGAGAACCTCTCTAAGGGTGGTTTCAACTCGCTGTCCGAGAGCCGTAACTATAGTGCTGACGCTACTGCATTCATCACTATCCAGCCTATCAAAGGCCTGAAATGGCGTACCCAGTTCAACTATCACTGGGGTGCAGGTGCATATCGCAACTATGGTGAGCCTCGTTCTCCGTCAGCAGGTACTGGTACGGTAATTGTTTACAGTGTTAACCAGAGCTCATGGATGAGCACCAACTACTCAGTTGAAAACACGCTCTCTTACGACCTTCCTGTTTTCAATGGTCACAAGATTAGCGTTATGGCAGGTCAGAGCTTCCAGAGCACTGCATGGAGCACAAACCTCGCCGGCTCAAACAAGGTTCTTGATGGCGAACAGCTCGCAACATTGAAGGGCTGGGATTCTGCATGGCTTAACAACATTAAGCTTACAGATGTTGGAAATGCCACACTGACTGGCAAGCCTAACGATGATGAGGAGTATCTCGCATCTTGGTTTGGTCGTTTGACTTGGGACTGGAATGAGACCTACATGGCTACCGTAACCATGCGTTATGATGGCTCAAGCATCTTCAACAAGGGGCACCGTTGGGGTATGTTCCCCTCTGTGTCTGCAGGTTGGGTAGTCAGCAACGAGAAGTTCATGGAGAACACAAAGAGCTGGCTCGACTTCTTGAAGGTTCGTGCATCTTGGGGTCAGAACGGTAACAACCGTATTCCTAAGTACCAGTATCTTGCCACTATCGCACAGTCTGGTGTAGATGGCGACAATGGTTACAAGTTCGGTCACGACATGACGACATCAACTGCAGGTACTCCCAACACTGGTGCTTTCGCAAACATCGTTCCTAATCCCGACCTCACTTGGGAAACCTCTGAGCAGCTTGACTTCGGTTTCGACGCTCGTTTCCTCAACAGCCGTCTGGGTGTAAACTTCGACTGGTATAAGAAGACTACCAAAGACTGGCTCATTCAGGGTCCGCGCATCGCTATCCAGGGTACCAACCCCGCTTACATCAATGGTGGTGACGTTGAGAATACTGGTATTGAGCTTGCTCTCTCATGGAACGACAGAGTTAACAAGGACTTCAGCTACAACATCGGCGTGAATATCGCTACCAATAAGAATAAGATTACCCGTATCGCCAACGAGAACGGTTACATCAACGGTGGTGGTAGCATCCTCTCACAGGGTACTGAGTATATTTACCGTGCCGAGGTAGGCAAGCCCATTGGCTACTTCTACGGTATGTCTTACAGTGGTATCTGGCAGAATCAGGAGCAAATCGACGCTGCACGTGCAGCAGGCAAGGCTGTTCTTGACAACGCACAGCCTGGTGACTGCATCTGGGATGACTATAATGGTGATGGCAAGATTACATACGCTGAAGGTGGTGATTGCGACCGTCATGAGATTGGTAATCCTAATCCTGATGTTACCCTTGGTATCAACCTTGGTCTGGCATATAAGGGCTTCGACTTCTCTGTCAACGGTGCCGGTGCATTCGGTCATCAGATTATGCGCTCTTACCGTTCGTTCGCCGACTCTTGGTGGCACAACTACGACACCACCGTCTTCGACCGCTGGCATGGTGAGGGCACCTCAAACACGCAGCCCCGCCTCTCTGCTACTGGTCATCCTAACACCGTATATGTTTCTACCCGTTACATGGAGGATGCTGACTACCTGAAGATTAAGACCGTAACTCTTGGCTACGACTTCAAGCAGGTTTGGAAGTCTTGTCCGTTGCAGCAGCTCCGCTTCTATGTTCAGGTTCAGAACCTCTACACATTCACTGGTTACACCGGCCTCGACCCAGAGGTAGGTTCAGCAGGTGGTGCTGACAGCTGGGCATCAGGTATCGACCTTGGTCTTTACCCACCAGCTCGTACTTTCTTGGTTGGTGCAAGTATTAAATTCTAATTCGATAATTAAGATATGAAAAAGATATTTTTATCAGTATTGGCTGTTAGTTCAGCACTAATGTTTACATCTTGCGATGACATGTTGGACACTGACCCACGTGTGACCGAGATGACTCAGGCCACTTTCCCGGGCAAGCCTGCGGATGTTGAGGCTTTGAATACAGCTATCTACAGTATCATGAATACGATGGGTGGTGGCGACTCTGATACACAGAACCCCTTCTACTGGTGGGAGCTTATGTCAGACAACTGCTATGGTGCTGGTGGTGTACAGGACAACAAGGTTAAGTCTCTCCATCACCTTGTTATGATGAATGTTAACCAGTATGAGCAGCCGTTCATCATTCTCTATGGCGGTATCTCTCGTTGTAACAACATGATTGAGACTATCGACAACGTAGACTGGACTGGTCTTGAGACTAAGCGTAACCAGCTACTTGGCGAGGCTTACTTCATGCGTGGTCTTTATACCCTCTGGCTCACCCAGCTGTTCGGCGATGTGCCTCTGATTACCTCTACTATCATCACAGCCGATATGCAGAAGCAGGTTAGTGCCGAGGAGGTTATCTATCCGCAGATTCTCTCTGACTTTGTTTCAGGAAAGACGCTCATGGGTACTGAGACACACTTGACCAGCACTGCTATGTCTGGTCATGCTAACAAGTATGTTGCAGAAGCATTCATTGCTCGTGCTTATATGTTCTGGGCTGGCTTCTACAAAGGTGTTGGCGAACTCGCTACTGGCTCAGCTCCTGCTATCACACTTGTTGAGCAGGAGGGTTGCCCCGGTGGTTCACTTTCTCAGTCTGATGTAGTTAACGGTCTGAAGGAAATCATCGGTAGCGGTGCTTACGAGCTTTGTAAGGACTATCGTTCACTCTGGCAGTATTCCAACAGCTTGGTTTGGGACGAGGCTCAGGATGACGAGAACCACGCATACGCTTTCATCGCTGACATGGACCGCAGCCTGTGCTTCGACCAGCCGGGTATGGGTAATGGTAACACTGAGGAGCTCTTCCAGATTCAGTTCATGAATGCCTCTAAGTGGAATATTAACAGTGCAGACCCGATTTATTCTACCGCTCGTATGTACTGTAACTACCTCTCAGTGTTCTGGTCACTTCGTATCAATGGTAATAACGGTAACCGTGATTATACTTATCCATTCACCAATGGTTGGGGTCAGGGTTCTCCCTCATGCAATATCTGGGATGACTGGACCATTGCAGAGAACAATGGCGGTTACAAGGATATCCGTAAGCTGGGTTCTTTGATTGACGGTGTTTCTGACAATCCAGAGATTGATTACGATTACGTAAAGGACTGCACCGAGGCTTCTGGTTTGGGTGTTAAGAAGTACAATGGAGTAACTTTGGATGCCCTTACTGGTGACAGCCCTTGGTGGGACAAGATTATTGGTGGCCCAGGTACTCTTGACAATCCTATGCAGGGTGACCACTTCGAGGACTTCTACCTAATGCGCTATGCCGACGTTCTTCTGATGGCTACCGAGCTTACTGGCGATGCTTCTTACATGAAGCAGGTTCAGCGTCGCGCTGGTGTTCCTGAGACAGAATACTCATTGAAGGCTGTTCAGGACGAGCGCCGTTGGGAGTTTGCATTCGAGGGTCTGCGTTTCAATGATATGCGTCGTTGGACTGGTAAGGGCACTAAGGATGGCTATGCAACCAAGGCTCTTGAGGCTCAGAGAGGTAAGCAGATGGTTTGTCTTGGCGACAAGGCTAACAAGCGCACAATGGAGCACATGACCTGCTCTTGGAAGGAGCGTTACGAGGCTACCGATGGTTTCTTGGCTAAGCCACAGGCTCAGATTACTCTGATGAATGGTAATCTTGAGCAGAACCCAGGCTGGGATGCTGCTGATGTCAAGACACAGTATAAGACACTTTATTAATGTTATAATAAGTAATCAATATGAAAAAGATATTTTTATTATTTGCTGCAGTATGTGCATTCGCTGCCTGTGACCCTACTCAAGAGGACATCAGCAACGGCGGCAACATCACTGTTGACGACCTCACGGCAATGACTACAGTCACTGTTGACAAGGCACCTGACGGCCAGAATGGTAACGTAATTACCTGTAAAACCTCAGCACCAGTCAATGCAAAGTGGACTATCGGTGGTAAGGATTTCATCGGTAACTATGCTTGGAAGAAGATGAAGCTGGGCCAGCACATTGTTACTATAACAGCTCTTTGTGCTGATGGTACAGAGCTTAAGGCCGATTTCCCTGTAGAGTGTCAGGTAATTACTGACCCCTTGCAGAGGTTCTGGATTTATGGCGAGCCCGGTTCTGGTCAGGAGCCTTTCCAGCCTGCTGCGTGGGACGCTGCGGAAATGCGTTTCAGCGACAATGAAGGTAAGCACCTACCATTCCTTTCTGACGATATATATTGGGGCTTCAAGACCCTTATATTCGACATCACCGATGCTACTCCAGATTGTGCAGGCCGTATTATGAACGGTTGGTGGAGCGCCCGTTACGACGATGATAAGGACGTTCAGTTTACCAACGGTCAGTGGGAGCTTCAGCTCACCGAGGCTATTGCCAAGGACTGCGCACGTGGTAATGGCGGTGCTGGTAAGGACCTTGATATCATGGTTACTTCTGGTAGCTGTACCATCAATGCTGTTTACTATGAGGAATAATCATTCCTTAACGGTATAAAACAAAATCGGGTTGGCTCATTTGGTTTGAGCCAACCCTTTTATACTATAACAATGAACACAAGAAGCAAGATATTTGATGCCACTTTCTATGTGAGCCTGATAGGTTTCATAGTATTTGCCTATTATGTATTAAATGCCAATCAAGAGGTATTCTATGCGGCACATAGTCGCTCCGAATTTCTTTATGGCAGCCCTTTCTTCCATACCCTCATGGCTAAACCTTTTGGCTTGATGCAGTATGTGGGAGCTTGGCTTACGCAGTTTTTCTATCATCCGATGGTTGGTACTGGTGTGCTGCTCGCTATCTGGTTGCTTATCTTCTTGGTGGGTATCAAGGCTTTCAGGTTGCAGAAATACGCCTCGGCACTGATGCTTTTGCCTGTAGCCTGCCTGCTTGCTTCGGTGGTCGATACGGGCTATTGGCTTTATATCTCCACCATCCGAGGCTACTGGTTCTCTCAGTCGGTTGCTTATCTCGTTATGCTTCTATTCCTGTGGGCAGCCCGTTGCACACCCCGCAAGTGGCACTTGGTGTGGTATCTGATAGGCTTTTGCTTATATCCAGTTTTGGGTTGGCTTGCTTTGCTCTTTGTGCTCTGCTTAGCACTTACTGAAAGACCCACTTGGAGCGAACTTATCAGCGTTATCGTGGTCTTGACCGCAGCCCCTATCTGGCGTGCGCTGCTTTATTCCAATCTTAACTACGGGGATATTGAACTGGCTGGTTTGCCCCGCTTTGTTACCCCCAGCGACAAGACCGACCATCTCACCCTTCCCTTTTGGGTGCTTGGCGCAGTGTCTATGCTCATTTCGTTGTGTGGCCGTTATCTGGCTAAGTTTTTTGTTCCGGTACTGTGTGCCGTTGCAGGCATCACTTTCATCTCATCGCTTCAGTTCAGCGACAAAAACTATATTGACGAAATGCGCATGGTTCGCTATGCCGAGGATGGCAACTGGCAGGAGGTACTCAAAGTCTTTGCCGACAACTCCAGCCCCACCACCACGATGGTTATGCTCAAGAACGTAGCCCTGATGAATGGGGGAGGTCTGCTCGACCGCTCGTTCATGATGGGTAACGACAGCCATCCCATCTACAATCCCGATTCGCTCCATGTTAGCTTTCTCGAGATAGCCTCACCTTTGGTCTATTATAATTACGGTATAAACAATGAGGCTATCCGCCTGAGCTATGAGTGTGGAGTTCAGGCTGGTTTCTCGCCCTTCTACCTCAAGATGCTAACGCGCTGTGCCTTGGCCAATGGTGACAAGAAATTGATGGAACGCTTCACCACACAATTACACCGCCATCCCTACTATGGTGACTGGCAACCCAATCCCGTCACCCCAATCATTAAGGAACTGGGGCAATGCTATCCCGACGAGATTACGGGCGTGGAGAATAGCGACAGTTATCTGGTCAACACCATCAGCCTTTGGTCTGAGTCTGATAGCAAAATAGCTTCCGAACAGGCATTGCTTTACTCCATGCTACGCTGTGACTCGCGGCGCTTCTGGCTCGCGTTGCGCAATTTTGTGAAGCTGCATCAGAACGAGCAATTTCCTGTTCATGCCCAAGAGGCTTATATCATGTTTATGGATAAGGCTCCAGAGAAAAAGCGAATGATGCTGCCTGTTGAGCAGTCCGTTTACGAACGCTATAAGCAGTTCTGGGAGGACTTGACAGAGCTGGCAAAGCCCGGCATGAAGGTGGGAGAAATAGGTGAGAAGATGCGTAAGAAATGGGGAGATACCTATTGGTATTACAACCTCTTCGGAAGAAAAATCTATTAATGTGCTTGTCAGGATTGAGAATGTAATTAAACCCAAGGAAACAATGAAAAGATATATCCACCCTTACACTTTGCTGCTGGCTGGTGCGTTACTGCTCTTGTCATCGTGTGTGAATCATCCCGATGTGCCCTCTACATATAGCGAGGCCAAGTGTCTGCCCGCTATATATCCCGATTACTGCAACGTCACCGTGCCTTATAATATTGCATCACTCAACTTCATGCTGCCTTCGGGCGAATATGAAGAATGTGTAGCACGCCTCACCACGCCTGACGGGCAACAGCAAACTTACGGCAAGGGCGTGAAAGTGCAGATACCCGAGCCTGAATGGCACGCCATGCTTGATGCCTCCAAAGGTAAAAGCATCAAGGTAGAGGTGTGGGGTAAGAAAGAAGGTAAATGGCTTTTCTTTACGCCATTCGAGATACACGTAGCTCCCGAACCTATTGACGAGTATTTGTCGTATCGCCTCATTGAGCCTACCTACGTTGCATGGAGCTTTATGGAAATTGCCCAGCGTAACCTTACCTCGTTTGAGGAAACGCAGGTGTTCAACAACGAGATTACCAGCAACGACCGTAAGATAGGCCAGTGTATCAACTGCCATAGCTATCAGAACTACAAGACCGACAATATGCTTTTTCACGTGCGTCTCTCTAACAGTGGTACCGTTATAGTAAACGATGGCAAGATAAAGAAAGTCGACTTGAAGCGCGACAATACTATTTCCTCGGGCGTCTATCCAGCGTGGCATCCTACTGCCAAGCTGATAGCTTTCTCAACCAACAAGACACGGCAGGCGTTCCATACGGTAAACCCCAACAAGATTGAGGTTTACGACCTTGCCAGCGACCTGATTCTTTACGACGTAGAAACCGACTCGGTAAGTATCATCAGCAACGACCCCGACCTTCTGGAAGTGTATCCTACTTGGTCGCCCGATGGCCAATACCTCTATTATTGTAAGTCTGTGCCGCTTCCTGAGGAATTACGCGATAAGGATATTAGGTCTACTTATCCGAAAGTACAATATAACCTCTACCGCCGTCCGTTCAATCTGGCCCAGCATAGTTTTGGCGAGGAAGAATTAGTGTATGATGCAGCGTCATCCAACAAAAGCGTTACCTTGCCACGCATCAGTCCTGATGGGCGTTATCTGCTGTTTGCTGAAGGGCAATATGGTTGTTTCCATATCAGGCACAATGATGCCGACATTGTTTGTATGCCGCTTGACGAACAGGCTCCTTCAGACATTGACCTTACCAAGCTGAACAGCGACGGTTTCCCAGATAGTTACCCAACGTGGTCGAGCAACGGGCATTGGATTATGTGTGCCAGCCGTCGCGATGATGGTAACTTCTGTCGTGTCTATTTTGCTTATTTCAATAACGGGAAAGCAGAAAAGGCCTTTCTCATGCCGCAGGAAGACCCAGAACAAAACACCTTCCTGCTGAAGAGCTACAACCGCCCAGAGTTTATGGTTGAGCCTGTCCGCTTTAACGCCAACGATTTCAAACAGGTGTTCCAATGAAGAATTATCGTATTTTATGCACTCTCTTTTTTGGTGTGGCGGTGCTCCTCTTCTTCGGATTAGCCTATCCGCATCATCTGCATTATCAAGAGCAGTATCAGCTTTTCCTCTTCGACCGTACCTATGTGTGGGAGATTGTTAGGCAACCAGGTGGCATAGCTGACCTGCTGGGTCGCTTCTGCACACAGTTTTTCCTTTATGCTTGGGTGGGGGCTTTTATCATCGGCCTGCTGCTTTCGGTGGTGCAGCTCCTGATGCTCAGACTGGTCAGTTGGGGGCGTTTCTATGCTCTGAGCTTTGTGCCTTCGTGTTTGCTTTGGCTTTTCCTGCTTGACGAGAATGCGCTGCTGAGTGGTGTCTGGGCTGTTTTGCTTACGCTTCTCGTCTTTGGAACCCTCGTCAAGTTGCCATACGGCTGGGTGCAACGCATTTTGTTCATTATTGCCATTCCTGTACTCTACTGGATGGTGGGGCCTGTCTGTCTTCCTGTACCCGTTGATAGCATTTGGTTGGGCATACATTATTACCGTTATCCAACGGTGTTCCCTGTTTTGCTTTGGTATGCGTCTTTGTCTGTTTTCATCCTCATACTCATTGCCCGTGTCTTTCACCGTTGGGCCAACGCTTCGAATCGTTGTGTTGTGCCGCTTTGCTCTTTTGTGCTGATGGCTGCTGGTATGGGGTGTCTTGTTTGGGAAAACAGCAATTTCAGAGCAGAAAAGGTGATGCGGTACGACTTTATGGCCCGTCACCAGCAATGGAACCGCATATTTGAAACCATCAACGAAGAACAACCTAACAACCAGATTGGAGTTACCGTACAGAATCTTGCCTTGGCGATGCGCGGTATGCTTGCTGACCACATGTTCAAATATCACCAGAACGGTATCTCTGGCCTTCTGCCCGATGCCGAGCGCGATGCGACCAGTCCGTTGCCTACAGCCGAGGTGTTCTATCAGTTGGGTATGATTAACATCGCCCAGCGATTGGTATTCGAGGCTCAGGAAGCTATTCTTGATTTCCAGAAAAGTGCCCGATGCTACAAACGACTGGCACAGACTAACCTAATCAACGGCAACTATGAAGTGGCTCGCAAATATCTTACGGCTTTGCAGAAAACCCTCTTTTATAGGGAATGGGCCAATGAAACACTACCGTTGCTGGGGGATGAAAAGGCGATTGCCAAGCATCCCGAGTACGGCCGACTGCGCCAGTTGGCTTCTGATAAAAACTTTTATTTTGGCGACCATGTGACTCCCCAGATGCTTCAAACCCTCTTCAGCAGCAATACAGACAATCGTCTTGCATACGAATACCTGATGGCCTACTATCTGCTGACAGGCGACCTCGGGAGTTTCGTCAACAGTGTTGGCTGGGGTGAGAAATTGGGCTATACTGCTATCCCACGCCATTTTCAGGAGGCATTGCTCCTTTCGTGGAGCATTAGTCAGGAGAAAGCTCCCCCGGTTCAGATTAGTTCGGACATAACTCAGCGTTTCGGTCAGTTCTGCTCGTACATCAAGTCATCTGCCATGACCCGTGAGGAGTTGGCGCAATACTTTGGCGATACTTATTGGTATTACTACTTCACTTCGATAAAGCGATGAAAAAGATTCTATATACACTTCTCTCCCTTCTGCTGTTTGCTGCCTGCACCACCGAGACCGTCAGCAATGCAAAGCAGGAGGTTGCTCAGCCCCATATTTATCCCGACTATCTCGGTGTCACCATACCCGTGAATATTGCCCCTCTCTGCTTTTGCATGGCAGATGAAGCGGCATTGCGTATTGACGCAGTTATCACAGACCGTCATGGGCACCAACTGCATAGTCAAAGTGAAGAATCGGTAGACTTCGACGTTGACGAGTGGCATACGCTGCTGGGGCAGAACCGTGGCGATTCGCTCAGTGTTACCGTTTCGGCCAAGTATGATGATGGTTGGCACACCTACCACTCTTTTCCAATTTATGTTAGCCCTGACAGCATCGACTACGGTATCTGCTACCGCCTTATTGAGCCGGGCTACGAGGTATGGAGCAAAATGGGCATTTACGAGCGCGAACTCTCCTCGTTTGAGGAACGCACGTTGATTGATAATACCCAGTTTGTGGGCTGCGTCAACTGCCATAGTTTCAACCGTGGCAATCCTGCCGACATGAGCCTTCATATCCGTGGGGAGCATGGTGCCACGCTATTGCGTCAGAATAATGGCCCCGTCACCGCTTATAATACCAAGACCGACCAGACGCTGGGCCTTTGTGTCTATCCCTATTGGCATCCTTCAGGCCGCTATATTGCTTACTCTACCAACTCCACCAGTCAGCTATTCCATAGTGCCGACCCCAACCGTGTCGAGGTTTTTGATACCGCCTCCGATATTCAGGTTTATGACGTTGCTAACAATGAGCTATTGCTGTCGCCCCTTCTCAAGCAAGACTCGGTTTATGAGACCTATCCCGTTTTTTCTTCCGATGGTCGTTCACTCTATTTCTGTGCTGCCCGTGCCCTTCCTGAGGGTAGTTATCAGCTCGATTCGATTCACTATAATCTCTGCCGCATTGACTTCAATCCTGAAACAGGCAACTTCGGCAACCGTATAGACACCATTATCAATGCCGAGGCTCAACACAAGTCGGTGTCCTTCCCTCGTCCCTCCTACGATGGGCGTTTCCTTTGTTATACACTCTCCGACTACGGGCAGTTCAGCATCTGGCATCATGAGGCCGACCTCTACTTGCTTAATCTCTCAACAGGACAGAGCCGCCCTATGGTTGAGGCTAACTCAGAAGATACGGAGTCGTTTCATAATTGGAGTTCAAATTCTCGCTGGATAGTGTTTAGTTCCCGTCGCGACGATGGCCTTTTCACGCGCCCTTATTTCTGCCACGTCGATGCCAAGGGAAGTGTCAGCAAAGCCTTTATGCTACCACAGCGTAATCCACGCCGATTCTATCGCGAGCGTTTCCTGTCTTTCAATGTGCCCGATTTCATCATCGCCCCAACCCGCTTCGATGGTCGCAAGGCCAGTCGCATCATCAACGATAAGTCTCGCAAAAACTTTGGCGTGCGCAAAGAATCAGCAGCCTCTTTTTAATACATATTGCCCTTGTTTCGTCTCCAGTATCTCTTTCGAGGTGCTCGAGTATCTGTTTCGACATTAAACAGTATCTGTTTAGGTGGGTAAACAGATACTCGAGCACCTCGAAAGAGATACTGGAGCAACCCGAAGGAGATACTAGAGGTTGAATGAACCCTAAATGATAGCTTTTTGCTGCCTATTGTTCGATTTAAGTCCAAAGGCTTGTAATGAACATAGGGCTTGCATCTTCTGCTCTTTTGAATCCGCAAGATTCGTAGAAATCCAACTCTGTATTGTAGGCAATCAAAGCAATACGCAGGTAGGAATTATAATGCTCTTTCATCATTTTAAGAAGTGTATGTCCGATACCTTGATGATGGTATTCTGGACGAATTAGCATATAATGAATATAGGCAGTCATAATGCCATCGTCCATTGCACACACCATACCAACAAGTTTGTCTTCATCCCATGCTGAATATACTGTGCTGAAGTTTCGCATGGCTATGACTAATTTATCAGGAAAGTGTCCTGATGACCATTCAACAGAAAGAAACAACTCTTCCAAGTCCTCTTTCTTAAATTCGTGAATGTCTTTGTATGTTATTTCCATCAATTTCAAAGTTGTCATTGTGTTCACAGGGGCAAAGTTACTGAAATTTTCTGTATTGTGGATGATTTTTTGTACATTTGCAGCAAATTATGGAAAAAGCGTTATTGATAATGTTGGTTATGTCCTTAAATGTATTGGGACTTTCGGCACAGAAGATTGCCAACGTAAAAATGTTGGAGCAGTTCTATATTGATTATTTTACTTATAGTCCTTGTCTCGCAGATACGACAAAATTGGATTCTTTAGTGAATTTATACTGCACTCCAGACTTTGTGACTGCATGGAATGAGGATGTAAATGAAATCGGACTATATGACCCACTGACTAATGGGTTTTGTGATGATTATAATATGATGAAAACAACTCTTTCTGTTCGAGAAGAGGATGATTACTACATTGTGTCATTCAGCTATTTAACATGGCCAGATAAAAAGACAAAGACGGAAAGTGTTATCGTTTACGTTAATAGCGATGGCAAGATAAGTCATACCAAGCGTCCAAGTGATGGATACATGATGCCTGATATTTGAAATCCATACCCTCATAGTGGCGGGTTTAAGTGTTAAAAATTGCAGGAAATCGGTTGTGGTTAACAACTATTTTTGTATATTTGCAGCAAAACAGGGAGACTATGAAGTACGCGGAATACATTAAGCAGATAGAGATAGAGGCGCTGTGGAGCGGTAAGAAGCACATTGTGTGGACGCTGGACCCTCACGTGAATGTGTTGAGTGGCATTAACGGGGTGGGGAAGTCGACCATTCTGAATAAGGTGGTGAAGAGCGTTAATACCAATGGTGACGTAGTGAACCACCTGCTGAAGGGAGTGCATATCACGGTGGAACCAGCGGATGCTTCGCACGTCAGATTTGACATCATTCGCTCGATGGATAGTCCCATGCTGGACTTGGAGACGATGAGCCATGTGGATGCGAGCGTTAAGATTCCTGAGCTGCACTCGCCTATCCGTAGCCTTTCGACCCTTGACTTCCAGCTGTACCACTTGCAACGTAAATACTTGGACTATCAGGTGAACATAGGCAACCGCATTATTGCCGAGCTGCAACAGGGGAATGCCGATGCGGCGCAGCGGTTGTCGGAGCCTAAGAAGCGGTTTCAGGATATGGTGGACGAACTGTTTGAGGAAACGGGCAAGAAGATTGTGCGCACGGAGAACGAGATACGGTTCTCGCAGATAGGCGAGACACTGGTGCCCTACCAGCTGTCAAGTGGCGAGAAGCAGATGCTGGCCATCTTGCTGACGGTGCTGGTAGAGGACCAGCAGCCCTACGTGCTGTTCATGGATGAGCCGGAGGTCAGTCTGCACATAGAGTGGCAGAAGCGACTGATAGAGCTGATACTGGAACTGAACCCCAACGTGCAGATAATCCTGACGACCCATTCGCCCGCCGTGATTATGAGCGGATGGCTTGACAAGGTAACGGAAGTAACGGATATCACGGTGTGATGGGACTGAAGGAGCAGCTGAACTCACAGTACTTCGAGGCGGCCAACGGGTTAAGGTCGAAGCAGGCGCGGCGCAGGATAGTAGCCTACGTCGAGAGCTACGACGACATTTATTTTTGGCGTACCGTGCTGAGCCGCTTTGAGGACACAACACGTTACTTTGAAGTGATGCTGCCGTCGCACAAGAAGCTGGAGCGAGGCAAGAAGTCGGTGCTGATGAACTTTATCGGCAACCGTATCGGGCCTGATATGCTGGCCTGCGTGGATGCCGACTACGACTATTTGTTGCAGGGTGCTACGGAGCAGTCGCGCAGGGTACTGAACAGCCCGTATGTGTTTCATACCTACGCCTATGCCATTGAGAATATGCAGTGCTATGCTCCGTCGCTGCACGACGTGTGTGTGGCGGTGACGCTGAACGACCATCGCATCTTTGATTTCGAGGACTATCTGCGGCAGTATAGCGAGGCAGTGTTCCCTCTGTTCGTCTGGTCGGTATGGGCTTATCGCACGGGGCAGCACACCAAGTTCTCGCTGTCGGACTTCTCACGGGTGGTAGACCCCAGCGGCTTTAACTTGTCTGACCCGCAACCCTCGATAGTTCATTTGCGGCGCAAGGTGGGTACGAAGATACACCAGTTGCAGCAACAGTTCCCTGATGCCAAGGAGGCCTATCTGAAGACAAAGGAGGACATCAAGGCGCTGGGTGTGACACCCCAGACCACTTACTTGTATATACAAGGCCACCATCTGTTCGACACGGTGATGGTGCCTATATTAAATAAGGTATGCAACCGACTGCGCCAAGAGCGGCAGGATGAGATTTACCGCACTGCCCGGCACTATACGCAGCGCAGAAACGAAATGTCCTGCTACGAACACTCGTTGCAGGACATCCGTCAGATGCTGAAAAAGAACACGGGCTATATGCTTTCAGAACAGTTTCAGCGCATTCAGCGCGACGTGGAAGCGTATCTACTTACGATAGCACGTAAGTCTCCAGAAACTTAATATCCCCTTTTATTACTACTTCTTGTGCCGTAGCTGGTATGAGGACGCTCTCGTCAGCCCTTAGGCTTGTTTGCTCACCGTCAATGGCAAGCGTGCCTTGCCCCCTTAGCCCCATCAGGATGACAAACGAGTCGAGGTCGGAATAGTCGATACTCATCGGTTCGGTGAGGTCGTACACTGCCGTATTGAAGTAAGGGCATTCCACCAGCAGCTGGCTCTCGTTCAGGCAGGGAGTGTAGTGCTGACGGTAGTCGGGCAGCACGTGGTAGTCAATACACTCGGCAGCCTCCTGCGTGTGCAACTGGCGGCAGTTGCCGTCCTTGTCCTTGCGCTTGTAGTCATAGATGCGATAGGTGATGTCGGAAGTCTGTTGGATTTCAGCCAAATAGCAGCCAGCTCCGATGGCATGGATGCGCCCTGCGGGGATGAAGAAGCAATCGCCCTCGCGGACTGTGTACTGAGCCAGCGCGTCGCAGATAGTATCGTCGGCTACCATCTGCCTGTATTGTTCAGGGGTAATAGGTTGTTTTAGCCCATTGAACAGCTTGGCATCGGGGGCCGAGTCCATGACATACCACATCTCCGTCTTGCCACGGGGCTTGCCCTGCCGACGGGCAATCTCGTCAGAAGGATGCACCTGAATGCTCAGGTCCTGACGGGCATCGATAAACTTGATAAGCAGGGGAAACTCATCGCCGAAGCGCTGGTAGTTGGATTGCCCGATGAGCTTTCCCTTTAGTTCCCTGACAAGCGTGTTGAGCGACTGGCCGTCTTCCGTGAGCGTCTCGTTGCCTGCAACGCCACTAAGCTGCCAACTCTCCGTACCCCATATCAGGGTTTTCTGTAAAGGTATGAACTTGTAATATCTCATAACTGGATAGAACTCCTGAAGAGCTAATTATCTTTCCAAAATTCTCTCGTAAACAACACAAGCACCGACATGATTTCAAGACGGCCTACAAGCATGAGGAACGAGCAAAGCCACTTCACATAGTCGGGCAACTCTGCCCACGACATGACGGGACCAATCTGTGTGCCCAGTGTAGGGCCGACATTGCTGATGCAACTGAGGGCGATGGTGATGGCGTTGGTGTTGTCGATGCCTGCGGCAATCATCAGCGTAGCCGTGAGCAGCACCATCAGTGTAAAGATGGCAAAGAACGCCAGCAGGGTGTTCAGCTGCGCACGGGGCACCGGCACACCGTCAATCTTGACCGGCAAGACGGCATTGGGGTGGAGTCGCTTGTGGAACTCGTTGCGCAGCACCTTCAGCACCATGACACCACGTACACACTTGAAACCGCCCGTAGTAGAGCCAGAGCAAGCCCCGATAAACATCAGGCAGGCCAGAATCACCCACGTAAGGTGGGGCCATACAGCCGCATCGTCGTTGGACAATCCCGTCGTGGTAATGAACGATACCACATGGAACAAGGCACTGCGGAAAGCCTGTTCATAGCCGTAGCCGTTGTGCGCAATGAGCATGTAGCCTATCCAAAGGGTGGCAACGAGTATGATGGTGATATAGAGCTTAAACTCCGAACTCTTGAACAGCGAGCCGGGGCGGAGCTTAAAGATGCTGACGTAGAGCATCATGAAGTTAATGCCTGCCAAGAACTGGAACAGGATGGCAATGTACTCGATGGCTGGCGAGTGGAAGAAACCTGCCGAGTCGTTATGCGTAGAGAAGCCGCCCGTGGCCGTAGTCGTCATGGCGTAGTTGATGCTGTCGAACCACCCCATGCCCGCAAAGTAGAAGGAGAGGATGCAAGCCACCGTCAGTGCCAAGTAGATAGACCATATCCATTTCGCCATAGTCGACAGGCGCGGGTGCATCTTGGTGCGCAGCGGCCCTGTCGCCTCGGCGGCAAACACCTTCACGCTGCCGTTGCCCACCATAGAAGGCAAAATGGCAATGGTGAAGAATACGATTCCCAGACCACCAATCCACTGCGTCTGCGTGCGCCAGTAGAGCATGGCATGGGGCAGTCCCTCCACATTGTCGAGAATGGTAGCCCCAGTGGTAGAGAAGCCCGACATCGTTTCAAAGAAGGCATCGGTCACGTTGCCAATATAGCCGCTAATCAGGAAAGGCAGCATACCAAACAGACTGAACACCACCCACGTGACGGTGACCAGCAGGTAAGAGTCGCGCCGGCTCAGGTTGTTATCGGCATCGCGCCCCAGATAGCGCATGATGAAACCGCACGAAAAGGTAAACAGCATGGAGACAAGGAACGCCATGAAATCGTCCTCCTGATAGTAAAAAGCTATGCCTGCGCAGAACAGTAGCAGCGAGGCCAGCAGGAATAGCAGCGAGCCGAGTACCTTGTAAAGCAGCTGGTAGTTTACCATAACGTTTCGGCCTTGAAGTATTTTTCCAGTTTCTTCAGGTTCTGTTCATGGCAGAACACCATGACGCTGTCGCCTGCCTCGATGCGGGTATTACCATTGACCAGAATGCCCTGCTTGTGGCGCACCAGTCCGCCTATGGTCGTACCGAAGGGCAGTCCTAAGTCCTTTACCGCCTTCTTGGTGACCCTCGACCCCTCGGCAGCCACAAACTCGGCCACGTCAGAGTCGACCATCATCAGGGAACGCACGTTGGTAACGTCGGCATCCAGCATCATCTGGTAGATGTGTCCGGCGGCCAGCGTCTTCTTGTTGATGATTGTCCCAATGTCCAGACTGTCGGCCATCTCTACATAGTCAAGGTTCTCGACCATAGCCACCGTCTTGCGGATGCCCAGTCGCTTGGCCGTCAGACAAGCCAGGATGTTGGTCTCGGCGTTGCCCGTGAGTGCCACGAAAGCCTGTGTGGTGCGGATGCCCTCCTCTTGCAGTAGTCCGAGGTCGCGCCCGTCGCCGTGAATAATCATGGTGTTGTTGCCGTTCAGCAGTTCATTGAGCCGTTCGCAACGCTGTTCGTCGACCTCAATGATTTTCAGGTTCATGTAGCTGGGTGCCGTCTTGGCCACGCGCACCGACGTCTTGCCACCTCCCATGATGATGACGTTCTTCACGTCGGCGTAGTGCTCCTTGCCTGAAATCTGTCGGATATAGGGAATATACTCACGGGTGGTCATGAAGTAGGCTATGTCGTTGACGTGCAACTCGTCGTTACCACCCGGTATAAGCGTGTCGTTGCCCCGTCTGATGGCCACGATGTGATAAGGGTCGTCAGGGCCGCACAGCTGTCGGAGGGGCTGGTTCAGTATCTCGCACGTCTCGCGCAACTTGACACCCAGCATGACCAGCGCACCGTCGTGGACGTCCCATCGCTGGCGCACCCACGAGGTCTTCAGCCCGTTGGTAATGTCGAGGGCTGCCAGTGCCTCGGGATAGATAAGCGAGTCGATGCCTATCTGTTCAAAGAAAGTCTTGAGGCTGGGAGCCATATACTCGATATTGTCGATGCGAGCCACCGTCTTCTTAGCCCCGAGGGCATGAGCTATCATGCAGGCGTTCATGTTGCGGCTCTCGTCGGTGGTTACTCCCACGAACAGGTCAGCGTGCTCCACGCCCGCCTCCTTCAGCGTCTGAATGCTGGTGGGCGAACCGTGCAGCGTCATGATGTCGTAGCTGCCCTCCAGACCAGCCAGCTGGTCTACGTCGTCGTCAATCAGGACGCAATCCTGATGGTCCTTTGACAGTAGCTTTGACAGGTGAGTACCTACGGCGCCTGCCCCGCCGATGACTATCTTCATAGCAGTCCGAGTATGGTTTCCTTGATGTGTGCCGCATCGATGCCCACAATGTCCTGCAACTGGGCCACCGTGCCGTGCTCTATGAAGCGGTCGGGCAGCCCGAGCCGCTTGACGACGGGCGAATAGCCGTGGTCGCTCAGCCACTCCATGACGGCAGAACCCATGCCGCCGCTTCTCGCACCGTCCTCGACCGTGACAATCTTCTGAAACTTACGGCCTATCTCGTGCAGCATTTCCTCGTCGAGAGGCTTCAGGAAGCGCAGGTCGTAGTGGGCTATCGTCTTGTTGGCGGCGGCATCGCTATTCGTAGAACAGATGTCGTCAATAGCCTGCTGCGCCTGAATGCCGATGGGGCCTATGGTGACGACGGCCACGTCGTTGCCGTCGCGGAGCTTACGCCCCTTGCCCACGGGAATGGCCTCCAGCGGACAACGCCAGTCGACAACGGAACCGTTGCCGCGTGGGTAGCGGATAACGAAGGGCCCCTTGTCGGGCAACTGGGCCGTGTACATCAGCCGGCGCAGCTCACACTCGTCCATTGGCGAGGCGATGGTGAGGTTGGGAATGACGCGCAGCGAAGCCATGTCGAAGGCTCCGTGGTGCGTCGCCCCGTCTTCGCCCACCAGTCCGGCACGGTCAAGACAGAGCACGACGTTCAGCTTCAGTATGGCCATGTCGTGGATGATATTGTCGTAGGAACGCTGGGCAAAGGCACTGTAGATGTTGCAGAAGGGGATGAGCCCTTCCTTGGCCATGCCACCCGAGAAGGTGACGGCGTGGCCCTCGGCAATGCCGACGTCGAAGGTGCGCTCGGGCATCTCCTTGAGCATGATGTTCATCGAGCAGCCCGTGGGCATGGCCGGCGTGACACCGATAATCTTCGGGTTCTGCCGAGCCAGCTCGAGCAGCGTCTCGCCAAACACATCCTGAAAGCGTGGCGGCTCGTTAGTCGTGTCCTTCACCAGTCGCTCGCCCGTCTCGGGGTCAAACTTGCCCGGGGCGTGCCACACGGTGACATCCCTCTCGGCAGGGGCGTAGCCGTGCCCCTTTTGTGTATGCAGGTGGAGCAGCTTGGGCCCCTTCATGTTCTTTAGCTGGCGCAGGATGCGCACCAGTTCCTTCACGTCGTGGCCGTTGAACGGGCCGAAGTAGCGAATATCCATGCCCTCAAACACGTTTTGCTGGTGCGATATGGCCGACTTCAGCGCGTTTGACAGTCGGATGATGCCCTTGCGGCGGTCGTCCTCCAGCAGTCCCTTGCTGTGCAACCATCGCGACACCTTGAAGCGTACAGCATTGTACGTCTCGTTGGTGCTCAGCGATAGCAGGTACTCCTGCATACCGCCCACGGCGCGGTCGATGGACATATTGTTGTCGTTCAGGATTATCAGGATGTCGCTCTGGGCGGCAGCCACGTTGTTCAGACCCTCATAGGCCAGTCCGCCCGACATGGCTCCGTCGCCAATCACAGCCACAACGTGGCGCTGCTGACCCTCGGCCTTGGCGGCCACCGCCATGCCCAGTGCAGCCGATATGCTGTTGGAGGCATGGCCGCACGCAAACGTGTCGTAGGGGCTCTCGTCGGGTGAGGGGAAGGGGCGTATGCCGCCCAGCTTGCGATTGGTGCAGAACTGCTCGCGGCGACCCGTCAGAATCTTGTGGCCGTAGGCCTGATGGCCCACGTCCCAGACGATGCGGTCCTCGGGGGTATCATAAACGTAGTGTAAGGCAACGGTGATTTCGGCCACACCAAGGCTGGAAGCCAAGTGGCCCGGGTTGACGGACAACTCCTTGACAATATCTTCGCGTAGCTCTTGACAAACTTCAGGCAACTGGTTGACACTCAACTGGCGTAAGTCTGAAGGGTATTGAATCTGGGTTAACAATCCCATCATGGCATATTCCTTAATGTTTTTACTTTGCAAAGATAGTGCAAAATGTCCAAATATCAAAACAAAATCAGAAAATCCTTGCAAATTACGTCAAAAACCTGTTGGGCAGCCTGATTTTGCCCTTGCAGAGGCTTTCTACGTGCAATGAGGGTGAAGGAACCGTTCCTACTTTGGGAAAGAACGGCTCTTTCCACGAGAAAGAACGGTTCTTTCCGGCAGTAAGACCCGTTCTTTCCGAGGGTAGGAACGGGTCTTTCCCAGCGAATGATGCCGACGGGGCCTATTTTTGCTTCTTGGGCTTCTGTGTAAAGCGGTAGCTGACGGTCATCAGGGCATAGCGGCACAGGGTGTTGCTCCACGTCTCGGTGCGCCCCTGCGCGTTGATGCTGTAGCGCAGGTTGCTCACCTGTTTCAGCAGGTCGTAGCCCCGCAGCTTGACCACCCAGCGGCCTTCCTTGAACGACTTGGTGAGCGAAGCATCCCAGTACAGCCGGTTGTCGTTCATCTCGGGGTCGCCGTAGCCTCGGTGCGAGTTCATGCTGATGTCGGTGTCAACGGTGAGGCTCCACGGCAGGCGGTACTGGGCGTACAGGCCGTAGCTGAAGTCCCACAGGTCGGTGGGCTGCTGGCCGACGGTGATGTTGCGGTGAATGTTGCGGTAGGCCACGTCGCCTTTCAGCCGCAGGGTCAGCGCATCCTTCTGAAAGCGGATGCTGGGCTTGTAGCCTACCAGCACATTGCCCACGTGGCTCAAGGGGGGCTGCCCCTCAGTCTCGGCAGACAAGACCGAGGCGAAGCTGGTGCTGTAGTTGTAGCTCAGGCGCAGCTCGTTGCCAATGTTCCATAGCTTCTTCTTGTCGATGGCACGGTTCCATGCCGTGGTCAGCGTCGTGCTCCAGTTGCCGCTGCTGATGTTCTCGGGGCGGTAGGTGCGCACACCCGTCATGGGGTCGTAGCTGTAGCCGTGGGCAATGGCGTTGTGGGTGGCGTTGCCACTCAGGTCGAAGCGCAGCGTCTGGTCGATGCTGTCGCGGCGCACGATATAGATGATGCTGTAGGAGTGGCGAGCCTGCTGTTGCAGGTCGGGATTGCTCAGGTATATGCTCAGCGGGTTGCTGGTCTGTGGACGGCTGAGGAGGTTGGTGACCGACGGCGTTGAATAGCCAATCTGGTAGTTGGCCTGTAGCCGCTTGCGCCCTTCGTTGGCAGAGTAGTAGAAGTAAACATAAGGTTCAAACGTGGTATAGTGACGGGTCAGCGACTCGGTATCGTAGGCCATGCGCTCGGTGTCGAAGTTGGTGCTCAGGTTGGCGTAGAGGCTGAGGTAGCCTTTCTTCTTGGTTTGTCGGTAATAATTGACGGTCATGCCTGCCACATGGCTCATGCCGCGCGTGTCGGTGTCGTAGCTGTTCTCCATGTCAAGCACGTAGTCAATCTCGTCGCGCAGCAGCTCGTTGCGCTCGTTGTGACTGCGCCGCAGACGGAGGCTGTAGTATGGCGAGAGGCTCCAGCCCTTCATGCCAAAGCGGTAGGTCAGTTTGACAGGTAGGCTGTAGCTGTAGTATGGCGAGCGGGTCAGGCGGTCGCGGTCGTCGGTGGTTCCCAGTTTGTGGTAGATGTAGCGGTTCTGGCTCTCCGTCTCGGGGTCGGCCTCCCGTGAGAAGCTGCCGTTCAGGCTCAGCGATAGCTGGTCGCCCGTAGGCAGTTGGTAGGCAACGTCAGTGTATCCCCAACCGCCGAATATGGCTGAGCGGTTGCGCGAGCGATACCATGAGCTGTTGATGCTGTCGGTCATCATGGCGTCGGCTGTCGACACGTCCCATCCCTCGCTGTCGTAGCGGTGTCGCTGGTAATTGAGGTCGACGCGCGACATGACGAATACAGGCTCATTCAGGGTGAACGTGTTGCGCAGCCCGAAGTTGACGGGACGGTTGCGGCTGTGCCCTTCCGAGCGGCCGTAGGTGGTCGTGCCGTCGGTCAGGTAGTTCTCGCTCTGTGTTCGCGTGTCGGTTGCGTCGTCCTGCCACTCCACGTTCACCTCGGTTGCGTTGCTCAGCTTGTTCTCGCTGCCCATGTAGGTGAACATGGCGCCCGCCTGTCGGAAGTGGCGGCTGCCCGCCTGATGGGTCTTGTCTCTGTACTGCTGCTCCTCGGCTTCGTAGCTGGCCGTCTCGTTGATGTTGTTGGCACCGCCGAAGAGCACCGCCCGTGTGTGGTCGGAGTATCGCATACCAAAGGCCTTCAGCTTGTAGCGGTCTTCGGTGCCGTAGCCGGCTTCTACGTTGGCCGAGCCACCGATGCTGTACTCGCGCTTCAGCACCACGTCCATCGTGTACTCCTTCTTGTCCTCGTCCGTGATGCCGAGGTATTTGTTCAGGGGCGTTTGCTTGTTGTACACCTCCACGTTCTTCACCGTGAAGTAGGGCAGGTTTTGCAGCATTATCTTGTTCTTGCCGATGCAGCACCTCAGGCGAAAGAGATAACTATTTGATATATAGATAAATAAAC
>CAMWKZ010000045.1 GCA_947174945.1 uncultured Prevotellaceae bacterium | reverse complement strand
TGCAATAATTTGGCCAGTCCGATATTTATTCATATCTTTGCAGCAAAGAAAGTCTTAATGATGAATGCCTCAATATCAATGAACAGTATATGGAATTTCTTAAGTTCCATGTCGCTCTCAGCCCAGAATAAGCAGTGGCTGGGAGAGAAACTCTTGGCTGATGCACGTCAGGAAATGAAGTCATCCGATGCTTCTCCTGTGATAACTAAAGAAGACTTGTGCATTGACTCTTATGTGGCAAATATGTTTAAGGACGTTTGCCTGCCTGAGGACTTTGATGAACGGAAAGCCTATCATGAATACTTAGCAGAAAAGTACAAATGAGACAGGTATTCATTGACACCAATGTGTTTATCGATTTTATGGCTCATAGGGGAGAGTTCTATGGGCCAGCGGCTATTCTTGTCAGTTTGGCGCGTAACGAAAAGATAAACTTGTTGGTGTCGTCCCTTTCTTTTGCTACCGCCAGTTATATTTTGCAAAGTCACCATCGTCATAGCCACGAACAGGTTGTCCGTGAGTTTGAAGACTTTATAGCGTTATGCCATATTACGAGCGTCGGTCATGACACAATCATACGAGCTATTAGTTCAGCATTTGTTGATATAGAGGATGCTATGCAACACTATTCGGCATTGTCTGCCGATGCTGACTATATCGTTACACGAAATAAAACTGATTTTTCTTCATCCGCAATACCTGTGTATTCACCACAAGAAATGTTAGATGTGCTGCTCAATACTTAATGGTTGCAATACTTTGAACTTGTCAAGCTCATAGTAAATATCATCTGCAATTCTATGAAGCAGGCCAGCTGCGCATACGGTGCGGAGCCTATCGGCATACAGCACGGAGTGCGTTGGCGCATGATGCGGAGCGTATCGGGACATGATGCGGAACGCCTCGGCGCATAGTGCGAAGCGTGTCGGTGCGTGATAGTTCCTTGGTTTGTCTCTGTGAAAAATCGGCAGAGAGTTATATCTACTACCTCGTTGAGGTTTATAGATAGCGGGCTATAATGCTTGACATGCTCTTTTTTGAATGGGCAAGGAATGTGTCAACCTCCTTGGGCTTACGTTTTGCCAGCACATTGTTCTGATTATACTCTAATGTTACTGTACACATATTGTTCTTATTCGTCTGCTATTGATTAAATAGCCTGTCAAGCTGTTTAGAGCACTTGTTGATGTTAAACTTCTGCTCGGCTAATTTTCGTGCGCGGATGCCCATTTGATGCCTTTCAACAGGGTGTGTTTTCATCCAATTGATGGCTTTAATCCAAGAAACTTCATCATCTACAACCAAGCCTATCCCCTCTTTCTCTATATCTATGGGCGAATAAGGATTACGACTACAAATAACTGGCTTTCCCATCGCCATAGCTTCTACGATTGATGTCAGGCCAACACAATAATGTATTTCCGTCTGAAGCAGAGGTATTACTATACACATACATTCTGCTGATTTTTCAGCTAAGAATTGTATCGTCTCCATATCCTTTTCTACGAACACTATCTTTATATTTGGGCTTAGTTCCTGTAGTTTGGATAAATACCCGTAATTGTTATTAGAGTTTATTTTGTTAGTGTAAAGTTCCAATTTCGCATTAGTTTTAGAGAAAGCAGATACCAACAAAGAAAAATCACGCTGTTCGCGCCCAGTAGACAAGAAATATTCTGCTTGAGAGGGGTGAATATGTGTATCAATATATTCCAAGTCGTCACCCCAATATAAAAACTCTGCTTGTTCTGGGCGTATAAGGCCTTTATTTATACTTTCTTCAAGGTTTTTCTGAGAATGGAATAGCACTTTATTGCAAGTTGAGTAAATCAATCGATTACACAGTTTCTTAAAGCTATTGTGTCCTGCAACTAAAGTTATATGACTTACAACAATTAGTTTGCGTCTCCGATACAAGCCAAATACTCTCAATAGAGAAAGAAGCATCAAAGGGGAAAGATACAAATAACTCATAAAAATAACGTCGTAGTTACCTAAAACTTTTAAGTTGTTCTTGAATGTCCCGACAATTCCTTGATGCTCAAGGGAAACATGAAATATTGTATACCTATCTTCAAGTTGTGCTAATCCATATTGATGACGACTGGAAATCTTGGTAGACTTAAGTAACTCATACAATGTTCTCTTTCCGAACCCTATATCAATAATTCTTTTCGCTTTCATAATAAACATTCTGAAACGAAAAAGGCGTCAACCATTCGATTGCTTATTCTCAACCTTAGGTTACCGCCAAGTGACCATGTACGCAAACAAGCAAGAACAGTTCACGCCCAACGGACGTGAACCTTCTGAACTGCTTGCTCTCGCGTACGAATATTGGCGGTATTCAAGGTCGAGAGAACAAGAGCAGAGGCTCAAGTTATATTAAGTAAGTACGAGTGGAGGGATGACGCACAATTCCATTGTTGTTAATTGTTTTTGTTTGTCTCTTTTCCCTCTTGGGAGTGCCTCGCTGGGCGACGGCTGTGGCTCCCGTTGTTATTGCGTACTGTCTGTTTCTTACTTCTGTTTGTTTAAGGGGTTATACATTATTCTCGTTAAAAACTCCTTGCAAAGGTAGGGATTATTTCCGAGACGAACAAAAAATAAAGAGAGTAATTAACGAGAATTTACCCAAATATGTATAGTATAAACCTCCAGTATCTCCTTCGGGTTACTCGAGTATCTGTTTCGACCTTAAACAGTATCTGTTTAGTAGGGTAAACAGATACTAAAGCAACTCGAAGGAGATACTGGAGCAACCCGAAGGAGATACTGGAGGCTGAATAAAGGCAAAATCCGCTTTTTTACTAAAGAAAATTCTTTGTTTCAGAAAATCATTGTATCTTTGTACCCAAAAGAACAGATAAGGATGAAGAAGATATTGCTGTTTTTGTTTCTTGTAATTGGCATAAATGCCGCGGCTCAGACCGTTGGATATTCGCGGCGTGTACTTGCAGCTGACGATAGCAATGTGAAATACAGCGTAGTCAAACGGGATTCTGCATATTATATTATCGCAACAATCAGTTCTGCCCGTACAAAGTTCCTGCCGGAATCTACCATGCTTGTTAAGAACTATGACGGTGAGGTCATTAAGCTGAGGGGCAGTCTGATAGATAATCACACCAAATCGATAGGCAGGGTGGAGGAGAATGTGATACAATCCGAGACATACGTTTATTCCACGGCTCAGTTCAGGATAACCCCTGAGCAATTTGAACTGATTAAGAATGGTATTGCCAAGGTTCGCCTGTCTACCATCCCCGTTGAGCATGAGAGGGCTTTCCGTAAGGATAAAATAGGACGAAAGCTCTATCAGTTTTATTTGAAAGCGGATAATTTCTAAACTATACTCGTCAGCGTTAAACGTTAAGAAAATAAAAAATCTATTATATATATAAGGTGTAACCAAAACTTTTGTCTACTTTTGCACCCCAAACAATAATAAGACAAGTGAAAAGTATGCAAAAGAACTTGGTGATAGTAGAGTCGCCTGCAAAGGCTAAGACGATAGAAAGATTCTTGGGCTCTGACTTCAAGGTGATGTCAAGCTACGGCCATATCCGTGACTTGAAAAAGAAGGAAATGAGTATCGACACGAAGACACTCGAGCCTGAGTATGAGATTCCAGAAGAGAAGGAAAAACTGGTGAAGGAACTGAGGCAGAACGCCCAGAAGGCAGAGATGGTCTGGCTCGCATCCGATGAGGACCGTGAGGGAGAGGCTATCTCGTGGCATCTGTGCGAGGTGCTGGGACTGGACAAGCAGAAGACCAACCGCATCGTGTTCCACGAGATTACCAAGCCAGCTATTCTGAAAGCCATTGAGACACCGCGCCATCTGGACATGAATCTGGTGAATGCCCAGCAGGCTCGTCGCGTGCTCGACCGTCTGGTTGGTTTCAAACTGTCGCCCGTCTTGTGGCGCAAGGTGAAGCCTGCCCTTTCGGCTGGTCGTGTGCAGAGTGTGGCCGTCCGGCTGATAGTGGAGCGCGAGCGTGAGATACAGAATTTCAAGAGCGAGCCTTATTATAGCGTGAACGGCATCTTTGCCATTACCAACCCCGATGGCTCGCAGACCGAGGTAAAGGCCACACTGGGCCAGCGCCTGAAGACGCATGAGGAGGTAGAGCGATTCTTGCAGCAGTGCATTGATGCAACGTTCACCGTTGGGTCGGTCAACAAAAAGCCGCTGAAGCGTACCCCGGCACCTCCCTTCACCACCTCTACCCTGCAACAGGAGGCGGCCCGCAAACTGGGCTTCACCGTTAGTCAGACGATGATGGTGGCTCAGCACTTGTATGAGCACGGACAGATAACCTATATGCGTACCGACTCGGTGAACCTCTCGGGACTGTGTATCAATGCCAGCAAGGAGGAAATCGAGAAGCTCTATGGTAAGGAGTATAGCAAGGTGCGCCAGTACCATACCAGTTCAAAGGGCGCGCAGGAGGCTCACGAAGCCATCCGACCTACCTATATGGACCGCCCCGAGATAGAGGGAACGGCACAGGAGCGCAAGCTCTACGACCTCATCTGGAAGCGTACCATTGCCAGCCAGATGGCCGATGCCGAGATAGAAAAGACTACGGTCAACATTGCCGTGAGTGGCAGCAACGAGCAGTTTGTGGCTCAGGGCGAGGTGGTCAAGTTTGACGGTTTCATCAAAGTTTATCGCGAGTCGGTTGACGAAGAAGAACAGCAAGACGAGGAGAGCCATGTGCTACCTCCATTGAAGGAAGGCATGGAGCTGACGCGCCGTGAGGTGCAGGCCACCGAGCGTTTCAGTCAGGGCCCCTTGCGCTATACGGAGGCTTCGCTGGTGCATAAGCTGGAGGAACTGGGCATTGGCCGTCCTTCTACCTACGCTCCAACTATCTCTACCATCCAACAGCGCGAATATGTGCATAAGGGTGACAAGAAAGGTGAGGAGCGTATCTACACCATCGACACGCTGAAAGGCAAGCAGATAAAACAGACAGAGCGCAAGGAAATGGCTGGCTCGGATAAAGGCAAGTTGTTGCCTACCGATATTGGTATCGTGGTCAACGACTTCCTCATGAAATACTTCCCTGCTATCATGGACTATAACTTCACGGCCAAGGTAGAGCAGGATTTTGATAAGATAGCCGAGGGCAACGAGCAGTGGACAGATATGCTGAAGACTTTCTATAAAGGCTTTGAACCTGTGGTGGAGAAAACCATGAACTCCCGTCAGGAGAGCAAGGCCGGAGAGCGTCTGCTGGGTAAGGACCCGAAGAGTGGCAAGCCTGTATTCGTAAAGATTGGCCGCTTCGGCCCTGTGGTGCAGATAGGCTCTGCCGATGACAGCGAGAAGCCTCTGTTTGCCCAACTGCCCAGCGACAAGAGTATGGAGACGCTGACCCTTGACGAGGCACTGGAACTGTTCAAACTGCCCCGTACCGTAGGCGACTTTGAAAGTGCTCCCGTCGTTATTGGCGCAGGTCGTTTCGGGCCCTATGTGCTGCATCAGAAGAAATACACCTCGCTGCCGAAGGGAGCTGACCCCATGACCATCACGCTGGATGAGGCCATCCATCTGATACAGGAGAAGCGCCTGCAGGAGAATCAGAAACACCTGAAAACCTTCTTCGAGGACAGCAAGCTGGAGGTGCTTAACGGACGCTATGGCCCATACATCGCCTACGATGGCAAAAACTATCGTATGCCTAAGACCCTGCACGCCCGTGCTGCCGAGCTGACCTACGACGAGTGCATGAAGATTATTAATAAGGAGAAATGAGAAGAGTCATCCTCATCGGTTATATGGGGTCGGGTAAGACCACCATCGGCAAGGCGCTTTCCAAGGAAACGGGCATGATGTTCTACGACATGGACTGGTACATTGAGAGCCGTATGCGCAAGTCGGTCTCTCAGGTATTTGCCGAGAAAGGGGAGGAGGGCTTCCGTCAGATTGAGTACAATATGCTGCATGAGGTAGCTGAGTTTGAGGATGTCATTATCAGCTGCGGAGGCGGAACGCCCTGTTTCTTCGATAACATAGACTATCTGAACCGACAGGGTGATGTCGTCTATCTGAAGGCTACGCCTGAGGTGCTTTACAAGCATCTGCTGATGGCCAAAGTGGAGCGCCCGTTGCTGAAAGACAAGACCCCCGAGGAGCTGACCACCTATATCACGGAGCATCTGAAGGAGCGTGAGCCGTTCTATACGAAAGCTCGCTATACGCTCGATGTCAGTGTGATGGACGACTATGACAAAATCAAGTTCAGCGTAGCCCGCCTGCGCACCCTCCTAAACTTACCATAACCCTAACTTTAGAAGAGATGAAGAAATGGACGATAGAAGACTCACGAGAGCTCTATAACATCAACGGCTGGGGCACCAGCTATTTCGGTATTAACGACAAGGGCAACGTCTTTGTGACACCTTGTAAGGACGGCACGCAGATAGACTTGCGTGAGGTTATGGACGAGCTATCGCTGCGCGATGTGCAGTCGCCAGTGCTGTTGCGCTTCCCTGACATTCTGGACAACCGCATCGAAAAGACGTGGAGCTGCTTTAAGAAAGCTGCCAAGGAATATGACTATAAGGGAGAGAACTATGTGGTCTATCCCATCAAGGTTAATCAGATGCAACCCGTGGTTGAGGAAATTATCTCGCATGGCCGTAAGTTCAACCTTGGATTGGAAGCTGGCTCAAAGCCTGAATTGCACGCCGTTATTGCCATGCAGTGCCAGAGCGATTCCATCATCATCTGCAATGGCTATAAAGACCAGAGTTACATCGAGCTGGCCCTGCTGGCGCAGAAGATGGGTAAGCAGATATTCATCGTCGTTGAGAAGATGAACGAGCTGGAGATTATCGCCAAGACAGCCAAGAAACTGAATGTGCGCCCCAACATCGGCATCCGCATCAAGCTGGCCTCTTCTGGTTCAGGCAAATGGGAGGAGAGTGGGGGCGATGCCTCGAAGTTCGGACTGACCAGTGCGGAACTGTTGGAGGCATTGGAACTGCTGAACAAGAAGGATATGCGCGATTGTCTGCGCCTTATCCACTTCCATATCGGTTCGCAAATCACGAAGATTCGTCGCATCCAGACTGCCTTGCGCGAGGCTTCGCAGTTCTATATCCAGCTGCATAAGATGGGCTATAACGTTGACTTTGTTGACTGTGGCGGTGGTCTGGGTGTTGACTACGACGGTACACGCTCGCCCAGCAGTGAGAGTTCGGTTAACTACTCTATACAAGAGTATGTCAACGACTGCATCTATACCTTTGTTGATGCTGCCAACAAGAATAACCTGCCGCATCCTAATGTCATTACGGAGAGTGGTCGCTCGTTGGCTGCCCATCACTCAGTGCTTGTCATTGACGTGCTGGAAACCGCCTCGTTGCCCGAGATGCCTGAGGAGTTTGAGCCTGATGAGAACTCCCACCAGTTGGTGAAGGACCTTTATGAGATATGGGATAACCTCAGTCCGCGCAACGTGTTGGAGGACTGGCACGATGCAGAGCAGATACGCGAGGAGGTGCTTGACTTGTTCTCTCATGGTATTGTCGACCTAAGGACGCGAGCCGAGATAGAGGCCATGTACTGGAGCGTTTGTCACGAAATCAATGCGCTGGCCAAGAACCTGAAGCACATTCCTGAGGAGCTGATGAATATTGATAAGCTACTGGCCGATAAGTATTTCTGCAACTTCTCGCTGTTCCAGAGCCTTAGCGACTCATGGGCTATCGACCAGCTTTTCCCGATTATGCCCATTCAGCGGCTTGATGACCGTCCTACCCGTAACGCTACGCTGCAAGATATTACGTGCGACTCTGATGGTAAGATTGCCAATTTTGTGACCAATCGCAACAATTCGCATTCGCTGCCCGTTCATGCTCTGAAGAAGAAAAACGAGCCTTACTATTTGGGTGTCTTTCTCGTTGGAGCCTATCAGGAAATCTTAGGCGATATGCACAATCTGTTTGGCGATACAACTGCCGTCCATATCTCTGTCAAGGATGGTGGTTATCATATTGACCAGATTATTGACGGTGAAACCGTTGCCGAGGTATTGGAATATGTGCAGTATGAGCCAAAGAAGCTGGTGCGCCAGTTGGAAATCTGGGTGGCCAAGAGTGTGAAGCAAGGCAAGATTACGCTGGAGGAAGGTAAGGAGTTCCTTTCTAACTATCGCTCGGGTCTTTACGGATATACTTATCTGGAATAAGATATAATAATAAATAAGGTAAGAAAGTGAGAGAGAAACTAACAATCGTAAAAGTAGGAGGAGCTGTAGTCGAGGACGAACTGCAGCTCTCTCAGTTGTTACGCGACTTCTCGGCTATTGAGGGGCGCAAGGTGTTGGTACATGGTGGTGGTCGTAAGGCTACGAAGATGGCTGAGCGGTTAGGCATTGAGACGAAGATGGTCAACGGTCGTCGCATCACCGATGCCGATATGCTGGAGGTGGTGACAATGGTCTATGGTGGACTGGTGAACAAGAATCTGGTGGCGCAGTTGCAGGCTAACGGCATCAATGCCATCGGACTGACGGGAGCTGATGCCGATGTTATTCATAGTCACAAGCGTCCGCTGAAAGATGGGGTAGACTATGGTTTCGTTGGCGATGTGGACAATGTTGCAGACTCAACGCTGGCCCATCTTATTGAGGCAGGTATTACGCCCGTCATGGCTCCACTGACCCACGACGGAGAAGGGCATATCCTGAATACCAATGCCGATACCATTGCCTCGGAGACGGCCAAGGCGCTGGCTCGTCGGTACGATGTGACGCTCATCTTCTCGTTTGAGAAGAAAGGTGTGTTGCGTAATCCTGACGATGACGACAGCGTGATACCGACCATTACTCGTGCCGACTTTGAGCAATACAAGGCCGATGGAACGATTAGCGGAGGGATGTTGCCCAAGCTCGAGAATGCGCTTGCCGCAGTCGATGCTGGTGTTTCCCGTGTTATCATCACGCTGGCCACTGCCATTGACGGCCAGCATGGGACAGTAATAGAAAAGTAGAAAAAAGATTAGTTTTCCTGTAACTTTCCTTGTTTTGAATCGTCATTAATACAGAGAGGTGAAAAAAAGCAGTTTCCAAACCGACGTTCTGCCGCTGAAGGATAAGCTCTTTCGACTGGCACTCCGCATCACCCTTAACCCAGCAGAGGCTGAGGATGTGGTACAGGACACGATGCTGAGGGTATGGAACCGCCGCGAACAGTGGGAGCAGCTTGACTCTATCGAGGCTTTCTGTTTTACCATCTGTAGAAACCTCTCTCTCGACAAAGTGCGGCGCATGAGCCGTCAGGAACAAACGCTCGACGAAAGCTATGTGCCTGCTGACCATAGCTACACGTCGAATCCTGAGGAACAGGCCGTACAGCGGGACAGGGTTAAGCTGGTCAGGCAACTGGTCAACCGACTGCCCGAGAAACAACGAACCGTCATGCAGCTGCGTGACATTGAGGGTAAGAGCTACCGCGATATTGCCGAAATAATGGGCATTACGGAAGAGCAAGTAAAGGTTAATATCTTTCGAGCCCGGCAGACAATTAAAAAGGAATTCAAACAACAAGAAGAATATGGACTATAAGTACATCGAACAGCTCATGGAGCGCTACTGGAATGCTGAGACCTCGCTGGAGGAGGAAAGCATCCTGCGTGCTTTCTTCAGTCAGGAGAACATCCCGGCGGAGATGGAGCAGTGGAAGCCGCTCTTTAGGACAGAGGTGGAGGAAACCCATCTTGGCGATGACTTTGATGCCCGTATCTTGGCGATGATACAGGATGAACAGCCTGCCGTTGAGGCTACTAAGGTGGTCAAGGCTCAGCAGGTGCAGCTCAACCAGCGGCTGATGCCACTTTTCAAGGCTGCCGCTGTTGTGGCTATTATCCTGACGCTCGGAGGAGCTTTGCAGGCTCCGTGGGACAAGAGCTGGGACACTCCTGTGGAGTATGCCGCTTTTCAGGCTGACACGGTAGACGTGGCTACTCCTGTACAGGCCGAGAACATCGTCGATAAGACCGTTGACAGCACTAGCGTGATGCTGCCTGCGCGGTCGAAGAACTGATAGGAAGATATTTCTATGCTTTCTCTATATTATTAAATCATGTTTAGTTAAAACACCAATGAAACTGTGAAGTTTCGATTTTCTCTCAAATTTTTCATAACATACTAACGATGAAGGGGCTGCCTATCTGAAAGTCAGAGGCAGCCCCTTTGATTTGTCTTTATGCTTACTCAGCGCGTCGCATCCATAGGTGCAACTGGTAGAGGGCTGGCAGTACGATAAGCACTGAGAAGCCCAGTGCCATGTAGACGTGTAGCTCAGAGTCTTTGAAGATGTCAATCAGCTTGATGTTGGGGTCGGGGTAAAAGTTATACAGCACGTAAGCGGCTGAGTTGTTAGCCCAGTGGTAGGCCATGCCTGGCAGAATGGAGCCTGTACGCCAGTAGAGCCATCCTAACAGCAACCCTATTGCGAAGGCATGGGGCATCTGAGCAGGATTCAGATGGGCTACGGCAAACAATACTGCCGAGATGGCAATGGCAACCCAAGGGCGCTGACGGGTAAGTAAGCTACGCAGCACCGCACCGCGGAACACGATTTCTTCTGCCAGCGGTGCCAGCAGTCCGATAGCCACATAGCCCCAGCGGTCTTTCAATATCATGTCGAACTCTTGTTCCACCAGATTAGGCAATTCGGGCATTTGCTCCTGTATCCATGTCGAGGGCACGACCAGTCCCAAAGCGGCTACTACGCTCCATATCAGTACGACCCAAGGGCGGGTGCGGAGCCATGTGGGCGACACCTGAGTCCAGCCAGCCAGTAGGAACAGGGTTATGGTCAATACGCTGTACACTACCGTTGTGGTGAGCATCAGGCCAACGGTCATGTCCATCGAACCAGTTGCCACGCGCCATATTGCTGCTACAGTGAAGCTGGCAGCAGCCTGAATGCCTAAGAAAACCAAAACGTCGAGAATAGCCTTTTTCATATTTCTTTATCTTTGTTATTTGCTTGTTAATAATGCTTCTGCCTGTAGGGCATCGCGTTGCAACTGCCTTTGCAGGGCTTCCACGCTGTCGAAGCGTTGCTCGTCGCGCAGTCGCTGGATGAAAGCCACAGAGAGTTGCTGACCATAAAGGTTGCCGTCGTAATGCAGCAGATGTACCTCTAATGTCTGCGAATGCGGGCCGAAGGTAGGGCGAGTGCCGATGTTCATGATGCCTTTCAGTGCGTCACAAGTTACGGCATAGACCCCTGGAGCCGGTATCAGCTGGGCTGCGCTGTCAGGCACAATGTTAGCTGTGGGGAAGCCCAGTCGGGTACCAACGTGCTCACCATGCTCCACATGCCCCTTTAATTTATAGGGATGACCTAAGGCTTCGGCTGCCTCTGCTACCTGTCCTTTTAGTAGCAGTTGACGGATAAGCGATGAACTGACCTGTCCTTCAGCGGGCAGTTGCAGCACCTCAATACCCAGTTCATAGCCGTAGCGCACATAGTCGCTAAAGCCCTCCTCACGGTTATGCCCAAAGCGGTTGTCGTAGCCTGTTAGCAGTACCTTAACGTTCAGCTGTTCCTTTAGCACCTGTTGCATAAACTGATGAGCTGTCAGCTGCTTTAGTTTGGCAGTAAACGGCAACACCTCAATGCGCTCAATGCCCGTCTGTCGGATGAGTGTTAGTTTTTCGTCAAGGGTAGTCAGTAGCTGTTCGCGACGTGTGGAGTGGTCAAACGTGATGACCATTGGCTGTAGGCCACGCTCGCGAGCTGTTTGTATCACGTGCTGCAATACGAACTGGTGCCCTCGATGCACCCCGTCAAACATTCCTATTGTCGCTACATACCCAGCCATATTCAGTTCTTCAATTTCCTATACACCTCTCCTATCCACAACACAGGCGATGTGCCGACGATGATGTATAGCCACGTAGACCAACTGAGCGGAACGGTGCGGAACATCTGACCGCCAAAGGTGACGATGAGCCACTGACCCACCAGCACTAACACCAATACCAATAGGAAACCACGGCAGGCCCACAGACGGCGGAAAGCCGAATGGCTGGAGCCCAGCATACGGGCATTGAACAGGTTCCACCACTGCAAGAGTACGAAGATGGTGAAGAATACTGTCAGCTCTGTTTCGTCGACGCCAGCCACGCGCTCAAAGTACCATAGGAGGGCAGCCATGAAGACAAAAAGCAGTCCACCGATGAAGCTGATGCCCCGTATCATGCCCGGGGTAATGATGAAAGCCTCCTGACTGCGAGGAAGCTCCCGCATCACCTCCCTACTGGGAGGCAGTGAAGCCAGTGCCATAGCTGCAAACGTGTCCATGATAAGGTTAAGCCATAGTATCTGCGTGATGGTAAGCGGCAGCTCGGTGCCGATGAACGCTCCGAAGAGCACCAACAACAGAGCCGCTACGTTGACAATGAGCTGGAAGAAGATAAACCGCTGGATGTTCTTATACAGCGAGCGTCCCCACATCACGGCCTGTACGATGCTGTAGAACGAGTCGTCAAGCAGTGTGATGTCGCTGGCCTGCTTGGCCACACTGGTGCCAGAGCCCAGCGATAACCCTACATGGGCACGGTTGAGGGCAGGTGCATCGTTGGTGCCGTCGCCTGTAACGGCCACCACCTCGCCACGCTGTTGCAACAGCGATACCAGCCGTTGCTTGTCCGACGGGCGGGCTCGTGACATTACCTTCAGACTATCCACCACTTGCAGTGCTTCCTCATCGTTTAGTGCTGCGAAGGCTGTGCCTGAAATCTCCGAGTTCTCCGCTCCCTCCAGCATGACCCCAGCCTGTCTGGCTATCTCCAAGGCCGTCGCGGCGGTGTCGCCTGTCACTATCTTGACGTTGATACCAGCCTGTTCGCACTGCCTGATGGCTTCGGGCACCTCCTGTCGCAGTGGGTCGCTGATGGCTACGATGGCCAGCAGCGTCTGGTTCTGGGCTATGGCCAGTGTGCGCATGGCGTGCTGCTGCCATTGGTGCAGCTGTTGTTCAGCCGCTTGCCGCTCGTCAGCATGGAGTATGCAGCGTTGCAGCACCACCTCTGGAGCCCCTTTTATGTACAAGATGCCATCCGCGGTGGTCGACATATACTTACGTTCCGTTGAGAACGGCTCGCGGCTACTTATCGGGTGTTCCTCGCGCAGTCGGTCATAGTCCACTCCCTGTTGTTGCAACCATCGCAGCAAGGCTTGCTCTGTGGGGTTGCCCACATCGTGCGTAGCCGTCGTGTTCAGTGCTATGGCCTTGTATAGCTCCTTGTTTCCCTGTACCTCAGTGCCTTTTAGTCCCCGAATGTCGGCTACCGTCATGCGGTTCTGTGTCAGTGTGCCTGTCTTGTCCGTGCAGATAACGGTCACGGCACCCATCGTCTCCGAGGCTTGTAGTTTGCGTACCAGATTGTGCGACTTGAGCATTCGGCGCATATTCAGAGCCAGTGCCAGCGTGATAGCCATCGGCAGTCCTTCGGGTACCGCCATCACTATCAGCGTGACTGCCATCATGAAGTAGCGCAGCACCACCTCCGTTATGCCCACATAGTCGGTCGTATGCCACAGGTCGTTAGTCAGTATGTCGTGGATGAGGAACACCAGAAAGCTAACGATGGACACACCGCCGCCCACCTTGCTAATCAGGCTGGCCAGACGGTTCAGTTGTATGTTCAGCGGTGTCTTCACCCTTGTCAGCTCCGTTGCCTGTTGGGCTACGTGGCCTATCTCCGTCGCATCGCCAACAGCCGTTGCCACATAGCGCCCCGTTCCGTTGAGCACCATCGACGAGCGCAGCAGCAGGTTCTTTGGATAAGCCCCCGAGTTCTCCGTGTGCTCTGAGTCCTCTGGGCTTTTCTCAGCCAGCAGTTCGCCCGTCAGGCTCGACTCGTCCACCTGCAGGTCGATGCTTTCAAATAGCAGTCCGTCGGCAGGCACTTCATCGCCCGTCTCCACCACTATCAAGTCGCCTACCACCACTTCACGGCGTGGCACTTCCTGCACTCGCCCGTCGCGCACCACCTTCACCGGCTGTTCCTCGCCCAGTTGTGTCAGCACGTTGAACTTACGGGTAGCGTCGCGCTCGAAGTAGAAGCCCACCGTCGTGGCCAGTATGATGGCGGCAATGATGCCTGTCGTCTCAATGAAGTCGCCTTTGACAAAGGCCAGTGCCAGCGACACGAGGGCCGCCACCAGCAGGATGCGCACCATCGGGTCTTCGTATTTCTCTAAGTACAGTCGCCACATGGACTGTCGGCGAGGCGGCGTGAGCACGTTCTCGCCATGCTCCCGTCGGCTCTGTTCCACCTCTGCGGCTGTCAATCCCAGTCTGTTTACTTCCATAAGCGACTGCAAAGTTACAGCTTTTTTATTATTTTCGCAAAATTATTTGGATATTTGCGAAAAACTCCTTACCTTTGCATCCGCTTTACAAAAGCACTGGACTTGTAGCTCAGTTGGTTAGAGCAACAGACTCATAATCTGGAGGTCATAGGTTCAAGCCCTATCTGGTCCACAAAGGGGGTTAGGCACTTGCGATATGTTCGTAAGTGCTTTTTTCGTGTCTGCATATACCGTGTTTAGACAGGGGGTGGACATGGCACGTGATGCGGAGTGCGTCCGCGCATGATGCGGAGCGTATCGGGACATGGTGCGGAGTGCGTCGGCACATGATGCGGAACGTGTCTGCGCATGGTGCGAAGCGGGTCGGCACATGGCGTAACCCCAGTCCGCAGCCGGTGCCTGTCCGAAAGGCTGTTTTTACCCATGCGGTCATGGGGGAGATAAAGCCTCCCCCTCATATTGGAGTCCCCCTATAGGGGGACGGAAATATAGAGGGGCTGGGAGGCTTTATGAGGGGGCGGCCCGTTTTTTGTGGCGCATCGTTTTGCGCTTTAGGATTTTCTTCTTACCTTTGCAAGAGCTATTCAGATGATGACACAGATTAGTCGCTGGCTCGTGTGGTTGAGCCGTATTCATCGTTGCCGAGGGTTCGGCATCCAGTCGCCTACGGACTATGCTTTTGTGCGCTACGTCGTAAACGAGCATTGGCCCTATTATGCCTATGAGGAGCTAAAGGGCGACGACTGGCTGACTGAGAAACTGGGCAGGCTCTATTTCCGACTGGCTAACTGGAGACAACCGCAGACGATGGTGGCCGACAGGTATCAGCGATATTGGCAGGCAGGCTGTCGGAACACTGTCTTTACGGCGATGGTGGCGACGGTGGAGCTGGCTCGCGTGGAGGTGGAAGACCGTGCAGCATGGGAGAGCGTGGCACAGCATTGCGATGAACACTCAGTGGTGGTGGTGGAAGGCATCTGGCGGTCTCGTGCGCAATGGCAGGCTATCAAGTGTGATGAGCGCACCGGGCTCACCTTCGACCTCTACTATTGCGGCATCGTCTTTTTTGATAAAAAGCGTTACAAGCATCATTATACGATTAATTTCTAAAACCCGTACTATGAAGATAACGAAAGTATATACACGTGGTGGCGACAAGGGGCAGACCTCGCTTGTAGGGGGGCAACGCGTTTCAAAGGCAAACGTCCGGCTGGAGGCCTACGGCACAGTGGATGAACTCAGTGCCCATTTAGGCTTGTTGGCAGCCCTGTTGCCTGCCGGACATGAGAAGGACATGATTGTGCGCATTCAGAACAACCTGTTCAATGTCTGCACCAATCTGGCAACCGACCAAGACACTACGCCCCTCTACCCCTCAGCCCATCTGCCGGCGGGCGAGATAGAACTGCTGGAATGTGAGGTGGATGCCATCATGAACGAGTTGCCCGAGGCACAGGGATTCATCCTCTCAGGTGGCACCCATGAGGCGGCCCAGGCTCATGTCTGCCGCACGGTGTGCCGTCGTGCCGAGCGGCGGATAGTCGCCCTTTCAGAAGCAGCCACTGTATCGCCAGAGGTTCAACAATACGTTAACAGATTAAGTGATTATCTCTTCGTTTTGGCTAAAAAGTTGAATTTTATTGCAGGGGAGAGCGAAAAAACATGGCATAATGCTTGCAGATAGGAAAAAAAACACTACTTTTGCGGGCAAATCACGAATTAATAATTAAGAACTATGTATTGGACATTAGAATTAGCTTCAAAACTGGAAGATGCCCCTTGGCCCGCAACCAAGGACGAACTGATAGACTATGCCATCCGCTCGGGTGCCCCCCTTGAGGTGCTGGAGAACCTACAAGAGATAGAAGACGAGGGCGACATATATGAGAGCATAGAGGAAATATGGCCAGACTATCCATCGAAAGAGGACTTCCTATTCAACGAGGACGAGTACTAAAGATAAGGTGGCAGCAACGTGCCACCTTTTTGTTTAAGAAAACATGAAAAAGATATTAACGTGCATACTGGCCGTCTTTGGCTTGACATCGGCTTGCGGCCAGAAGAACTATGAAGATGTCAATGTGAATGGGTTTGCAGAGTTGATAGCCGATACCAGCGCTGTCGTGCTTGATGTGCGAACAGCCGACGAGTTTAATGACGGCCACATCGCAGGGGCTGTTAATGTTGACGTGAGGCAAGGCGATTTCCTTCAGAAGGCAAAGGCCGTTCTGCCTACGGACAAGACTATAGCCGTTTATTGCCGCAGTGGGAAAAGGTCGGCTAATGCCTGTAGCCAATTGAGTGCAGAGAACTACAAGTGTGTGAATCTTGAGGGTGGTATCTTGGCTTGGATAGACGAGAAGAAGCCTACCGTAAAGTGATAGGGAGCGGTGATAGAGATACGAGAGGCAACTAAGGCACAGGCGGCAGAGATAGCCAGTCTGATAATGACGGCCATGACGGACGATTGCTGTCTGTATTTTTGTGGCGAAGGGCATGGACTGGAGGATTTCCGCAGCATGATGACGATGCTGGTAGAGCGTGAGGATTCGCAGTATAGTTACAAGAATACGATAGTGGCTATGGATGCTGATAGCGTTGTGGGAGTCTCCGTCAGCTACGATGGCGGCCGTTTGCATGAACTAAGACGTGCTTTCATCGAGGCAGCAAAGAAGTACATTGGCAAAGACCATTCAGGTATGGACGATGAAACCCAGTCGGGCGAACTTTATCTTGACTCTCTGGCCATTCTGTCTGAATACCGTCGACAGGGCATTGCCAGACGTTTGCTGATGGCCACAAAGGCAAGGGCAGAGCGGATGAAACTCCCTTGCGTAGGGCTGCTTGTTGATAAAGATAACCCTGTTGGCGAAGCCCTTTATGCCTCCGTAGGTTTTAAGTATGCCAATGAAAGCCAATGGGGAGGACATCCGATGAAGCACCTTATCTTGTAAAAATCATTGGCATACTCAAAATAAACTGGGCAGGTTCGCGTTATTTATAACGTGCTTAAGCGAAAACTATTTATATTCTGGGTACTTTCACTCTGGGGGCTGACTGCGTTGGCCCAGCAAGAACCATCGTTCTCTCACTACTGGGCGATGGAGCCTTCGTTTAACCCTGCCGCAGCAGGCAAGGAGTCGAAGGTCAACGTGACGGGTGCCTATGCCATGACCCTGACGGGTTTCGAGCACGCCCCCCACACCATGTACGTCGGAGCCGATATGCCCCTGTATCTGCTCAATGGTTATCACGGTGTGGGCGTACAGCTTATGAACGATGAACTGGGATTGTTCAGCCACCAGCGGCTGGCCTTGCAGTATGCCTATAAGCGTCGCTTGTTTGGAGGCGTGCTTAGTATCGGCCTTCAGGTGGGTATGCTCAGCGAGAAGTTTAAAGGCAGCGAGCTTGACCTCGGCGATACGGGGATGACTGACCCGGCCTTTAGCACCACCGATGTCACAGGAACGGCTCTTGACGTGTCCGCTGGTTTGTACTATGCCCGCCCTGACTGGTATGCTGGTTTCTCCATACTCCATGCTACTGCCCCCTCCGTAGAGTTGGGCGACCGCTCCATACTGGACATTGGCCGAATCTATTATTTGACGGGTGGATACAATATTAAACTGAGAAATCCGTTTCTTACAATACACCCCTCGGTGTTGGCTCATACCGACGGCACCGCCTATCGGGTGAATGTGACAACCCGTTTGAAATACACGCACGACCAGAAGATGCTTTACGCTGGCGTGGCCTACAGCCCCACCCATTCGGTGACGGCACTCGTCGGCGGTGTGTTCCACGGGGTTACGCTGGGCTACAGCTACGAGGTGTATACCTCGGCACTGAGCCTCGGCAACGGCAGCCACGAGTTGTTCGTGGGTTATCAGACGGAGATTGACCTTTACAAAAAAGGACGCAACCGTCACCAGAGTGTTAGAATATTATAATATTTCAAGTCGTATGAAGAAGACTGTAAACATAGTAATATGTACATTATCAGCATTGTTGCTGACTGCCTGTTTCGGTGGCAAGCTGGCCTCGTCGGCAGGTGGCGAGGTGACAGGTGTCAGCGGCCATGCATTCAGTGAGCCAACGCCCTATGGCATGACCCTGATTAAGCGAGGCCATCTGAAGATGGGTATTGACAAACAGGACTCGCTTTGGGGCAAGCAAACTCCCGTGAAGGACATCTCGGTGGAAGGCTTCTGGATGGATGAACACGAGGTGACTAACTCCATGTACCGCCAGTTTGTCAACTACGTGCGCGACTCGATTCTGCGCGAGCGTTTGGCAGACCCTGCCTATGGTGGTGACGAGAGCTATAAGATAGAGGAAGACAAGAATGGTGACCCCGTGAAGCCTCACCTGAACTGGAAGAAGCCGCTGCCGCGCAAGCCCAATGAGGACGAGCAGCGCGCCTTCGAAAGCCTGTATGTGACGAACCCCGTAACGGGCGAGAAGATGCTCGACTGGCGACAGATGAACTATCGCTATGAGGTGTACGACTACACCGAGGCTGCCAAGCGTAAGTATCGCGAGACCCATGAGGAACGCATATTAAATACCGACGTGCGCCCCAATCCCAACGAACAGATATGGATTTCAAAAGATACGGCTTATATCAACGACGAAGGGCAGATAGTGCGTGAGACTATCAACCGCCAGTACACGGGCCCGTGGGATTTCCTCAATACATACATTGTGAACATCTATCCCGACACAACCTGCTGGGTAAACGACTTCCCCAATGCGGAGAATGAGACCTATATGCGCTATTATTTCTCGAATGCCGCCTATAACGACTATCCTGTGGTGGGTGTCACGTGGGAGCAGGCCAATGCCTTCTGTGCTTGGCGCACGGAGTATCTGTTGCGCGGACTGGGCCCGTCTGCCCGCTATGTGCAGCGCTATCGCCTGCCGACTGAGGCCGAATGGGAGTTTGCCGCCAGAGGCAAGGCTCAGAACGAATTTCCGTGGGAAGACAAGGATGTGATGTCGGGCAACGGCTGTTTCTTTGCCAACTTCAAGCCTGACAACGGTAACTATACGAAGGACGGCAACCTGATAACCAGTCGGGTGGGTATCTATGCGGCTAACTCCAACGGCCTGTACGACATGGCTGGCAACGTGGCTGAGTGGTGCTCGACCATCTATACCGAGGCTGGCGTGGAGGCTATGAACGACATCAACCCGCAGTTGAAGTATAATGCCGCTCTCGAAGACCCCTATCGGTTGAAGAAAAAGAGTGTGCGAGGTGGCTCGTGGAAAGACCCCGAGAGTTATATCCGCTCGGCTTGGCGCTCGTATGAGTATCAGAATCAGCCCCGCTCGTATGTTGGCTTCCGCTGTGTGCGCAGTCTGGCCAATACCACCAGCGACAAGGTGAAGCTGAAGAAAGGCAAGAAATAAGTATAGTAATATGGAAAACCGTCAAATTGTAAACCGCAATGACAAGATATAGCAAACTGAATATGATATACCGCTTGCAGAAGTGGATGGATAGTGTGGCTGGGCAGACCTTTCTGAACTATGCCTATTCATGGGGTGCCTCCATCGTTATCTTGGGTACGCTGTTTAAGCTGACCCACTTGCCGGGAGCTAACTTCTTCCTATTCTTGGGTATGGGTACCGAGGTGCTCGTGTTCTTCTTGGCTGCCTTCGACCGTCCGTTTGACAAGACGACCGACGGCATGGACCTTGACATTCACTCTGACGAGCAGCCCGTTGCTGCCGCCTCTGTTGCCCCTGCTGTTGCAGGTGGTGGTACCGTTATCATTCAAGGTAGCGGCGGTGGCTCGGTTGTGGGCGGTGTTGTCGGCAATGGTAATGAAGCATCCCGCTGGGAAGGTGCTCCTGTTAATCTGGGCAGTGGAACCGTTGTTGCACCTCAACAGTCTGTGGAGCAGCCACTGGCCGAGGAACTGAAGGATGCCACTTCGAATTACATTGAGGAACTGAACCGATTGACGGAGATGCTGACTCAGGTATCGGAGCAGAGCCAACGACTGACGCGTGACTCGGAAGAGATGGAGAACCTGAACCGCACACTGACAGGCATCAGCCGCGTCTATGAGATGCAGTTGAAGTCGGCCAGTTCGCAAATCAGCACTATTGACGAGATTAACGAACAGACACGCCACATGGCCGAGCAGATTATGGAACTGAACCGCATCTACGCCCGCATGATTGAAGCCATGCAGGTAAAGGCCAACCTTTAACAGGGGGAGTGAAGATAGTATTATTGTAAATAGTCAAAACGTAATTAGCATAGATGGCCATTAAGAAAAGACCCGTTTCTCCGCGCCAGAGGATGATAAACCTGATGTATGTCGTCTTGATGGCGATGTTGGCGCTGAACGTCTCGACCGAGGTGCTCAACGGCTTCTCCATCGTGGAGGAGAGCCTGAAGCGCACGACGCAGAATGCCAACCGCGAGAATCAGGCCATATATGATGACTTTGCCGCGCAGCTCAAGAAGAACCCGCAGAAGGTGAAGCAATGGTATGACAAGTCGCAGCGGGTGAAGCAAATGAGCGACGAGCTCTACAATCTGATAGACGAACTGAAACTGGCTATCGTGCAGGAAGCTGACGGCAAGGATGGTGATGTAGGGGACATCCGCAATAAGGAAGACTTGGAGGCGGCCAGTCAGGTAATGCTGTCGCCCAGTCGTGGCAGGGGAAAGGATTTGTATGATGCCATTGTCAGCTATCGCAATATGATGCTTGGCATGGTGGGCGACCACCGCCAGAAGGAATCGATTGGGTCGAACCTGTCGACGGATATTCCCCAGAGTGCCCGCACGCTGGGCAAGAACTGGCAAGAGTATATGTTCGAGTCAATGCCCGCTGCTGCTGCCGTTACGCTGCTCAGCAAGTTGCAGAGCGACGTGCGCTATGCCGAAGGCGAGGTGCTGCACACATTGGTGTCGAACATCGATGTGAAGGACATTCGTGTGAATGCACTGAATGCCTTTGTTATTCCCAATTCGCAGACCATTGTGCGAGGCGATAAGTTCTCAGCCCGCATTGTGATGGCTGCCGTCGATACCACCCAGCAACCGCAGATATTTATTGGCGGTCGGGAAATGAACTTGCCCGGTGGACTGTATGAGACGGTGACCAGTCGTACGGGCGACTTCACGCTGAGCGGTTACATTCAGGTGGAGAATGGCAATGGCGACCTGTTGAAGCGCTCGTTTGAGCAGAAATATACGGTGGTAGACCCATCGGCAACAGTTAGTGCCGACCTGATGAATGTGCTCTATGCTGGCTATAACAATCCGCTGAGTGTCAGTGTGCCGGGCGTGCCGGTCAACAAAGTGCAGGCCACAATGACGGGTGGCACGTTGCAGCCCGTTAGCCCTGGCCGCTATATAGCCCGTCCGACGGCTGTGGGGCAGAATGTCACTATTACCGTTACATCGACCAATACGGGTCGTGCCCAGCAGATGGGGCAGTTCACCTTCCGTGTGCGCCGTCTGCCAGACCCCACGCCTTATATTGCCATGAAAGACGAACAGGGCAGTCCCGTGCGTTATAAAGGTGGCGGTTTGTCGAAAGCGCAGTTGATGGCTGTCGATGGTATTGGCGCAGCCATTGACGACGGTATTCTTGACATTGCCTTTAAGGTGCAGTCGTTTGAGACCGTCTTCTTCGACAATATGGGTAATGCCGTGCCGATGGTGTCTGACGGTGCCCACTTCTCAGCCCGTCAGAAGGACACGTTCCGCAAGTTGCAGCGCAATAAGCGTTTCTACATTTCGCGTGTGACGGCTGTCGGCCCAGACGGCACCCAGCGCAAGCTCAATGCGTCAATGGAAGTGATTGTGAAATAGACTACGAATTATACGAGTAAAACGAATGGATATATGAAAAGGGTATTATTCTTATTAATGATAACACTGGTGGCAGGAACGGTCTGTGCTCAGCCGAAGGCTCGTCGCCAGCAACAGCAGAAAGCCCAGCAGCAACAACAGCAGTCGCAGAATCAGGGTGTGACTATGCGAGCCCGCTTGATGTTCCCTACGGCTATTGATATGCCTGAGGATGTGGTATGGCGGCGAGACATCTATCGTGAGCTGGACCTGAACCGCGACAGGAATGCAGGGCTTTACTATCCCGTGGAGCCTATCGACAAGCAGCTGAATCTGTTTACCTACATCTTTAAGCTGGCGCTGAATGGCTATATCCCAGTTTACGAATACCGTTTGGATGGCAACGAGGTGTTCACCGATTCGTCGCGGGTGGAAATGAAAACCGTGCTCGACAACTATCATATCTTCTATGAGCAGAAGGATGGCAAGTTGCGTGTGGACAACAGCGACATACCATCGGCAGAAGTAAAACTCTATTACCTAAAGGAGAGTGCCTATTACGACCAAGCTAATTCGACATTCCGTCGCAAGGTGTTGGCTCTGTGTCCTGTTATGGTGGACGAGACCGACTTAGGTGGTGCAACTTCGAGTATTTCGGCATTTGGTACTGGTCAGCAGACGTTGGATGAGACCGACTTGAAACGTGCAATTCCGAAATACCCCTTGTTTTGGGTGAAGTATGCCGACTTGGAACCATTTTTGAGCCGTCAGACGGTGATGACATCAAACCTGAACAATGCAGCCACCATGTCGATGGAGGACTACTTCACGCTGAACCGTTACGAGGGTAAGATATACAAGACCAACAATATGCTGGGCAAGACATTGGCGCAGTATTGTGCCACCGACTCGGCACTGGCGCAGGAACAGAAGAAGATAGAGGCCGAGTTGCTGGCTTTCGAGCAGAATATCTTTGGCGACAAGCAGCACAAGGACTCGCTCGACTCCATTGCCAACGCTGACCCACAGCAACAGAAGAAAGTGGCAACGAAGAAGACACGCAAGCCCAGTTCACCCCGTGTTCGTAAGTCGAGTAGCAAGAGTTCCTCAGGCTCTTCGTCGTCAGGTGCGGCCCGTGTCACGGTGCGCCGTCAGCGCCATTGATGTAAAAAAACGGCGGAAAGATTGGAAATGTCAGGTAAAATACTTAACTTTGCAGTCGAAAGGTTTAATCAATTAAAAAGTTTATAGAATTATGAAGAAAGTAATGATGCTCCTTTTTGCGGCCGTAGCACTGTCTATGCCGTCGCAGGCTCAGGTGAAGTTCGGTTTGAAAGGTGGTCTGAACCTGACGAACATCTCGCTCAGCGGGTCTGCAACTGAAAATCTGAAGAATAAAGAAGGTTTCCATGTCGGACCGACGGTAAAGTTTACCGTTCCTATAGTAGGTCTGAGCTTCGATGCCTCAGCTCTCTACGACCAGCGTTCTGCCACTATAAGTAATGATAACGCTGAAAGCACCATTAAGAGCCAGTCGTTGCAGGTGCCCATCAACATTCGTTATGGTGTAGGTTTGGGTAGTATCGCTAACGTGTTTGCCTTTGCTGGTCCCCAGTTCGGATTCAATCTGGGTGACAAAACTCAGAAAATTCTTGATAATGCAAAAGACTGGACGCTGAAGTCGTCTAACCTCAGTGCTAACGTAGGTGTTGGTGCTACTATTCTCGGTCATTTGCAGGTGACTGCCAACTACAACTTTGCCCTTGGCAAGACAGGTGAGGTAGACCCATTGGATGTTGCTAAGAGTGCTTTTGGCGGCAAGGCCAACGCTTGGCAGGTATCAGCTGCCTATTTCTTCTAAGCAGGTTGTTTGGTTCGAAATATAGAAAAAAGGAGTATGCTGAATGGCAGTGTACTCCTTTTTGTTGTTTATGCCGTACATAATACTCGTTTTTCTTTTATCCAGCCTTTAGTATCTCCTTTGGGTGGCTCCAGTATCTATTTCGATATGCTCCAGTATCTATTTAACGTGAGTTCGACAAATTTAAAATAGTGCCAATTGTTTGTCCCAAGTTCTAT
>CAMWKZ010000044.1 GCA_947174945.1 uncultured Prevotellaceae bacterium | reverse complement strand
CCCTTATATTACGTCCCCCTTATAGGGGGGACTTACCAATATAAGGGGAGGCTTCATCTCCCCCATAACGGAATGGGGTGAAACGGGGGCGTTAACAAGATTTAACGGAAATTTTTGCGCCTTATCGTGCCTTAAACTGCCTTAAACGGACATCGGGCTGCACGAATGTATTATCTTTGCAGCGGGACAAGAAAACACTATTCGTTAACGGCTCCGCAATGAGGGCAGCGGCCCTTGCCGTGTAGAGGGGCACTACACGCTCCGCAGCGATAGCGGAAACGGGGTATGCGGAGGTAGCAGCGGAGGGCAAAGGCGGCATAGCCCACCAGCAGCAGATAGCCGACATAGTAGAGCGTGGAGATGCTGAACACCACGTAGTCAACGGCACAGACGGCCACCAGACCGACCAGATAGAGCAGTGCATCGGCGGCAGGCAGACGGTGCATTACGTCGTCGAGGGCGGCAACGGCCATGATGACGATGGCCCACACGGAGGCGATGAAGATGCCCAGATACCACGGCAGGGCAAAGGGATTGAGCGAGGGATGGTAGTAGAAGTGGCGCCACGACTCTTCGCCGAACATCTGGATGCTGGCATAGATGGTGGCCGACGTGGCTATCAGCACGCAGAGCAGCGTGGGATAAGGTGTGTCAATGTCGTGGAAGTGGACGATATAGGCATGGCGGCGCATCAGTCGGCGCATGGCATACAGACTGGCTGCCACGACGCAGAAGGCCAGAAAGAGCAGCAGGTGAATGTCGGTGAAGAGGTCGATAAACTGCGATATAGGGTCGTCGGGCGACACACCAGCCAGCAGGTCGCTCTCGCGGAGCCATCCCTGCGTTATCTGGTCGCGTGCCACCTTGACCCACACGGAGTCAATCGTGTCGGTGGGAACGGTCTCAATCTCGGCCACGACCACCCGCTCGCCACGGACAACGTAGAGCGTGTCGAAGGCCACGTCGGGCAAGGCATCGGCCAAGGCCAGCTGCGGTGCCGTGACCACGAAGTTATAGTTCTGCGAATAGTGGTGGGTGGTTGAGAAGGATATGGAGTCAAGCTGCTGTCGGGTGAGATCCCACGCATCAGGGGTCTGCTGGCCGTGGTTATAGCAGGCGGTGAGCAACAGGGCGGCCAACAGCCAGAGGTATGTCCTAATCTTCTGCATAGACATTCATCTGGCAATGGCGGCAGTCAAACTCTAAACGAAAGCGCCGCCCGTCGGACAAGCGCAGCATGAGGGGTTCGCGCCAGCTGGGTTTAGCTCCGCCGTGCTTCACGCAATAGCCCAGCGAATAGCGCAGACAATGGCGGCACTGCATGAGCAGGGCTTGGCGCGGAGCCTGCAACTCGAAGGCAGGAGCAACGTCGGCCATGCCGTGGGCAGCATAGAAGGCTCGGGCCTCACGGTTGGCCACATTGTGGAGGTAGCCAACAGGATAGGTAACAGGTGCGGCAGGTGCGGAGGGGACAGACGAGCCATGCAACACCGTATGCCGTGCCAGTCGGGCAGCCACCCACTGACGGCGCAGGTCAGCCAACAGACTGCTGGGGATAAACCAGCCGAAATCGTCGGCCAGCTCCACCCCACTACACTCGTAGGGTGTGCCCCCCATGCGTGACAGCTGGCGCACAATGTTGTCGCGCTGGGGCTTCGCCGCCGTCTGGTGCTCGCAAGCCATGCTGACCGTCACGCCATCGCCACTGAGCGAAAAGCCGTCCGTCGTGACACTGAGCCGCAGGCTGACGGGTATGCGACGCTCGCTGCTGGGTCGAGACAGCAACCGCTCAAACTCTTGGTCGTTGTTGCGGTAAAGAGCCATGCCCGGGCGCAGTGTGCGGGGCATCTGTTGGGGATAGAGCCGGTTGCCCTCAGCCCTGTTGACACGGAAGCCCTGCAGCTCACGGTTGCCGTCCATGTAGCAGAGGCCGTCGCCATTAGCAAACGCAGCAGTGCCCGCCACATTGAACGAGTCGCGGCGCAGCTCCTTGACGGTGCCCACAAACTCGCCCATCGCCTTCGGCGTGTCAGGCGAGAAGATGTCGGGCTGGCGGCCTTGCAGAAAGTAGGTGGTAAAGCCCCGATTAAACGTCTTGCGCAGATTGGGGGTGAAGCTGTAGGTGCAGCGGCCCCGCGAGGCTCGGCGGTAGGCATCGGCATGACGGTCGATAAACGCATTCAGACGCTGGCTATACGCTGCCACCACGTTCTTCACGTAGGTGGCATCCTTCAGCCGGCCCTCTATCTTGAACGACGTGGCACCGGCAAGGATAAGCTCGTCCAAGTGCTCCAACTGGTTCATGTCCTTCAGCGACAGCAGGTGGCGCTGGTGCTCCAGCTCGTTGTCATCGGCATCCAGCAGGTCGAACTTCATGCGGCAGAACTGGGCACAGGCACCTCGGTTGGCCGAGCGTGCAAAGCAGTGCTGCGATGCGTAGCACAGTCCGCTGTAACTGACGCAGAGTGCTCCGTGGACAAACACTTCCAGCTCTACGTCGGGCACTTGGCGGTGAATGTCGGCTATCTCCTGCACCGACAGCTCACGGGCCAGCACCACCCTGCGGAAGCCCAGCGAGCGCAGCCAGCGCACCTTTGCAGCCGTGCGGTTGTCGGTCTGCGTCGAGGCGTGAAGCGGCAGCTGAGGGTTCAGCTGCACAATGCCCATGTCCTGCACAAGGATAGCGTCTACCCCAGCCTCGGCCAGTTCGCCGATAAGCTGTCGGATGGCCTCCAGCTCGCTGTCGTAGATAATCGTGTTGACGGTAACGTAGACGCGGGCATCATACTGATGGGCATACTGGCAGAGCCGACGGATGTCGTCAACGCTGTTGCCCACGGCAGCACGCGCCCCGAAACGCGGAGCACCGATATAGACGGCATCGGCCCCGTGGTCGATGGCAGCCATACCACACTCCAGATTCTTGGCAGGAGCCAGCAGCTCGAGGTTCGTCATCTACTCAATCTCGTTGATATCGTAAGGGGTTTCCTGATAGACGTAGTAGTTAATCCAGTTGCTATACAGCAGGTTGGCATGGGCGCGCCACGTCACTAAAGGCTGCTGGTCGGGGTCATTGTTGCGATAGTAGTGGCGTGGCAATTCCACGTCGTCGCGCACATCACGGTCGCGACGGTACTCGCGGTCGAGCGTGTCGGGGGCATACTCCAGATGACCCGTAATGAAGAACTCGCGACCGCCCCGCGCCATTACCATGCTGACACCGCTCTCGTCGCTCTCGGCAACGAGCGTCAGGTCGCCGTTGGCCAGTATGTCGTCGCGGTGTACCTCCGTGTGACGGCTGTGCGGCATCTGGAACACATCGTCAAAGCCTCGGAAGATAGGCAACTGGGGTTGCAGGGTGTGCTGGGGGAAGATGCCAAACATCTTCTTCGCCAGCGGATATTTGGGGATGCCATAGTGGTAGTAAAGCCCGGCCTGCGCCGCCCAGCATATATACAGGGTGCTCGTAACGTGGGTGCGAGCCCATGCAAAGATGTCGGTCATCTCCGACCAATAGGTGACATCCTCAAAGTTCAGCTGCTCCACGGGAGCGCCCGTGATAATCATGCCGTCGTACTTCTCGTTGCGCATCTGCTCGAAGTCGCGATAGAACATCATCATGTGCTCAATGGGCGTGTTCTTGGGGGTGTGGCTCCTGAGCTTCATGAAGCTGACCTCCAGCTGCAGGGGCGTGTTGGAGAGCAGACGGATGAGGTCGGTCTCGGTAGTTATCTTCAGCGGCATCAGGTTGAGGATGACAATCTTCAGCGGACGGATGTCCTGCATGTGCGCACGTGAGTCGTTCATCACAAAGATGTTCTCGTGCTTCAGCAGCTCAATGGCAGGCAGCTTATCTGGCAGTCTTAGTGGCATATAGTAGTTTCCTTCATCTGGGGTTAATCAATATGGAAGACGCAGGTCGACACATTGTCGTAGCCGCCCTTCTCAATGGCTGCCTCGCAAAGCTGGTTGGCCGTGCAGCCCTTACTCAGCAGGTGCTCTATAGTGCTGTCGGGCACCATGTCGTTCAGCCCGTCAGAACAGAGCATATAGGTATCGCCGGAGCGCACGTCGTCGGTAAACTCGAACATATCCAGATACAAGTCCTTGATGCCTGCCCCAATGCAGTTGGTGATGATGTTGCAGTGCTTCTGGCTGCCATCGCCGTTGTTATACGAATGGTCGGTCGACAGCTGGGTCAGCTGGCCGTCGCGCAGTCGGTACAGGCGGCTGTCGCCACAGTTGCCCCAATAGAACCTGCCACCGTAGTAGAGGACGCACACCAGCGTGGTACCCATCTCCAACAGAGAGCGGTCTACCAGTCCACGCGAATTGATAATCTGATTGATGGACTGCATCCACTCCTGCACCATCTCGTAGAACTCGCCCGAAGCCAGTCCACGAGGCAAGTCCTCGATAAAGAACTTCAGATTGGAGAGGGTCTCTTCGCTGGCCACCTCGCCAGCATTGTGGCCGCCCATTCCGTCGGCCAGCGCAACGACAAAGCGGTCGGTGTTCTCAGTCATGAACTCCGTCTGATAAGCGTCGCTGCGTACAAATCTATCGTAAGCCAGCACCATGTCCTCGTTGTTGCTCCTGACATGACCAACACGGCTGGCTGCCGTTAACACTATTCTACTCATTCCTAATTAATACTTACTTGTAAGTTAATGTTTGCCAGCGTAACGATGTCGCCACCCTTGATGCTCATAGGCACGTCGGGCAGTATGCTGCGCTGGTTCAGCTTGGTGCCGTTGGACGAATGCTTGTCGATGATGCACCACCCCTCAACGGGCTTGTATATCAGCTGGGCATGGATGCCCGAAACATACATATTGTTTGCAAACACCTGCTGGTAGGGGCCCTCACGGCGGCCAATGATGGCGTTGTTGATACCTACCATGCGAATGTCGAGCGTGGGGTTGTACAGCGTCAACGTGGGCAAGCCACTCTGTACGGGCATCTGCAAATTGTCGGGCGCGCTGTATGGCATCTGCGTCAGCGGCTGGGCAACAGGGTTGCCAGAGGCGGCAGAGGCAGGAGCCACCGACTGGGAGCGCTGGTGCTGCACCTCGTCGGCACTGAGCATCAGACCACCGCAGTACGTGCAGCGGCGGCCCATTCCCACACGACCGCAGCTGCCGCAGTAAACCAGCTCTTGGCCACACTGGTCGCAATAGTGCGAACCGTCATCTATCTCTTCTTTGCAACTTGGGCAGATAATCATAGTTCTTCCTTAATATCTTCTGGCATAATCAGTTGATAGGTCTCCTGTGTAAGCTCTGCCGGCGGCAGGCTGCTGACACGTATGGAGAGCTGCTGAATGGTGGCATCCAGCATATTGCGCATCTCGCGGGCATTGCCAAACGAGTTGCTCTTATTGATAACCTTGCGACAGATTAAGTCCATGAGCTTGAACTCGGCTTCGGGCGACAACTTGTAATTGTCCTTCGAGGCCATCTTCTTATAGATAGCCAGCAGTTCATCCTCGTTGTAGTCGTCGATGTGCATCTTATGGGTGAAGCGGCTGGCCAGCCCCGGATTGACAGCGAGGAAGGTTTCCATCTCGTCCTTGTAACCGGCGGCAATGACGACGAACTTGCCACGGTCGTCCTCCATGCGCTTCATCAGGGTGTCGATAGCTTCCTTGCCATACTGGTCGTTCTCTGCCGACAGCGTATAGGCTTCGTCAATGAACAGGATGCCACCCATCGCCTTGTCGCACATACTATTGACTATCTTCGGGGTCTCGCCCATGTACTTTCCTACCAGCGTGGCACGACTGGCCTCGATGACGCGACTGGTGGGCAGTATCTCCATCGATTGTAGCACCTCGCCCATCTTGCGGGCTATCGAGGTCTTACCCGTACCGGGGTTACCTGTCAGGATAAAGTTCATCGACATCTGCTGCACCTTGCCGGCACCCATTGCAGCGCGCTGCTTCATAAACATACTCTGAACGGCCATGCGGCGTATCATGTTCTTGACGGAGCGCATTCCGATGAAGTCGTCAAGCTCGTTGAGCACTTCATCCAACGGGCGTGCCTGTCCGCCTTGGGCCGTCGGCAGGTCAGCCGACGTGATGCGGTACATATCGTCGTTGTTGAAGTCGGGGTTGTTCATCTCGGTCACCAGACGCTGGCTTTGCTTCTCCACTGCCTGGTCGAAGATACGGCGAGCCTCGCGGGCGTTGCCAAAGTTCTTGTCGCGACGCAGGTAGAGTTGCTCAAACTGCCGATGGACGGCTCCCTCGGTCTCCTCGTCGACGGTAAAGTTCTTGCCCTTGGCCAGATTGATGAATATCTGGGTCAGCTCGTCGGGCGTATAGTCATCGAAGTGGATGGTCTGCGTGAAGCGGCTCTTCAGTCCCGGGTTCGTATCAATGAAGTCGTGCATCTGGTCGGTATAGCCCGCCACGATGCAGATAAACTTGCCACGGTCGTCCTCCAGTCGCTTCAACAACGTATCAATAGCCTCGGCGCCAAAGCTGTCTTGGTCGCTTGACTTCAGCGTATAGGCCTCGTCAATAAACAGGACCCCGCCCATCGCTGAGTCAATGAGCTGATTGGTCTTGATGGCTGTCTGACCCGAGAAGCCTGCCACTAACTTGGAGCGGTCGGCCTCAACCAACTGCCCGCGCGACAGGATGCCCAGCGTGCGGAACACGTCGGCCATGATGCGTGCCACGGTGGTCTTACCAGTACCCGGATTACCCGTAAAGACATAGTGCTTGCCCTGAAACGTATCAGTCTCTCCGCGGCGCACCTGCAGGTTAAGGAAGGCAGCCAGATTGGAAATCTCCTTCTTGACAGCAGCCAGTCCAACCATACCGTCAAGTTTGGCCAAACAATCCGTATAGTCAACTGTCTTCGGAGCCTCGTAGGGTATGTCACTGGCCGTAATGGTCATCAACTCTTCGTTGGAAATCGTCGAGATGTCAACACTCTGCAGGCGCTCGGCCTGTTTGGCACATATCTTGTCAAAGAGCTGGCGCATTGTACGCCCGTTGGCAAAGTCCTTCTCACGGGCATTGTACATCTCGGTTATCATTTTAAGTGCCAGTTCCTTGGCCTCGGGCGAGAACAAGTAGCTCTTCTCCTTGGCAAAGATTTCCATTATCTGGAAGAGCTGGTTGGGCGTATAGTCATCGATATTAAGGAAATAGCTAAAGCGACTGCGGAAGCCTACGTTGATGCGGAACAGGTTCTCCATCTCTGTGCGATAGCCTGCTGCGATAACGACAAACTTGCCTCGGTCGTCCTCCATGCGCTTCATCAGCTGTTCCAAAGCCTGTGCGCCTTGATTATCACGCTCACCACTCTGACTGAGGGGAGCCAGCGTATAGGCTTCATCAATAAACAAGATGCCCCCCATCGCCTTATCGCATAGGCGGTCGACCACCTTCGGCGTCTCGCCCTGATAGGGACTGACCATCTTGGCACGGTCGGCCTCCACAACATGACCGCTATCCAGATAACCGATAGCCTCCAGTATCTCGCCTAACTTGCGGGCGATAGTGGTCTTACCCGTACCCGGATTACCCGTCAGGACGATGTGAATGCCCATCTTCTCCTGCTCACCCAGTCCACGCTGGACACGCTGTACATTGTTGTGAACGGTGAATGCTATCTCACGGACTACCTTTTTCACCTCGTCCATGCCAATATAGCGATTCATATCGCCAAGGATATCCTCTAACGAACGCTCCTCGGGCACATAGCCACGGATGTCTTGTTCCTCAACCATGACAGCGTCGACACCACGGCTGATGAACGAGGTAAAGATGTCCTCTGCCGTCTTGATAGCCACATGAGCATAGCCGAAGGTTTCGTCTTTTGTCTTCAGCTGGTATTGGAAGAACCGCTGCAACTTGTGTTCGGCCTCTGGCGTATAGGCAGCAATGCCGTACTTGGTGCGCAGCTCCATCTTGCAAATATCACACAACTCCTGATAAGTAGGGGTTGGCAGACGGAAAGTGTACTTAAAGCGATTCTGGGCTGCAGGGTTGGCGGTCAGGAAGTCATCCAGTCCCTTGGGCAGTCCGGCCATGATGACAATGGGATTCTCGTCCCATTTGTCCATCTCGACAAACAACTTATCAAGCGGATTGACCTGATTGGAGTAACGGTCGGGCAGTAGCTTCTGCACATTGTCAAAGAACAGAATACCTCCTTTCGCCTTCTTAACATTGTCGTCCCACTTGTCTACAAAGCGCTGATAGTCTACCGCATCAACCATTGTCAACTTGGGCTTGTCGATAATCTTGTGCTGATAGAAATAGTCACGTATGATTTCGGCCAGAGCAGTCTTTCCCGTACCCGTCTCACCTATTATAATAGTATTGACACTCAGTCGGACTTTCATGATGTCCTTGCGAGAGTGCAGATAGGTGTAGGTGTCGACAACCGTCTTCATCTGCTTCTTCACCTCAACAAGCCCGACCATGCGGTCGAGCAAGTTGTGCGCGGAGAGCGGCTGGCCACACCACTTACAAAATTTCGCTATAGAACGGTTTTCTTTATGACAATGCTCGCAAACCATGCTACTTTGCTTCCTTTTGTATATGTTTTACTACCTCACTCGAAGTGGCTTTCACTTTGTCTACTTCTGGATGACGGTTCAGCAGCTTCGGGCTTAGTATCACCATCTCCATGAGGAACAGGCCTACCATGACACTCCACATGACGTAGTGGAGCACTGACTCGCCACTGATAGAGCGAATCTGATTGGCCACATCGTCAAGCATATTGAACTTAGAGCCCTTAAACTTGAACGACTTCTGCCTGAAGGTGTAAAAGAGTGGTTCCAGTAAGGTTGACTTAATATCGTCTTCCATTACCTCATTGATAAGCTGGTTATCACTCTTCGAGTCGCCACGGAAATCAGTCATGTGGCAGATAAGCATATATAATAAGGTAATAGCAATGACGGCAGGCACAAACAGACTATAGTGCGACGTATAGACATACCGTAATGCAAACAACGGAAGGTAGGCTGACAAGTAGCCCAACAGTCCCCACAGACAAGAGAGCACAAAACCGTAGCCTCGGAAATAGGCTCGCATTCCTACGATGAGGGCTGACATACCACCCAATGGCAGCAGGATGGTCAAGAAGTAATGCTCCAGTACATAGTGACGTTGAGCAACACCAAACAAGAGCAATGCTCCTATCCATAAGCCACACAATACATAGAACACGATGCGCCAAGCCTCCTCCTTTGCCTTTGCCCGCTGGTAGCCAGAGCGTACCTCTTTATACTTTCTGGCTGTTTCGTCCTTCGCATTGATGTAACGCTTGTAGTATTTCTGGTTCTGGTCTATCTCGCCCAAGTCAAGCACCCATGTCTCCAGCATCCGCTCGTAGCTATAGGTTTCGCTAAATTCCTGATTAGGGTCTTCATGATAGAACACCGACATCCACTGGCTTAATGCACCTCGTCTAATCTCGGGCAGCAAAGCTGGACGATGAGCCAAACGGTCGAAATCGGCACCATTCTTCAGTTCAATACCATTTTCCAGCAGGTATGTGGGAGTTGCTCCCAAGATACGGCAGAAACGATAGGCCGCTGTACGAAGGTCGTATGCACTCAGACGGCCACGGTTTTCCTCACTCTTCAGGTCAAAGCAAGCCCGTGCCTGCCCCAGCTGTTCAAACCAGCCATGAAGTTGTGCAAAGTAAGCAAAGCGTCCGTCTGGATTGGCATAATCGTCAATCTTCTCGGCAAACTCCTCGTCACTCAGACGCTGCCAGCTCCTCATCTGCTCACACAACACCTCGCCAACCTTTTCTGGCGTATTGGCATCGCGCAAGTCAAAAGCTGCCTCTCGGTCTATATTATACAATACCTTATAGGCCAACGAGCGTGTAGGCTGCTGCCCATTTGTCATGATTCGCAAAGCCTCACAAGCCATTTTGTCCTCATGGCAATACATCCACGATAACAGGCGACCATCACACAGACTTACCCATTCATCATCCGAACAATCCTTATGACCAAAGGAGTAAACGATTTCCTCCAGTGTCATAGAAGGGTACTTGGCTAAGAACGGTATTTCCTTGTCTATCTCGTAGACTGCCTTTAATATGGCAATACGAATATCCAACTGACTCTCAGGAGCAAAATAGCTACGAATGCGGCTGATGTCTGCCTTGGTATGTGACTCTACATAAAGGAAGAGACTATCGTTGGGGTTCTTCAAAGCCAGCGCATATTCATTCTGATAGCTCAATACAGAGATAGCAACACTATGAATATCATCACATAGATTACCACAAACATCCTTATAGGGATAAGCAGGCTCCATCGCATAGACGGCAGCCATCAGTCCGGCATGTTGGTCTGCGGGATAACGGTTAACGACAATATCCTTGACTGCAGAACTCAGTTTCACATTACCACACTGCTCTAACCAGCCAGCAATACGACCATTGTAGAGATAGTTAATAGCCAGCCGCTCATTGTCTATCAGCAAAGGAATCAGCTCATGCACATTGTCGGCCACCAAATTCTGCTCGGGGTCGACAACGAAGCTGCGATACTTCAACATCGGGGATGAGACATCCACCTTCACATCCTCACCTAAGAACCAGCGCTCCACCTCGTCATATCCCCAGCGATTCTGTGGATTGACAGCGGTCAGACCCTGAACTATCATTTTCACGCGGTCAGGCAGTTCGTTGATACGTGGCAGACGTCCCTCGTTCTTCTTGCGCATCATGACACGCTCATTCTGATTCAGCGGGTTTTCTCCCAACCAGAGTGTCATCAGCGTAATACCAAGTGAATAGAAATCGACAGCGGGCGTAATCTCCACCTCACCGTCAATCACATCGTTATACATCTCTGGAGCTGCATAAACTGGGGTGCGAGCCTGAGTTGTACGGTGCATTCCCTCTTCACCTTCCGTCACACTCGATATGCCGAAGTCACCCAATACAACTTCCTTATGCTCTATGTCACGGAAGAAATAATTACTGGGTTTGATGTCCTTGTGTATCACATTATTGTTGTGGCAATAAGCCAGAGCAGCCACTGCCTGTAAGGCAATTCGACGGAACTGGTTGAAGTCACCATCAATGTCGTACTCTGCAAGCGTTCCGCCACGCAGATATTCCATCAGTTCATAGTCACGATTCTTACCATCAACATAGGTCTTACCGTAGTCTATTACCTTGACGACCATCTCTATGCTGAAGTTCTGGATGATACGCATCAGTGTTTTCTTGATGGTGAAGTTAGGATAGTAAATCTTCAACACCATCATGCCTTCATCGCCTTCTACCAAGAACACCTGAGCTTCGCCAGAATTGTCACTAAGGCACTTGATGCCACGATAGACACGACCTTTCAATACAAAGTCGCTCGTAATGGGCTTTCTTTCCTGCTGCTGCTGACTACCAGACTTGACTGTCACATTGCCATTGAAATTCGATGGGGACAAGGCCGAATCTACGCGAATCGTCGCACTTGTATTTGCTGTAATATCTGGTTTTCTTATGGTTGCGTCCATAAAACTTTATTTGTCGTCTTTAATTTCATCCATACTACTACTTTTCCCTAACACAACCCATTTACCTCCCAGATGAGGCTTGGCACAGCCACAAGGACTACTGTGCATAGCGTGCTTGAAATTGCAAACCCACGCCAGACGCACACCCACAGGCTTACTGGCCATTGCATAATTACGCGCCTTCACTGGTGATGGTGTTGGAGCAACTGCCAGCTTATCCAAAATCGTTGACAGCATCTTTATCTTGAATGACTTCTGTTCCTCCAGTTCTTCACGTGTCATACGCTTCGACTCCATTGGGGGAATAATGGGAATCTCCACCCCATCATCCTTTGCCAATAAGGTCAGCACACGCTCACGAATCCTTGCATTCATTTGTTCACGAACAATATCACGCTCGGAATTATAAGGCAACGCATTCTCCAACTGCGAATACTCACGAACAATCTCCAGCAACTCCTGATAATCAGGGTTCATCTGTAACTGCTTCACCATTGCCCGAGCTCCCTCGGTCAGTGCAGTACCACACTTCTTGCAAAATGCAAACTCATTCAGCGTATGGCAAGTAGGACAAACAATACCACCGCGTGGGCTGCCACACTCAGGACAATAAGCCTCGTTGCCTGACAAATGGGAACCACAAAAAGAGCAAACGTCTTTCTTGATATAGTGATGACAGGTCTCGCAAAAATCGGCATCAGGGTCTATATCCGCTCCGCAATGGGGACAAATCGTCTTGCTAATAGGCTGACCGCACTGGGCACAGAACATAGCCTCTGGCTCGTTTATGGCACCACAATAGGGGCAAGACATCCCTGCTGCCTGCTGTTGCTGTGTCATCTGCATCTGCTGGGGTGCTTGCTCGGGCCTCACCGTCTGCTCCAAGACTTGTTGAGGGCGAGCTACCCGCTGTGTCTGTTCATTATTTGGATTATTATCAATCATGATGATAGCAGTAAGTATAATAGTGTTGCAAAGATAACTATTTTCTAACAAATAGCACAAAAAACCGCCGTAAATTTATATTTACGACGGCATTTTTATCGATTTTGGCAATATTTCTTACCAAAGAGGCAGACGTTCTGACTTTGGAATAAACATTTTGTCCCCTTCTTTCACCCCAAAGGCGTCGTACCACATATCAATATGGGGCAATGCTCCATTGACGCGATAACGACCCAGCGAATGGGGGTCACTCTTGGTACGGTTACGGATTTCAGCCTCCGTGATATTGCCAGCCCACACTCCTGCATAGGCCAAGAAGAAACGCTGGTCAGCCGTCAGTCCGTCAATCACAGGCAACGGATTACGCTTGGTGGCATTCTTGTAAGCCGTAAAGGCTACCTGCAGACCACCGTGGTCGGCCAAGTTCTCACCCAACGTCAACCGACCGTTGGCATTCAAATCAGGCAACACCTTAATGTTTGAGAAGAACTCAGCATACCTGTCTGTACGTTCTGTAAAGTTCTTTCCATCCACTTCCGTCCACCAGTCGTGCATATTACCATCCTTGTCATAGCGACGACCCTGGTCATCAAATCCGTGGGTCATCTCATGTCCGATAACCACACCGATAGCACCATAGTTAAAGGCATCGTCAGCCGTTGGGTCGAAGAATGGAACTTGCAGAATACCAGCTGGGAAGCAAATTTCATTCGTGGTTGGGTTATAGTAAGCATTAACCGTCTGCGGGGTCATGTGCCAGTCCTCACGGTCAACGGGTTTACCTGCCGTATGGTTGATGCGCCATGCAGTCCAGAAACGACGGCACTCCTTGATATTATCATAGTACGATTTTTTCGCATCAATCTTCAAGGCTGTCATGTCCGTCCAACGGTCAGGATATCCAATCTTTACATAGAAAGTATTGAGCTTCAACAGTGCATTCACCTTCGTTGAGTCATCCATCCAGTCCTGAGCAGCGATGCGCTCGCCCAAGGCAATTCGAAGGTTCTCCACCAGCGTCTTCATACGCTCCTTAGAGGAAGCAGGGAAATACTTCTTGACATAAATGCGGCCCAAAGCCTCACCCATCACGCTCTGTACCTGATTGGTAGAGCGACGCCACAGCGGATGGTCCTGCTGGCGACCAGAGAACACCTTGCCATAGAACTCGAAGTTCTCTGCACGGACAGCATCGTTCAGATAACCCGTAGCAGAGCTGATAACGCCCCACTCCATCACGTCACGATACTCAGCAGCCGTCATCTCAGCGAAAATCTTGTCGGCAGCAGCCATAAACTCAGGCTGGCCAACTACCATTTCCTGAATATACTCTGTCTTGATGCCCTTGGCGTTCATCTGCTTTTCCAACTGGAAGTGAGGATATTTAGCCTCAAACTCCTTGAGCGTCATCTTGTTGTAGTTGGCAATAGGGTCACGCAATTCGGTCTGCGACTTCGACACCTTAGCCAGCGCCGTTTCCACCTTCAGGATGTTCTTCATCTTCTTCTCAGCAGCTCCCTTCTTGAAGCCGAAGAGCTGGAACATATTGACGATGTGCTTCTTATAAGCCTCACGAATCTTCTTGGTGGCTGCGTCGTTCTCCACATAGTAGTCTTTCTGCCCCAGCGTCAAGCCACTCTGATAAATATTCAGGATGTTCTCCACAGCGTTCTTCTCATCGGCACCGATATAGGCTCCAAAGAACTCTGCCTCGCCCTCAGGCATCATCGAAAGCTGAATCTTGAAAAGCTGCTCTTTATTCTTGGCAGCCTCCAATGCCTTGATTTCTCCCATCACAGGCGCAACGCCCTCTTTCTCTCTGCGAACCGAGTCCATAGCCAGCTTGTAGAGATCGCTCAGCTGCTGCTCTACACTACCCTGCGGATAAGTGTTCTCCAGCAGCTCTTTCAGAATACCGTTGATACGCTTGTTGTTGTCTTCGGCCAGACGGTCGAAACTGCCATAACGTGAATAGGCAGCAGGCAGCGGATTGGCTTTCATCCATCCGCCACAGGCATACTCATAGAAATCGTCGGCAGGGCGCACGCTCTTGTCAAGGTCATTCAGGTTGATGCCTGAACGAAGCTGTGCAGACGTTGCGACGGTCATTGTAGCTAATGCCATAATAGTCAGTAACTTTTTCATTGTTGTTTTATTGTTTAAATAGATAACTGTTCCAGTTCATCTGAGAGTTGTTCCCAGCGTTCCACCTCTGCGTCAAGTGCTTTCTTCGTAGAGGTGTATTCCGTGAAAAACTCCATATTCGAGTCATTCTCCGGCTTCATCAGCAGTTCATCCAGCTCTTTCAGCCTGCGCTCCATATCACTAATCTTGCGCTCAGCCTCCTCTACCGCCTTTTCTGCCTTGCGCACCCGCTTCTGCTGTTCCTTACGCTCGGCATAGTTTTGCGAACTTGGAGCTTTCGGTGCGCTTTGGGCTTTTGGGGAACTTTGAGTGCCCAGCGAGCTTTGTAGCTGAGATAGCTCCGTAATCTTCTTTGACTGCAGGAAGTCATAGATGCCACCCAAGTGCTCCTTCATCTTACCACCCCCAAACTCATAGACCTTTGTGACCAGCCCATCCAAGAACTCACGGTCGTGGCTGACGACAATAGCCGTACCGTCGAAAGCACGGATGGCCTCCTTCAGCACATCCTTTGAAGCCATGTCCAGATGGTTGGTAGGCTCGTCGAGAATCAGCAGGTTTACAGGCTCCAGCAGTAGTCGAATCATGGCCAGACGGCTTCGCTCACCACCACTAAGCACCTTCACCTTCTTCTCCGATGCCTCGCCGCCAAACATGAAAGCACCCAGTATATCGTTGATGCGCAGGCGTATCTCACCCTTCGCTACATAGTCAATAGTCTGAAATACGGTCAGACTCTCGTCCAGCAACTGTGCCTGATTCTGGGCAAAATAGCCTATCTGTATGTTATGTCCCACCTTCAAGTTGCCATCGAAGGGAATCTCACCCATGATACACTTCACCAGCGTAGACTTACCCTCACCGTTTCTACCGACAAAGGCCACCTTCTCGCCTCGCTTGATAGTCAGGTTAACCCCTGAGAACACCGTATGGTCGCCGTAGCTCTTGGCCACGTCCTCGCAAATGACAGGATAGTCGCCACTGCGCAAGCAAGGGGGAAACTTCAGGTGCATGGCCGAGTTATCCACCTCATCCACCTCGATGGGTACAATCTTCTCCAGCATCTTGATGCGCGACTGCACTTGGTTCGACTTGGTGGGCTTATACCTGAACGTCTCAATAAACTGGCGTATCTCGGCTATCTCCTTTTGCTGGTTCTCATAGGCTCGCAACTGCTGTTCGCGACGTTCTTGTCGCAACGTGACGTACTCATCGTACTTCACCTTATAGTCGACGATGCGCCCACAGGATATTTCCAGCGTGCGGTTCGACACATTATTAATAAAGGCACGGTCGTGGCTGACCAGCACTACCGCCTTGGCCGACTGAGCCAAGAACTGCTCCAACCACTGAATAGACTCAATGTCCAGATGGTTGGTAGGCTCGTCGAGCAACAGGACATCGGGTTTCTGCAACAGAATCTTAGCCAGCTCGATGCGCATACGCCATCCGCCACTGAACTCACTGGTAGGACGGTCGAAATCGGTGCGCACAAAACCAAGACCCGTCAGCGTCCGCTCCATCTCAGCCTCGTAGTTCTCTGCCCCCATCAGCATATACCGCTCGTGCTCCTGTGTGAATTTCTCCACCAGTGCCATGTAGTCGGCACTCTCATAGTCCGTGCGCTCGGCCAGCTGCTGGTTCATGCGGTCAATGCGCTCCTTCAGCTTCGTGAGGTCGGCAAAGGCTTTCCGCGCCTCCTCGCGCACCGTTGTGCCGTCTTGCAGAACCATGACCTGCGGCAGGTAGCCCACGGTCGTGTCATTGGGCACACTGACCACGCCGCCCGTCGGCTGTTGCAATCCGCAGAGAATCTTCAGCAAGGTCGACTTGCCCGCACCGTTCTTACCCACCAAGGCAATACGGTCGCGGTCGTTCACCACGAAACTGGCATCGACAAACAAAGGCTTTGCGCCAAACTCCACACGTAAGGACTCTACTGAAATCATGCCTAAACCTTACTTGAATACAACCTTGCTACGGCAGCACTCCGTGCCGTCCGTGCGGACAATGCGGACGCAATATTCCATGTCGCCCGTCTGTTCCTGATAGAACGCCAGCTGGTCGCCAGCATGAGCCTCGGCCACATAGGCAATCTCGAAACGCCTGAGCTGGTGGGTGCGATACCACTCCAGAGGCCACAGGTCGAGCACGTGCTCAATATACTTCACGGAGTTAATATGTCCGTTGATATCTACATCATTATAATAGGTGTCGATGGTGCGCACCAGTTCAGCGCCGTCGCTCATCTTCACACGGCCACCCTTGTCAATGGGGCACTCCTTGTCGCTGACGAGCCAGTTGTTGATAGCTCCGTTGTCGATGCTGAAGATGTCCGTCGGCTGACGCGTCTCCGTGTCAATCATTGCCCAGATGCTGCGACCGTAACCATACACCTTGCCTTCATCATCGACGACGCGGAAGTTGCGGCTGGTAAAGTAGCGCATGGCACTCTCCACCCATGTCTCCACGTTAAACTTGGTGTACTGCACAGGCATCTCGTCCATCTCGATGGCCAGCCGCGACAGTACCCATGAGCGCCGAATGGTCATCAGATACTTCATGCCAAAGCCGCGGTCCGACGAATGGAAGTCGGCGGCATTGAGCAGATGGTTTCCCAGATGCCCCATAAAGAGACGCCCACTGAAATCACAGTGGAACGGCTCAGACATGAAAGGATAACAACCAACCTTATCCATGCTGCTTCTCCCTTTCCTCCAGAAACTCGCTCACTTGCTCCTGCGTGCCGCGGGTAACGGCTATGCGGCCACTACGGGTGTACTGAAGCACACAACCAAACTCGTTGAGTGCATGGTACAGCGAAATGATGTCCTCCGTGCATCCGTTCTTCATCGCGATGACGTAGGTGGGGTTCACCTCCGTAATCGTGGCCTCATGGCGACGGATGGTGCGCGAAATCTCAGGGTTTTGCAGCACCAAGTCGGTCTGCAGCTTGTACAAGCCAGCCTCGCGGATGAACAGCTGGTCGTCGGTGAAGTAGTTAGCCTTGATAACGTCAATCTTCTTCTCTATTTGCTTGGTAATCTTGACTATCTGGTCTTCATCGCTCCATGCGGTGATGGTGTACTTGTGTACGCCCTCGATGCTCGATGCCGATACGTTCAGGCTCTCGATGTTCACCTGTCGGCGCGTAAACACAGCCGTTATCTGATTCAAGATACCCGCAATGTTCTCCGAGTAAACCAGCAATGTATATAGTTTCTTCTCTTCCATACCTATTATATTATACTTCCAGCATCATATCGTCCACGTTCATGCCCGGAGGTGTCATCGGCAGCACGTCGTCGTCTTCCTTAATGGCGCACTCGAGTATAAACGGGCCCTCCGTGGTCAGCATCCTATGGATGGCGGCAGCCAAGTCCTTGCGCTCGGTCACTGCCTCGTAGGGAATGCCGTAGCCCCGGGCTATTAGCTCGTAGCAGGGGTTGTGCATCCTTGTGAACGACTTACGGCGCTGCCAGAACATATCCTGCCACTGGCGCACGTTGCCCAAGTAGTTGTTGTTCATCAGTATCATCTTCACCGGCGACTGCTGCTCCATGATGGTGCCCAGTTCCTCGATGCACATCTGGAAGCCTCCGTCGCCCATAAAGCAGCAGACGGTGCGGTCGGTGGCAAACGTAGCGCCGATGGCCGCGGGCATTCCGTAGCCCATCGTGCCCAGTCCGCCACTGGTGCAGATGCTTCGCTTCTGCTCATACTTGAAGTATCGAGTGGCAAAGAGCTGATTCTGACCTACATCCGTCACCAGCACGGTGCCCTTCGGTGCCTGCTCGGCAACGGCATTGACCACCTCGCCCATCAGCAGGGGGCCTTGCGCGGGATGGATGGCAGGCTCGATGACCTTCGTGCGCTCCTTCTCGTCCAAAGCCTTGAACGAGTTGCGCCACTCATGGTGGTCGGCCTCGTGCAGCAGTGCCGTGATGGCGGGCAGCGACTCCTTGCAGTCGGCTACCACGGCCACGTCGGTCTTCACGTTCTTGTCTATCTCGCTCTTGTCTATATCCAGATGGATGACCTTTGCCTGCTTGGCATAGGTCTTCAGGTTGCCCGTCACGCGGTCGGAGAAGCGCATTCCGATGGCTATTAGCACGTCGCACTCCTGCTCCTTCAGGTTGACGGCATAGTTGCCGTGCATACCCAGCATACCCACGTTGAGCGGGTGGTTAGAGGGCAGCGCACTAAGCCCGAGCATGGTGCGGCCTGCGGGGATGTCGGCCTTCTCCAAGAAAGCCTTCAGCTCCTCCTGCGCATTGCCCAGCTCCACGCCCTGACCGACCAGCGCCAGCGGACGCTTGGCATTGTTGATAAGCTCGGCAGCCTCGCTGACCTTGGCGTGGTTCAGCTTCGGATAGGCCACGTAGGAGCGCACGAAGTCGACCTTGCAAAGCTCCCACTCCACTTCCTCCGTCTGTGCATTCTTGGGGAAGTCGAGCACGACGGGCCCCGGGCGGCCACTACGGGCTATGTAGAACGCACGGCTGACGGCCCATGCGATGTCGCCGGCATGGCGTATCTGGTAGCTCCACTTGGAGATGGGCTGTGCCGCACCCACCAAGTCGACCTCCTGAAAGAAGTCGGTGCCCAGTGCCGAGATGGGTACCTGTCCGGCGATGACCACCATCGGCGTTGAGTCCATCATGGCATCGGCCACGCCCGTCAGCGTGTTGGTGGCACCGGGGCCGCTGGTGACGAGCGCCACACCCACGTCGCCCGACACCCGGGCATAGCCTTCGGCTGCGTGTGTGGCCCCTTGTTCGTGACGCACCAGTATGTGGTCGAAACACTTCTTCTCACCTCGTGTATAGTCGTACAGCGCATCGTAGACGGGCATGATAGTGCCGCCGGGGTAGCCGAAGATGGTCTTCACCCCCTCTGCCTGCAACGCCCGCATGAGCGCCTCTGAACCTGTAATCTTTTCCTTCATACCTATTCTATAATTCTTACTCCACCCTTATCGGCTGACGACACGCTCTGTGCGTATGCCCGCAGGGCCTTTGACACCGTGCGGTTGCGCTTCAGCGGCTGCTGGGGGCGTGCCTCCAGCTCGGCGTCGCTCAGGCGGACGTTAATCCGACGGTTGGGAATGTCTATCTCGATGATGTCTCCATCCTTGATTTTTCCAATGTTGCCACCGGCTGCCGCCTCGGGCGAGACGTGGCCGATGCTGAGCCCGCTGGTGCCGCCGGAGAAGCGTCCGTCGGTAATCAGGGCGCACTCCTTGCCCATGTGCATACTCTTGATGTACGACGTGGGGTATAGCATTTCCTGCATTCCGGGGCCTCCCTTGGGGCCTTCGTGGGTGATGACAACGCAGTCGCCCTTCTTGACCTGACCGCCGAGGATTCCCTCGCAGGCATCCTCCTGTGAGTCGAAGACGACGGCAGGGCCTTCGAAGTGCCAGATGCTCTCGTCTACGCCGGCTGTCTTGACCACGCAGCCGTCCTGTGCAATGTTGCCGAAGAGGACGGCCAGTCCGCCGTCTTTGGTATAGGCGTGCTCGAGGTCGCGGATGCAGCCCTCGGCGCGGTCGGTGTCCAGTGTGCCCCACTGCTCCGACTGGCTGCCCATCTTCGTGGAGAAGCGGTTGCCCGGTGCGCTCTGGTAGATGCGGTTGGCCTCGGGAGCCACGGGGCCGTCGACGATGCTGTACTTCTTCATGGCCTCGCCCAGTGTCATGCCGTCGACGCGAGGAGCCGAGCCGTCAATCAGCCCGCCCTTGGCCAGCTCGTTCATGATGCCCAGTATGCCGCCTGCGCGGTTGCACTCCTGCACGCTGTACTTCTGCGTGTTGGGGGCGAGCTTGCAGAGGCACGGGGTCTTACGGCTCAGTGCATCGATGTCGTTGATGGTAAAGTCGGCACCGGCCTCCTGCGCCACGGCCAGCAGGTGGAGCACGGTGTTGGTGGAGCCGCCCATGGCGATGTCGAGCGTCATGGCGTTGAGGAAAGCCTGACGGGTGGCTATGCTGCGGGGCAGCACGCTCTCGTCGCCGTCCTCATAGTAGGCCAGCGCATTCTTCACAACCTGGCGGGCGGCCTGGCGGAAGAGCTCTATGCGGTTGGTGTGGGTGGCCAGTATGGTGCCGTTACCCGGCAGTGACAGACCGATAGCCTCAGTCAGCGAGTTCATGGAGTTGGCGGTGAACATACCCGAGCATGAGCCACAGCCCGGGCAGGCGCACGACTCGATTTGCTGCATGTCCTCGTCGCTCACCGACGGGTCTGCCCCTTTAATCATGGCCGTTATCAGGTCGGCATTCTCGCCGCGCCAGCGTCCTGCCTCCATCGGGCCGCCTGAGCAGAACACGGTGGGTATGTTCAGGCGCATCGATGCCATGAGCATTCCGGGTGTCACCTTGTCGCAGTTGGATATGCAAATCATGGCATCGGCCTTGTGAGCATTCACCATGTACTCTACCGAGTCGGCTATGATGTCGCGCGAGGGCAGCGAGTAGAGCATACCGTCGTGGCCCATGGCGATGCCGTCGTCAATGGCTATGGTGTTAAACTCGGCGGCGTAGCAGCCCAGCTTCTCTATCTCCTCGCGTACAATCTGCCCTATCTCGTGCAGGTGTGTATGGCCCGGCACAAACTGGGTAAACGAGTTGACGACGGCGATAATCGGCTTGCCAAACTGCTCGCGTTTCATACCTGTGGCCACCCAGAGGGCTCGGGCGCCAGCCATTCTTCTACCTTCGGTGCATACCGCACTGCGCAATGGATGTTTCATACCTATATCTTAGTTTTTGTATTATAGCTTGCAAAGGTACGCTTTTTCCGTCAAAACGCCAACAAAATGGCGGTTTTTTCTTCGAAAAGTTCGCTCCGCCGATGCAGCGGAGGGCGTTGGCGGAGCGTGCAGAGGGCGTTGGGACATGGTGCGGACTGCGTTGGCGCATGGTGCGAAGCACGTCGGCATACGATGCGGAGCGTATCGGTGCATGGTGCGGAACGTATCGGCACATGGTGCGGAGCCGCTCGGGACATGGTGCCGAGTGCCTCCGTGAGGGGTAAGGAGCGGCTCGGTGAGGGGTAAAGTGCCGTTCCCGATGGGGTGCCGAGCTGGTGCCTCTGGTCGTGGGGCGGGCGTGCTTATGATTAAGGGCGGCCGCCCTTAATGATTGGAGCGGTCGCCCTTAACGTTCAGAGCGCACGCCCTGAACCCAGTTTATGCCCTTTCAGCGGGCTGCCTCCGTGAAGGCTTCCATGATGGCGGTGGGCCGGCCACCGTTGAAGGCTCCCAGCGGATAGTGCCCCTCCAGCTCGGGGGCCCAGTAGAATACGCCCTCGCAGTGGCCGTTGGTCTTGTGCTTCGATGCGTCGATGATGGCAGCCATTATCTGCTTGCCCTCCTCGGGCTTCTTGGCCTCCACGCCCGTCTCCACGACCATCAGCGGTTTGCGGTACTTCGTCCACAGGCGGTTGATGTTGGCCGTGGCGCGCTCCACCGTCTCCTGCCACGACCGTGTGAGCCTGGCCTTCATGTCCCAGTAGGGGTAGATGCTCACTCCTATCATGTCGAAGCGGGCCTTGTAACGCTGCAAGCCGTCGAAGATGAAGTCGTAACGCTTAGGGTCGCAACCGCCGTCCAAGTGGACGATGACCTCGGCCTGCGGGTAGACGGCCTTCACGGCCTGATAGCCGGCATCGGTCAGCCCAGCATACTGGCGCATATTCTGCTCGGCGCGGCCTACGGGCCATAGGAACCCGTGGGTGGTCTCATTGCCCACCTGCACCCAGCGCACCTCTACCCCAGCCTGTCTGATGGCCTCCAGCACGTCGCGCGTGTGGTCGGCCAGCGCCTTCTTCATCGCCTCGTAGTCCAGTGTTTTCCACTCGGCGGGAATGTTCTGCTTGGCAGGGTCGGCCCAGTAGTCGCTGTAATGGAAGTCCACCATCACGGCCATGCCCCAGTCCTTGGCGCGTCGGGCCATGCGCACCACGTCGGCCTTGTTGCAGAAGTTGCCGTGTTCGGCGGGGTTGACCCACACGCGCAACCGCACGGCATTCAGTCCCAGCTCGCGCATCAGTGCCGTGTTCTCACGCGGCTCACCCTTGGCGTTGCGCAGCTGTGTACCCTTGGCCTCCAGTGCGGTCGTGCCGCTGATGTCGGCTCCCAGCCAGAACGGCTGCTGCGCAAGGCAGACTGCGCTCAGGCTGCATAGTAACAATAGTTGCGATAATCTCTTCATAGACAGGCTGTTTTAATAGGTTTGCAGTGTTATAACGGCGGGTTTCATACGGCCCCGCTGGTCTTTGATGGTCAGCGTGGCGCGGCCTGCCTGCTGCGTGGTGCGCAGGACTACCACCAGCTGACCATTGAACAGTCGCATCTCGGGCTGCCTGAACGATTGCAGCGATGTGGCATCGCCGTTGCAGGCGGCCTCGAAGCGGGCCTCGCCACTGACGCTGAACGTCAGGTTCGCATCGCACGTAGGCACGAAGACACCCTGCTTGTCCTGAGCCGAGACGGTGACGTATATCAGGTCTTCACCGTTGGCCTCGCTGTGCTGCTGCTCCACCTGAGCCACCAACCTCGCGGCCTTGCCAGCCGTGCGCTGCACGTCCTCGCCTATCTGGTTGCCCTGCGCATCATACACCACCACGCGGATTTCACCCGGCTCATACTTCACGTCGTTCCAGCGCAGGCGGTAGCGGTCCAGCCGCTCGGCGGGGTTCTTGCGCACGCGCCCTTGGCTCTTGCCGTTCACAAACAGCTCTCCCTCCACGCCGTCAGTGTAGCAGTAGACGGGCGTCACCTTGCCCTTGCGCTGCGGCCACGTCCAGTGGGGCAGCAGGTGAACGGTGTGCGACTGTGTGTTCCACTTCGAGCGGTACAGCCAGTAGCGGTCTTTGGGCAGGCCCGCCAAGTCGCAGATGCCGAAGTAACTGCTGCGCGCAGGCCAGTAGTCGTCGTAGGGCGTAGGCTCGCCTAAGTAGTCGTAGCCCGTCCACACAAACTCGCCTATCACCCAGGGGTAGTCATCCTGATAGCGCCAGTCGTCGTCGGGCAGGTTCGACCACGCACAGTGCTCCACGTCGTATGACGAGCACTGACCGTCGGCACGGCGGTATGCCGTGGGGTCATACTTGGACGAATAGGACGAGTACTGCGAGTTGTCCGTGGGCGCAACGGGGAACTTATAGACACCGCGCGAGGAAACGGCAGAGGCGGTCTCGGAGCCTAACAGGAATCCTTGGGGCAACAGCTTAATGCCCTTCTCGTATTTAGGCAGTCGGTAGTTGAAGCCCGGCACGTCCATCGTCGCTGCGACACCGCTCGCCAAGGCGTTGTCCACACGGTCTAAGCCCTGTGTGACGGGGCGCGTGGGGTCGAGCGCATGACAGAGGCCCTGCAACTGGATGCTGAGCAGACGGCCTTCGTCGCTGCCCTGCTCGGGTATCTCGTTGCCTATCGACCACATCACTATCGAGGGATGGTTGCGGTGGTTCAGCAGCAGATTGGTGAGGTCTTTCACCGCCCACTCCTTGAAGAAACGTGAATAGCCGTTCTTGCACTTGGGCGCGGCCCACATATCGAACGACTCGGCCATGACCATCATGCCCAGCGAGTCGCAAAGCTCCATCTGCCACGTTGAGGGCATATTGTGCGAAGTGCGGATGGCGTCGCAGCCCATCTCCTTCATCATGAGTATCTGACGTATGAGCGCCGTCTTGTTAACGGCTGCGCCCAAGGGGCCTAAGTCGTGGTGCAGGCATACGCCCTTGATTTTGCGCGACACGCCGTTCAGCTGGAAGCCATGCTCGCGGCTCACTCGGACGGTGCGAATACCTGTCTTGACTTCCTTTGCATCCAGCAGTGCCTTGTTGTCGCCACCCAGCAGCTGCACCTTCAGGCTATACAGGGCTGGGGTCTCGGGCGACCACAGCTGGGCATTGCCGACCGTGAACTTGGCACGGAACCTGCCGTCGCTCTCGATGCGGGCATCGTGTCCGCCGGCCTTCTGACCTGTCTCTTATAAACATAAGACGCGGCCGAC